>NZ_JADCKW010000042.1:0-76353 GCF_014982155.1 Enterobacter cloacae complex sp. P16RS2 | reverse complement strand
CCAGCTGAGCTACGGATGCAAAATGGCGGTGAGGCGGGGATTCGAACCCCGGATGCAGCTTTTGACCGCATACTCCCTTAGCAGGGGAGCGCCTTCAGCCTCTCGGCCACCTCACCACACAACGCCTCTTTCGAGTGCTTCGAGTTACTCGTTAAGAGCTTCTCGTCGCTGCGTGGCGCATATATTACTTTCTGGGACTTATAAGTCAAACAATTTTCCAAAAGCTTTTATCGTTTGCACAAATCACACGCAATTCGCATGTAAAAGCCGCAAAGAGGGTGTTTTATAAGCGGATTTTGCAGGCATCTTCACAGAAAACCTTTGCAGAAATGGCGGCGTAAGGGCGAGTTTAGGGTAACGGAGTGGTTAAAAAGAGAGCGTTTGAAATTAAACGTTAACGTTGAGGAGGAAAAATGACAGGAGGGTTGCGTCTCGCCCGACAGCGAGACGCGACAATATCAGTAACTGGACTGCTGGGATTTTTCAGCCTGGATACGCTGGTAGATCTCTTCACGGTGGACAGATACTTCTTTAGGAGCGTTAACACCAATACGTACCTGGTTACCCTTTACCCCTAAAACTGTCACGGTGACCTCATCCCCAATCATGAGGGTCTCACCAACTCGACGAGTCAGAATCAGCATTCTTTGCTCCTTGAAAGATTAAAAGAGTCGGGTCTCTTGTATCCCGGCATTATCCATCATATAACGCCAAAAAGTAAGCGATGACAAACACGTAAAGTGTAAGCAGTCACGGCATCACATTCTGTTAAACGTAAGTTTAGCCGATATACACAAACTCAACCTGACTTTATCGTTATCGATAGCACAGTGAACAAGACGCCATAACGTTACCGCTATGGCGTCTGCTTGTGCTTTGTAGTTATTACAGTTTCGCGCTTACCCAGCTTTCAACGCTGGCCAAAGCTTGCGGAAGTGCCGCCGCATCCGTACCACCGGCTTGCGCCATGTCCGGACGACCGCCACCCTTGCCGCCCACCTGCTGAGCGACCATACCAATCAGTTCCCCTGCTTTTACGCGATCAGTCACATCCTTAGAGACGCCCGCAATCAGAGAAACCTTACCTTCTGCCACTGTCGCCAGCACGATAACGGTAGAACCAAGCTGGTTCTTGAGATCGTCGACCATAGTACGCAGCATCTTAGGCTCAACGCCCGCCAGATCGCTGACCAGCAGTTTGACGCCCTTAATGTCTACAGCCTTGCTGGAGAGGTTTGCACTCTCCTGCGCCGCAGCCTGCTCTTTCAGCTGCTGCAGCTCTTTTTCCAGCTGACGCGTGCGATCCAGCGCAACGCGCACTTTCTCGCCAAGGTTCTGGCTATCGCCTTTCAGCAGCTGCGCGATGTCGTGCAGCTGATCGCTCTGCGCATGCAGGCTCGCAATCGCACCTTCACCGGTCACCGCTTCAATACGACGCACGCCTGCCGCCGTACCTGACTCGGAAACAATGCGGAACAGGCCAATGTCACCGGTGCGCGATGCGTGCGTACCGCCGCACAGCTCGGTAGAGAAGTCGCCCATGCTCAGCACGCGAACGCGGTCGTCATATTTCTCACCAAACAGCGCCATCGCACCTTTTTTCTTCGCGTCCTCGAGCTCCATGATGTGGGTCTCGATTGGCAGGTTACGACGGATCTGCGCGTTCACCAGATCTTCCACCGCGCGGATTTCAGACGGTTTCATCGCTTCAAAATGCGAGAAGTCGAAACGCAGCACTTTGTCGTTAACCAGAGAACCTTTCTGTGCAACGTGGGTACCGAGTACGTCGCGCAGGGCGGCGTGCATCAGGTGGGTTGCAGAGTGGTTCAGACGAATGCGCGCGCGGCGAGCTTCATCCACGTTAGCCTGTACGCCCTCGCCCACTTTCAGAGAACCGGAAACCAGTTTGCCCTGGTGACCAATCGCCTGACCGTATTTCTGGGTGTCGCTGACGCTGAAGCTGAAACCATTGCCTTTCAGCTCGCCCTTATCGCCAACCTGACCGCCGGATTCCGCGTAGAACGGCGTTTTGTCCAGAATGACAACCGCGTCCTGACCCGCGCTGATGCTGTCAACGGCTTTACCGTCAACAAACAGGGCGGTTACTTTGCCGGTCAGTTCCAGCGCGTCATAACCTTTGAATTCAGACGCGCTATCAACGCGGATCATCGCGTTGTAGTCTGCACCGAAGCCGCTGGACTCGCGCGCACGACGACGCTGCTCTTCCATCGCGGCTTCGAAGCCCGCTTCGTCAACTTTGATATTGCGCTCGCGGCAAACGTCCGCCGTCAGGTCAACCGGGAAGCCGTAGGTGTCGTACAGGCGGAAAGCGGTTTCGCCATCCAGCGTATCGCCCTTAAGTTTTGCCAGCTCTTCGTCCAGCAGCGCCAGACCGCGCTCAAGCGTACGCGCAAACTGCTCTTCTTCGGTTTTCAGAACCTGCTCAACCTGCGCCTGCTGGCGTTTCAGCTCATCACCGGCAGCACCCATCACGCCAATCAGTGGCCCAACGAGTTTATAGAAGAAGGTGTCCTTCGCGCCCAGCATGTTGCCGTGACGGATGGCACGACGAATGATACGACGCAGCACGTAGCCACGGTTTTCATTCGACGGGATAACGCCGTCGGCAATCAGGAACGCACAGGAACGAATGTGGTCCGCGATAACGCGCAGCGATTTGTTGTTCAGGTCGGTCGCGCCGGTAACTTCGGCAACGGCTTTGATCAGGGTGCTGAACAGGTCAATCTCGTAGTTGGAGTTGACGTGCTGCAGAACCGCGGCAATACGCTCCAGACCCATACCGGTATCAACGGAAGGCTTCGGCAGCGGCTCCATCGTACCGTCGGCCTGACGGTTGAACTGCATGAAGACGATGTTCCAGATCTCAATGTAGCGATCGCCGTCTTCTTCTGGGCTGCCCGGAGGGCCACCCCAGATGTGGTCGCCGTGATCGTAGAAGATCTCGGTGCACGGACCGCAAGGGCCGGTATCACCCATCTGCCAGAAGTTGTCAGACGCGTATGGCGCGCCTTTGTTATCGCCGATGCGAATAATACGCTCGCGCGGGATCCCGACTTCTTTTTCCCAGATTTCGTAGGCTTCGTCATCGGTTTCATAGACGGTAACCCACAGACGCTCTTTCGGCAGGTTGAACCAGTTTTCACCGGTCAGCAGTTCCCACGCGTATTGAATGGCATCGTGTTTGAAGTAGTCGCCGAAGCTGAAGTTACCCAGCATTTCGAAGAACGTATGGTGACGCGCGGTGTAACCGACGTTTTCCAGGTCGTTGTGTTTACCGCCCGCACGCACGCAACGCTGTGAGGTTGTGGCGCGGGAATAATTACGCTTGTCGAGACCAAGGAACACGTCCTTGAACTGGTTCATCCCGGCGTTGGTAAACAGCAGAGTCGGATCGTTATTCGGTACCAGGGAGCTGCTGGCAACAACCTGGTGTCCCTTACTATGGAAAAAATCGAGAAACGCCTGACGGATCTCAGCGGTGCTCTTGCTCATAATTATCCTGAAATCAAGCTAACGAAATGTCGTAGCCAGCCTGTATCGGTAAACCGTTGGACAGACCAGCTACTGGAAAAAGTGGGAATAAGATAAGTTTTCTTTAGTGGGAAGTAAAATCCCGCATGCGTTCAATCGGCAAAATTACGCCAGATATCCTGAATATCTTCCATGAGAAAGCCGCGGTAGAGCAAAAAGCGCTGGATTTTGACTTTTTCTGAAAATTCACGCGGTAGCGGTTCGCCGTATTTACGAATCGCCTGTTCTCTGGCCAGCTCGCACCAGTCAGTATCGCATTCGCGCATCGCTTTTTCGATGGACTCCCGGGCCACCCCTTTCTGGTTCAACTCCTGCCGGATGCGCGCGGGCCCATATCCTTTACGGCCGCGGCTGGCGAGAAACCGTGAGGCAAAGCGCTCGTCATCGAGATAATGATGCTCATAGCACCAGGCAATCACGCGGTCATAATCCTCCGCGGTGGCATCAATCTCTTCCGGCCCGTTTTTACTCATCACCGGAGCCAACAGTTTGCGCCGCAGCTCCTGTTCACTGTGGTCACGAACGGCCAGGATGCGCACCGCACGGTCCAGCAAGCGTGCATACGCGGGTCGACGTGTTGTCGGTTCACTCATAAAAAACCTGCTGATTCAGAAATGCAAAAAGGGCCGCATCAGCAGCCCTTCATTTTTAAACGAAAGAATTAAAAGTCTTCGTTAGTTTCTTCAGCATCCGCGGCATCCACCACGAAATCAGGTTTAGAGTCCTGGTTGTTCAGCAGAAGCTCACGCACCTTCTTCTCAATCTCTTTTGCCGCAGCCGGGTTCTCTTTCAGCCAGGAGATCGCGTTCGCTTTACCCTGACCAATCTTGTCACCGTTGTAGCTGTACCAGGCACCCGCTTTTTCAATCAGCTTCTCTTTCACGCCCAGGTCAACCAGCTCGCCGAGGAAGTTGATCCCTTCGCCGTAGAGGATCTGGAACTCAGCCTGTTTGAACGGCGCAGCGATTTTGTTCTTCACAACCTTCACGCGGGTTTCGCTACCGATCACGTTCTCGCCCTCTTTCACCGCGCCGATACGGCGGATATCCAGACGGACAGAGGCGTAGAATTTCAGTGCGTTACCGCCGGTAGTGGTTTCCGGGTTACCGAACATCACACCAATTTTCATACGGATCTGGTTGATGAAGATCAGCAGCGTGTTGGACTGCTTCAGGTTACCCGCCAGCTTACGCATCGCCTGGCTCATCATACGTGCCGCGAGGCCCATATGAGAGTCACCGATTTCACCTTCGATTTCGGCTTTTGGCGTCAGTGCGGCAACGGAGTCGACCACGATAACGTCAACGGCGCCAGAACGCGCCAGCGCGTCACAAATTTCCAGCGCCTGCTCACCGGTGTCCGGCTGAGAACACAGCAGGTTGTCGATATCCACGCCCAGCTTGCGAGCATAAACAGGGTCCAGCGCGTGCTCGGCATCGATAAACGCACAAGTTTTACCTTCGCGCTGTGCCGCAGCGATCACCTGCAGCGTCAGTGTGGTTTTACCGGAGGACTCTGGCCCGTAGATTTCTACGATACGGCCCATAGGCAGACCGCCAGCGCCCAGCGCGATATCCAGAGAAAGCGAACCGGTGGAGATGGTTTCCACATCCATGGAACGGTCTTCACCCAGGCGCATGATGGAGCCTTTACCGAATTGCTTTTCGATCTGGCCCAGTGCTGCCGCCAACGCTTTCTGTTTGTTTTCGTCGATAGCCATTATTACTCCTGTCATGCCGGGAGAAGCGACTGTGCTTCACCGTGGATTTCTGTTCTGTTGGTGCAATTATACTGTACGGTCATACAGTATCAAGTGTTTTGTAGAAATTGTTGCCAGAGCGTTTTTAACGCATAAACGGTTGCCTGACGACGCACGCTTTCGCGATCGCCGCTGAAGCACTCCCGGCGGGTGATCCCTTCCCCTTTGGCGGTGGCGAACCCAAACCAGACGGTGCCGACAGGCTTTACGTCGCTGCCGCCGTCCGGGCCCGCAATGCCGCTAATGGAAATGGCGTAATCTGCCCGCGCCTCTTTGAGTGCGCCAATGGCCATCTCGATCACCACCGGTTCGCTGACCGCGCCATGCTGTTCAAGCGTGGATTCGCGCACGCCAATCATCTGAGCTTTAGCTTCGTTACTGTAGGTCACAAAACCGCGTTCAAACCAGGCGGAACTGCCGGCAATATCGGTAATCGCTTTCGCCACCCAGCCGCCGGTGCAGGATTCCGCGGTGGTGATTGTCGCGCCACGCTGCTTCAGCGCAAGGCCAACGATCTCGCTAAGCTGCATCAATTCATGGTCAGTCATTCTCGCTCCAGGCATCAGAAAAACGTGCTGCACAAGATAGCACTTTCTCGTCAGATGTGGGGATGCACTTCAGGTTTTACGAGGGGGCTTCAGAAAAAAGCCGGTACGGACGCACCGGCGGTGGAAAAGTTATTTCATGCTCTCAGCGAGGGTGTGCACATTGTGGCGAAACGCCTTAACGTAGGTGTCAGCCACCCCACCTTTTGCCGACAGCGCTTCGGGGTAAAGCTCGCCCCCGGGCTGTGCGCCCGTCGCCGATGCAATCTGTTTCACCAGACGCGGATCGAGCTGATTTTCCATAAACCAGGTTTTCACGCCGTCGGCTTTAATCTGATTGATAATCTCGGCGACCTGCGCCGCGCTGGCTTCGCTCTCAGACGACAGCCCCTGCGGCGCCATAAACGTCACGCCGTAGGCGCGGCTGAAATAGCCGAACGCGTCATGGCTGGTCAGCACTTTACGCTTCGCCGGCGGGATCTGGCTAAAGCGCGTTTTGGCCCAGTTATCCAGCTGGCTGAGCTGCGCGATATACGTTTTGCCAGAGGCTTCCAGCACGGCTTTGTCATCCGGATCGGCTTTCACCAGCCCGTTCAGGATATTTTGTGCATAGAGCGCCCCGTTCGCCGCGCTGTTCCACGCATGGGGATCGGTCACAGTCTTTCCATCTTCCTCAAGCGTGTGGGTTTTCACTCCTGTTGAGGCCACAACCAGTTGCCCTTTGAACCCGGAGGCTTTCACCAGACGATCAAGCCAGCCTTCCAGCCCCAGGCCGTTCACCACCACCACATCAGCCTTGCTCAGGGCGGCGCTGTCTTTCGGCGACGGTTCAAAGGTATGCGGATCGCCGTCCGGCCCGACCAGCGTCGTCACGTTCACATGGTCGCCGCCTACCTCCTGCGTGATATCCCCCAGAATCGAAAAGCTGGTCACCACATTCAGCGTTTTCGCCATCACGCTGTGCGACATCATCCCCAGCGCGAGCGCCACTACAAATCCTGTACGTTTCATCGTTTCCCCTTGCGTTAAAAATACGCCCGCAGGCTGCCAGCGAGCCTGCTTCGCGTACCCAGTAAAATGGAAATAAAGAACAGCGCGCTGGCGGTGAGCACGATGGACGGCCCGGCAGGTAGGCTCATCGCCCAGGAGAGGCTCAGCCCCAGCCATGCGCAGAAAATACCGCTGATACCCGCCATCAGGAGTAAGGCAGGTAACGTGCGCACCCAGCAGCGTGCCGCCACGGCCGGAAGCATCATCAGCCCGACGGCCATCAGCGTGCCGAGCACCTGAAAACCGGCCACCAGGTTAAGCACCAGCAGCGCCAGAAACAGTCCGTGCAGCAGGCCAGGCAGCCAGCGGGCGTTCACCTGCAGCCAGGCAGTATCAAACGCTTCAGTGACCAGCCCGCGATAAAACAGCGCCAGTGTGATAAGGGTGAACATACACACGCCCGTGACAAACAGCGCGGCGTCCTTGTCCACGGCGAGGATAGAGCCAAACAGCAGATGCAGCAGATCGACATTCGACCCGCGCAGCGACACCAGCGTGACCCCCAGCGCCAGCGAGCCAAGATAAAACCCGGCAAAGCTGGCATCTTCTTTCAGCGGCGTGCGTCGACTGACCAGACCGGCCAGCAGCGCCACGGTAATTCCCGTGATAAAACCGCCAATACTCATCGCCAGCAGCGACATACCGCTGAGCAAATACCCCACGGCGACACCCGGCAAAATGGCGTGAGAAAGGGCGTCGCCCATCAGGCTCATCCGACGCAGCTGAAGAAACACGCCGAGCGCGGTGGTGCTGACGGAAAGCGCCAGGCAAACCACCAGCGCGCGACGCATAAAGCCGTACTCAATGAACGGTTGAAAAAAGAGATGCCAGATCATGCCACCCTCACCCGCTCGGTTTTCCACTGGGGAACGTCAGCATCCAGCCGCAGCGTCTGCGGGAAATGGCGCGACACGCGCTCGCTGTCGTGCAGTACCGCGAGCAGCGTTTGCCCCTGCATATACATCTCCAGCATCAAATCCATCAGCACGCTGCAGGTGACTTCATCGACCCCGGTAAAGGGTTCATCCAGCATCACCAGCGGCGCCTGCTGCACCAGGACGCGGGCAAACAGCATGCGCTGAAACTGACCGCCGGAGAGTTCATCGATGGTGGATAACGCCATGGACTCAAGCCCGACGCGCTCAAGCGCGCTGGCAATGCGCAACCGCGTTTCGCGACGAAACCCGGAAAAAATCGACATGCCCGGCCAGCAGCCCATGCTTACCACGTCCTGTACGGTCAGCGGAAACTGCGCCTCCAGGGCGTGACGCTGTGCCAGCCAGCCGATGACCGGGCGCTTACCCTGCCAGCGGAAACCGCCGCTGACGGGAGGAATAAACCCCGCCAGCGTTTTCAGCAGCGTGGATTTCCCGCAGCCGTTAGCGCCGATAATGGCGGTCATGCTGCCGCGCTCAATCGTGCCCGAGAGGGGCCGCGTAATCGGCTGGCGTTCATAACCCGCGACCAGTTCATTCATCACAATCATGGCAGTGCCACCGCCCAGCGCACGGCCAGCCCGATAAAGACAACAAGCACCAGCGCTAGCAAAAGCCGAACCAGAGCAGACAGAGAAAAAAGTGACGTTGACATGTCGACACCGAATTAAATGTTATAACATAACAATAATGAAAGGCAGTTAAGATGTAAATGGCGGGTTTGAAAAGGGAGTGTGGCGAAATGTTTCTGAAGAATTTCCCTCTCCCGTGGGAGAGGGTCAGGGTGAGGGCATCAGGCCGCACCGTGCGTGCAGCCATGCCGGGTGGCGGCGTTGCCTTACCCGGCCTACCAGTCTGAGCAACTTACTGACTAAACGGAGACGCCGCAGGCACGCGCGCCTGAGACACCGCCAGCCCCAGCTGCCATACGGCCATCGCATAGTGAGTGCTGTGGTTATAGCGGGTGATGACGTAGAAGTTCGGCAGACCGTACCAGTACTGATACCCGGTTCCCACGTCCAGACGCAGCAGGCTTGCCTGTTGCGCGTTGCCCAGCGGCTGCGTTGGCGTTAGGCCTGCAGCTGCCAGCTGCGAAATGCTGTAGTTGGTTTTGAAGCCGTTTTCCAGCCCCGGCGCCTGACCGTTCGCCTGCACCGCCACCTGGCCGCCCGGCGTCCAGCCGTGCGCTTTGAAGTAGTTTGCCACGCTGCCGATGGCATCTACCGGATCCCACAGGTTGATATGACCGTCCCCGTTAAAGTCGACGGCATATTGTTTATAGGAGGACGGCATAAACTGGCCGTAGCCCATCGCGCCGGCAAACGACCCTTTCAGATCGAGCGGATCGTCTTGCTCGCTGCGCGCCATCAGAAGGAAGGTTTCCAGCTCGGAAGAGAAATACTCCGCGCGGCGCGGATAGTTAAAGGAGAGCGTCGCCAGCGCATCCAGGATGCGGGTTTTACCCATCACGCGGCCCCAGCGGGTTTCCACGCCGATAATCCCGACGATGATTTCAGGCGGTACGCCGTACACCTGCCACGCGCGGTTGAGCGCGTCTTCATACTGATTCCAGAACACCACGCCGTTTTGCACGTTGTCTGGGGTAATAAACTGTTTGCGGTAGCGCAGCCACGCGCCGTTCGGCCCGCTCGGCACCTGGGCCGTCGGCGCCTGCCTGTCCATCAGGCGCAGCACGTAGTCCAGACGCCTGGCCTGGGACAAAATTTCGTGCAGCTGCTGTCTGTCAAAGCCGTGCTTGCTCACCATTTTATCGATGAACTGCTCGGCCGCCGGATTATTCGCGAAGTCGCCGCCCATCTGCATCATATTGTGCTGCGGCTCCAGCAGGAATCCTCCGGAAGGCGCGCCCGCCGTTTGCTGAACGGCTTCGGTCTTAGGTTTGCTACTACAGGCAGACAGCAGAATAAGCGCAGGCAACAGCGCTGCATAACGACGCTTGAACATGAGACATCCATTTAACGGGTTCGATAAGAACCCAGTATGGTAAAGCATCCGCAACACCTCAAGGAAGCGGTACGCGCCTTCCCCACGCAAATCCGCGCTTTTTTCCACCGAAAATCATTCCCCCACCAATAAACTTTCAAAATAATCCTTTTTTCTTTCATTGTGAGATCCAATTAACACTTTAAAACCTTTCAAAGTGATTATTATTAGCCCAGTCAGACAAAAACAAAAAAGACCCACAGGAGAGAAGAATGATAGAAACCATCACCCACGGCGCCGAGTGGTTCATCGGGCTGTTTCAGAAAGGCGGAGAAGTGTTCACCGGCATGGTGACCGGGATCCTGCCCCTGCTGATCAGCCTGCTGGTGATCATGAACGCGCTGATCAACTTTATCGGCCAGCAGCGCATTGAACGCTTCGCCCAGCGCTGTGCCGGGAATCCGCTGTCCCGCTACCTGGTACTGCCGTTCATCGGTACCTTCGTGTTCTGCAACCCGATGACCTTAAGCCTCGGTCGCTTCATGCCGGAAAAGTACAAGCCGAGCTACTACGCCGCCGCCTCCTACAGCTGCCATTCGATGAACGGCCTGTTCCCGCACATTAACCCCGGCGAGCTGTTCGTCTATCTCGGGATCGCCAGCGGCCTCACCACCCTTGGCCTGCCGCTCGGCCCGCTGGCGGTGAGCTACCTGCTGGTTGGCCTGGTCACCAACTTCTTCCGCGGCTGGGTGACCGACCTCACCACCGCCATTTTTGAGAAAAAAATGGGCATCCAGCTTGAACAGAAAGTCCATCTTTCAGGAGCCACAGCATGAACCGGATCCGCATTGAGAAAGGCACGGGCGGCTGGGGCGGCCCGCTGGAGTTCGACGCCACCGAAGGCAAAAAGATCGTCTACATCACCGCAGGCACGCGCCCGGCGATCGTCGACAGGCTGCGCGAGCTGACCGGCTGGGAAGCGGTCGACGGCTTCAAGGAAGGCGAGCCGCCGGAAGCGGAAATCGGCGTGGCGGTAATCGACTGCGGCGGCACGCTGCGCTGCGGTATCTATCCGAAGCGCCGCATTCCGACGGTGAATATTCACTCCACCGGAAAATCCGGCCCGCTGGCACAGTACATCCTTGAGGACATTTATGTCTCAGGCGTGAAGGAGGACAACATCACGCTGGTGAATGGCACAGCCGCGCCGCAAAAAGCGGCCCCGCGCGAGTACGACACCAGCAAGAAAATCACCGAACAGAGCGACGGCCTGCTGGCGAAGGTCGGGATGGGCATGGGTTCCGCCGTGGCGGTACTGTTCCAGTCCGGGCGCGACACCATCGACACGGTGCTGAAAACCATTCTGCCGTTTATGGCATTCGTCTCGGCGCTGATCGGCATCATCATGGCGTCCGGCCTGGGCGACTGGATTGCCCACGGCCTCGCCCCGCTCGCGAGCCACCCGCTCGGGCTGGTGACGCTGGCGCTGATCTGCTCCTTCCCGCTGCTGTCGCCGTTCCTCGGCCCGGGCGCGGTGATTGCCCAGGTCATCGGCGTGCTGATTGGCGTGCAGATTGGTCTGGGGAACATTCCCCCGCACCTCGCCCTGCCCGCCCTGTTCGCCATTAACGCCCAGGCGGCGTGCGACTTCATCCCCGTAGGGCTGTCGCTGGCCGAAGCGCGCCAGGACACCGTGCGCGTGGGCGTGCCGTCCGTGCTGGTGAGCCGCTTCCTGACGGGCGCGCCGACGGTGCTGATTGCCTGGTTTGTCTCCGGCTTTATTTATCAATAAGAGGTTCCTGCGATGACCGTGATTTACCAGACCACCATTACCCGCATCGGCCAGAGCGCGGCTGACGCGCTGAGCGACCAGATGCTGATCACCTTCCGCGAAGGCGCCCCGGCGGATATCGAAGAGTTTTGCTTTATCCACTGTCACGGCGAGCTGAAGGGCGAGCTGAAGGCCGGGAGCCAGCTGGAGCTGGGCGAGGCGCGCTATGCCGTGACCGCCGTCGGGGACGTCGCCGAGCAAAACCTGCGCGAGCTGGGGCACATCACCCTGCGTTTCGACGGCCAGCCGCAGGCCGAATATCCCGGCACGGTTCACGTGGCGGGCCCGGTTCCGCAGGCTGTCACCCCGGGCTGCACGTTAAAATTTGTTGCGTAATTAAGGAGAAACACATGAGTCAGGTTGCCGTTGTCATTGGTGGAGGACAAACCTTAGGCGAGTTCCTCTGCCGTGGGCTTGCCGCAGAGGGCTACCGCGTGGCGGTAGTGGACATTCAGAGTGAAAAAGCCGCCCGCGTGGCGGACACCATTAACACCGAGTTTGGCGAAGGGATGGCGTACGGGTTTGGCGCCGACGCCACCAGCGAACAGAGCGTGATGGCGCTGGCCCGCGGCGTGGACGAGATTTTTGGGCGTACCGACCTGCTGGTCTACAGCGCGGGGATTGCGAAAGCGGCCTTTATCAGCGATTTCGAACTGGGGGATTTTGACCGTTCGCTGCAGGTGAATCTGGTGGGCTATTTCCTCTGCGCCCGCGAGTTTTCCCGTCTGATGATCCGCGACGGCATTCAGGGGCGCATCATTCAGATCAACTCCAAATCGGGGAAAGTGGGCAGCAAGCATAACTCCGGCTACAGCGCGGCGAAGTTTGGCGGCGTGGGGCTGACGCAGTCTCTGGCGCTGGATCTGGCCGAGTACGGCATTACCGTGCATTCGCTGATGCTGGGTAACCTGCTGAAATCGCCGATGTTCCAGTCCCTGCTGCCGCAGTATGCCACCAAGCTCGGCATCAAGGCTGAGGAAGTGGAGCAGTACTACATCGATAAAGTGCCGCTGAAGCGCGGGTGCGATTATCAGGACGTGCTGAACATGCTGCTGTTTTACGCCAGCCCGAAAGCCTCGTACTGCACCGGGCAGTCGATCAACGTGACGGGTGGGCAGGTCATGTTCTGATCGAGCGGCCTGATGCCCTCACCCTAACCCTCTCCCACCGGGAGAGGGAACAAAACAAGGAGTCGATATGGTTACCGCACTCATCACCGTCGCCGCCCTCGCCTGGATCTGCCAGATGGCGTTTGGCGGCTGGCAGATCCACCAGTTTAACCGCGCGTTTGACGCGCTGTGTCAGAAAGGTCGCGTCGGGGTCGGGCGTTCCGGTGGACGCTTCAAACCGCGCGTGGTCGTCGCCGTTGCGCTGGATGAAAACAATCACGTCTGCGATTCCCTCATCATGCGCGGCATGACCGTCTTCGCCCGTCCGGCGAAAATCCAGGCGATCAACGGCATTTCGCTGCAGGAATTACGGCCTGATGTGATCTTTCCCCATGATCCACTCTGTCAGAATGCACTATCATTAGCGCTTAATCTGAAACATGGATAATTTCGTTGTGAAAGCTATAGACTTGCGAAATTATCATTTCGCAACCTAAGGAACGAAGCGCCTATGAAACCTCGTCAGCGGCAGGCGGCCATTCTCGAACATCTGCAAAAGCAGGGAAAATGCTCGGTAGAGGATCTGGCCCACTACTTTGACACTACCGGCACGACAATACGCAAGGACCTGGTATTGCTCGAAAACTCTGGCGCCGTTATTCGAACCTACGGCGGCGTGGTGCTCAATAAGGACGAAGCGGACCCGCCTATCGACCACAAAACGCTGATCAATACCCACCAGAAAGCGCTGATTGCCGAAGCCGCCGTCAAATTTATCCACGATGGCGATTCCATCATTCTGGATGCAGGCAGCACCGTCCTGCAGATGATCCCGCTGCTCAGCCGCTTTAACAACATCACGGTGATGACCAACAGCCTGCACATCGTCAACGCCCTGTCGGAGAACGACTGCGAGCAGACCATCCTGATGCCCGGCGGCACCTTCCGCAAAAAATCGGCGTCGTTTCACGGCCAGCTGGCGGAGAATGCCTTCGACCACTTCAGCTTTGATAAACTCTTTATGGGCACCGACGGCATCGACCTGAACGCCGGTGTTACGACGTTCAACGAAGTGTTCAGCGTCAGTAAAGCCATGTGCAACGCCGCGCGGGAAGTGATTTTGATGGCAGACTCGTCGAAGTTTGGCCGCAAAAGCCCCAACATTGTCTGTAGCCTTGAAAGCGTTGATAAGCTGATTACCGACGCGGGTATCGATCCGGCGTTCAAAAAAGCGCTGCAAGAGAAAGGAATCGACGTGATCGTAACCGGAGAGAGAGATGAGTGATTTTCTGTTAGAAACGGGCCGCCAGACGCTGATGCTGGAACTGCAGGAAGCCAGCCGCCTGCCGGAACGTCTGGGCGAGGATTTTGTCCGCGCCGCCAACACCATTATCCACTGCGAAGGCAAAGTGATCGTGGCGGGCATCGGTAAATCCGGCCATATCGGCAAAAAGATTGCCGCGACGCTCGCCAGCACCGGCACCCCGGCGTTTTTTGTGCATCCGGCAGAGGCGCTGCACGGCGATCTGGGGATGATTGAAAGCCGCGACGTGATGCTGTTTATCTCCTACTCCGGTTCGGCCAAAGAGCTGGACCTGATTATTCCGCGCCTGCAGGAAAAATCGGTCGCCCTGCTGGCGATGACCGGCAAATCCCGCTCGCCGCTGGCGCTGGCCGCCAAGGCGACGCTGGATATTTCCGTTGAGCGTGAAGCCTGTCCGATGCACCTCGCCCCAACCTCCAGCACCGTTAACACCCTGATGATGGGCGACGCGCTGGCAATGGCGGTGATGCAGGCGCGCGGCTTTAACGAAGAAGATTTCGCCCGTTCGCATCCGGCGGGCGCGCTCGGCGCACGCCTGCTCAACAAGGTTCACCACCTGATGCGCACCGACGATGCCATTCCGCAGGTCAAACTCGATACCAGCGTCATGGACGCGATGCTGGAACTCAGCCGCACCGGTCTGGGGCTGGTAGCGGTCTGCGATGACAGCGGGAGCGTTAAGGGCGTGTTCACCGACGGCGACCTGCGCCGCTGGCTGGTGGGCGGCGGCAGGCTGGAAACCAACGTGTCGGACGCCATGACCAAAGGCGGCCTGACGCTCAACGCCGAGAGCCGCGCCATTGAAGCCAAAGAGGTGCTGATGAAGCGCAAAATTACCGCCGCACCGGTGGTGGATGACGCCGGCAGGCTGTGCGGCGCCATCAACCTGCAGGATTTCTATCAGGCCGGCATTATCTAACCCTTCAGTCCCAGACGCTTCGCCAGCCTGTGCAGGTTGGCGACGTCCATCTCCAGCGCCCGCGCGCACGCCGCCCAGCTGCGGTTATTCTGCTCCAGCGCGCGGGTAATCATCTGACGCTGAAACGCCTCAGTGGCTTCGCGCAGATTTTCATTCACCGTTTCTGGTAGAGCCTGGGCGATTGCCGGTGCGGTTTCATCCTGCAGCGCAAAATGATGCGCGTGGATCACAACTTCGTCACCCGAACGCGTCGCCCGCGCCAGCACCACCGCGCGGTGAATCGCGTGCTCCAGCTCGCGCACGTTGCCCGGCCAGCCGTAGCTCAGCAGATGCGCCCTCGCCCCCGGGCTCAGCACCACGCGGGAAAGCCCCATCCTGAGACGGCACTGCTCGCAGAAAAAGCCCGCCAGCAGCACCACGTCGTCCCCGCGCTCGCGCAGCGGCGGCACGGTAAGCGGGAACACGCTCAGGCGATGGAACAGGTCGGCTCGGAACTGCCCTGCCACCACCGCTTCACGCAGGTCGCGGTTCGTTGCCGCCAGCACGCGAACGTCCACTCGGTGACTGCGGTCATCCCCCACGCGCTGGATGTCGCCGTACTGCAACACGCGCAGCAGCTTGGCCTGCAGCGACAGGGAGAGCTCGCCGATTTCATCCAGAAACAGCGTGCCGTTATCGGCCATTTCAAACTTGCCGCTGCGGTTGCTGATGGCTCCGGTAAACGCCCCTTTTACGTGACCAAACAGCTCGCTTTCCGCCACGCTTTCCGGCAGCGCGGCGCAGTTGAGATACACCAGCGGGTTCACCGCGCGCGGCGACGCTTCGTGAATGGACTTCGCCACCAGCTCCTTACCGGTGCCGGTTTCCCCGAAGATCAGCACGTTCAAATCTGAGGCGGCGACAATCTCAATCTCTTTTTTGAGCTGTGCCATGCCCGGAGAAAGGCCGATCATCTCCGTTTGCGTCACCTGCTCAAACGCCCTCGGGCTACCGGGAAGAATGTTCTGGCTCTCCAGCTGTTCAATCAGCAGGGCATTGTTCAGCGCCCCGGCGGCCAGGGCGGCAATCAGGCGCAGCTCTTCGTCGCTAAAGGTGTCGAACTGGTCCGGCGACAGGCCGTCGAGGGTCAGTGCGCCGATCAGGTTTTGCCCGGCAAATAAAGGCAGGCCGATACAGGCGTGCACCTTGAGACTCTCCTGTCCGGGAATAAGCCCGTCGTACGGGTCGGGCAAATCGCTGTCCGCCGGGAAGCGCACCACGTCACCCGCACGGGCGATAGTCTCCAGACGTGGATGGCCTTCAAGTGTAAAACGCCGCCCGAGCACGTCCTTCGCCAGCCCGTCGATAGCCAGCGGAATAAACTGCCGCCCCTCGTAGCGCAGCAGCGCGGACGCATCGCACTCAAGCACGTGGCGCAGCGTGGAGATCAGCCGCTGAAAGCGGTCCTGATGGCCGATACCGGTCTGCAGCTCAATGGCTATCTTCGCCAGCACGTCTACGGAAAAGCTCATAGTGACCTCGCTGTCATTTTGACAATGCATGTTGTCATATTGACACTGCTTTTGATAGTCATAATGACTACCCATTACGGTTCATAAAAAAATTAATTAAGCAAAATCAATAAATTAAAAACTGGCACGTAACTTGATATAGGCAAATCGTCTTATTTGAAAATGCTGTATTACGTAGAGGTTGCTATGTCTATTCTGGTTAAAAATAACATTCATTGGGTCGGTCAACGTGACTGGGAAGTGCGCGATTTCCACGGGACGGAATACAAAACGCTGCGCGGCAGCAGCTACAACAGCTATCTCATCCGCGAAGGAAAAAACGTGCTGATCGATACCGTCGATCACAAGTTCAGCCGCGAGTTCGTGCAGAACCTGCGCAGCGAAATCGACCTGGACGCCATCGACTACATCATCATCAACCACGCGGAAGAGGACCACGCCGGCGCGCTGACCGAGCTGATGTCTTACATCCCGAACACGCCGATCTACTGCACCACCAACGCCATCGACTCGATCAACGGCCACCACCACCATCCGGAGTGGAACTTCCACACCGTGAAAACCGGCGACGCGCTGGATATCGGCAACGGCAAGCAGCTGATCTTCGTGGAAACCCCGATGCTGCACTGGCCGGACAGCATGATGACCTACATGACCGGCGACGCGGTGCTGTTCAGCAACGACGCCTTCGGCCAGCACTACTGCGACGAGCGCCTGTTCAACGACGAAGTGGACCAGACCGAGCTGTTCGAGCAGTGCCAGCGCTACTATGCCAACATCCTGACGCCGTTCAACCGCCTGGTGACGCCAAAAATCACCGAGATCCTCGGCTTCAACCTGCCGGTGGACATGATTGCCACCTCCCACGGCGTGGTGTGGCGTGAAAATCCGACCCAGATTGTGGAGCTCTACCTGAAATGGGCGGCGGACTATCAGGAAGACCGCATCACTATTTTCTACGACACCATGTCCAACAACACCCGCATGATGGCGGACGCCATTGCCCAGGGCATCAACGAAGTGGACCCCAACGTGGCGGTGAAAATCTTCAACGTGGCGCGCAGCGATAAGAACGAGGTGTTGACCAACGTCTTCCGCTCTAAGGGCGTGCTGGTGGGCACCTCCACCATGAACAACGTGATGATGCCGAAAATTGCCGGTCTGGTAGAAGAGATGACCGGCCTGCGTTTTCGCAACAAGCGCGCCAGCGCCTTTGGCTCCCACGGCTGGAGCGGCGGTGCGGTAGACCGTCTGTCTACCCGCCTGCAGGATGCGGGCTTTGAGATGTCCCTCAGCCTGAAGGCGAAATGGCGGCCGGATATTGACGCCCTGGAGGTCTGCCGCCAGCACGGCCGCGACATTGCCCGTCAGTGGGCGCTCGCACCGCTTCCGCAAGCTGCCGAACCGACCGCACAGCAGGAAACCTGCGCCTGCGCCGCCGCGACAGCCGCCGATCCCGGACCGCGCATGCAGTGCAGCGTCTGCCAGTGGATTTACGATCCTGAACTGGGCGAGCCGCTGCAGGACGTTGCGCCGGGCACGCCGTGGAGTGACGTGCCGGACAATTTCCTCTGCCCGGAGTGTTCACTCGGGAAAGACGTCTTTGACGAACTGGGTACGGAGGCAAAATGAACAACGGTATCGTCATCATCGGCTCGGGCTTTGCCGCCCGCCAGCTGGTGAAAAACATCCGCAAGCAGGACGCCAGCGTGCCGCTGACGGTAATCGCCGCCGACAGCATGGACGAGTACAACAAGCCCGATCTGAGCCACGTCATTAGCCAGAATCAGCGCGCCGAAGACCTCACCCGCCAGACGGCGGGTGAGTTCGCAGAACAGTTTAACCTGCGTCTGTTCCCTTACACCTGGGTCACCGACATCGACGCTGCCGCCCACGAGGTGAAAGCAAAAGAGAAAACCTGGCAGTACGACAAACTGGTGTTGGCCACGGGTGCCTCTGCGTTTGTGCCGCCGGTTGAAGGCCGCGAGCTGACGATCACCCTCAACAGCCAGCAGGAGTATCAGGCCAGCGAAACGGCGCTTTGCGACGCGCAGCGCGTGATGATTGTCGGCGGCGGGCTGATAGGCACCGAGCTGGCGATGGATTTCTGCCGGGCGGGTAAATCCGTGACTCTGGTCGACCACGCGGCAAGCATTCTGTCGTCGCTGATGCCCGCAGAAGTAAGCAGTCGCTTACAGCATCGCCTGACCGACATGGGGGTGCATCTGCTGTTGAAATCGCAGCTGCAAAGCCTGAGCAAAACCGAAGGCGGCATTCGTGCCACGCTCGACCGCAACCGCAGCGTTGAGGTGGATGTCGTAGTTGCCGCGACGGGCCTGCGGCCGGAAACCGCGCTGGCGCATCGCGCAGGCGCCGAAATACAGCGTGGCGTGAAGGTAAATAGCTACCTGCAAACCACGCAACCTGATATTTACGCGTTAGGTGACTGCGCTGAAATTAACGGTCAGGTACTGCCCTTTTTACAGCCAATTCAATTAAGCGCGATGTATCTGGCGAAAAACCTGCTCGGCGGCAGCGCGCCGCTGAAATTACCCGCCATGCTGATTAAAGTCAAAACGCCAGAATTACCGCTGCATCTTGCCGGTGAAACGCAGCGTCAGGATCTGAACTGGCAAATTACCCTCGAACCGCAGGGAATGGTCGCGCGCGGCGCGGATAACGAGGGTCAGATTCGCGCTTTTGTGGTTAGTGAAGACCGGATGAAGGAGGCTTTCGCACTGCTGAAACTGTTACCTGCTTAACCCTCTCGTTGCCGGGCGGCGCTTCGTTTATCCGTCCAACAACGAGTCTACGCAGAGTTAACCTTTGAATTTTATTATTCACCGCCCCGATATTCCGGGGCTTTTTCTTACGCATTCTATTCATCAAATAAATGCAAAGTAGATATATCATCGCCATCAATCCCTTATTTATTATTTTCGTAAACGCTTTAATATTAAATAGCTTAAAAACATCATCCAGATTTATTATTGGCAGCCGACTCAGTCTGAAAAGACATCATCAGCAGGAGGCAAATCATGGCGAATTTTTATAAATAACTCAATTATCTTTCTCGCTATTTCACACAAGCGAAGAATGCGGAATATATTTTATTCCGCAAAAGACCTATATTTTCAGCATCTTTTTATCGGTATGCCGCTATGCGCCAGCCATTGAGGAAGTCGCGGAGGTTGCGCCGTGCAGGAGCCGGTTCAGGAACGTACCACCAGCGCGTCGTAGCCGCGCCAGCGGTAGTTGACCATGGAGATCAGCCAGCAGGCGACAAACAGCCCGACCACAACAAACCCGGCGTTGCCCAGGTTGTCGTTTACCGCGCCAATCAGATCCCACACGCCGCCGCTGAGGGCAAATTTGTCCATCAGCAGACCCAGCGCTTCCAGCCCGCCGATAAACAGCGCCACCACCACGGAGGTGCCGGTAATGGTCATGTTGTAGTAGAGCTTGCGCTGCGGCTTGTTGAACGCCCAGCCGTAGGCACCGACCATCAGCAGGTTATCGAGGGTATCCACCAGCGCCATGCCGCTGGCGAAGAGCGCCGGGAAGACCATGATTGACCACACCGACATCCCGCTTGACGCGCTGGCGGCAGAGATCCCCAGCACGCCAATCTCGGTAGCCGTGTCAAAGCCGAGGCCAAACAGGAAACCGACCAGGTACATCTGCCAGCTTTTATTCACCAGGCGGAAGGTTTTGCCAAACAGCCAGTTCATGACGCCGCCCTGGGCAGGGAGAGTGATGTCGCCCTGCACGGGCCTGCCCTGTTTCAGCGCCTGAAAACTGCGCCAGACGCCGCGCAGGATCACCATGTTCACCAGCGCCATAGCCAGCAGGAAGGTGGCGGAAACGGCGGTGCCAATCAGGCTGCCGGTTTCGTGGAACCATTCCATGTTTTTCTGAAACGCCGTCGCGGTCGCGGCGATAGCAATGGAGGCCAGCACCACGATGGTGGAGTGCCCCAGCGAGAACCACGCCCCCACGCCGGACGGACGTTTGCCCTGCTGCATCATCTTACGCGTCACGGTATCAATGGCCGCGATGTGGTCAGCGTCCACCGCGTGACGCAGCCCGTAGCACCACGCCAGCAGGCTGGCGGCCATCAACGCCGTGCTGCCGCTAAAAGCGTGCCATGCCCATCCCCAGGCCAGCAGGTTTGCCATTACCAGAGCCAGCAGCAGAAGCGCGGCGCGAGGTTCATTGCGTAAGAGTCGTAACATTTTAAGTCCTTTGTGAACATGACCGGGCAGCGGCGATCGCCGCCTGCCCGAAGGAGATCGCTCCGTCACCTGCGGGCAGGCGCGAAGGAAAAAGAAGCGTAAAGTCAGAAAGATAATGACGCAGGCGCGCGCGCAGCAGACGGTTGTGCAGCACGCCGCCGCTGAGACAGATTGTCGACAGCGACAGGCGTCGGGCATGGCGCGCGGCGAGTTCCGCCAGCCCTTTTGCCAGCGCGTCGTGAAACGCCCACGCGCGCTCGCAGGGCTCAGCCTGCCAGGCTAGCCACTGCCGCCAGAAAAGCGCAAGGTTGTCGACAGACAACGTCACCGGATGGTCGACGCCCGCGCACTGCGAGGCCAGCGCTTCCAGCCGGCAGGCCGCTTCACCTTCCCAGGATTGGGTTTCAATACCCAGCGCGCAGGCGACCGCATCAAACAGGCGACCACAGGACGAGGCCTGCGGCGCGTTGATGCCGCGCCGGATCGCCGTTGCCAGCAGCGGCCAGTTTTCACGCTGAACCGCGCGCGTTTCCGGGTACAGCTGCCAGTCAGGGACAAACGCCAGGCAGTGGGCGAGCAGATTGCGCCACGGCTGCCGCGCCGCCAGATCGCCCCCCGGCAGCGCAACGGCAGGCAGCCCGCCCAGACGCTCGCACGCGAGATAGTTCACCCGCAGGCACTCCCCACCCCACAGCGCGCCGTTCTCGCCCATGCCGATCCCGTCCAGCGTCAGGGCAATCGCGTCTCCGCCGTCGAGCGGCCAGCCGTTCTCCGCCAGGCACGCCGCCGCGTGGGCGTGATGGTGCAGTACGGTTTCGACCGGCAGCCCCTGCGCCTGCGCCCATCGTTGTGTGTGATAGCCCGGATGGGCGTCGCACACCACGCGCTTCGGCTGGAAGGCGTAAATTTTCTGCATCAGCGAGAGCGCGCCTCGCCACTGCGCTTCGACGCCCTCGTCACCGAGATCGCCAAAATGCTGGCTCAGCACCGCCTGGCTACCACGCACCAGGCAGAAGGTGTTTTTCATCTCCGCGCCGGTGCATAGCATGGCGGGGAGATTCTCAAAACCCGCAGGCAACGTGACGGCATCCGGCACAAAACCGCGCGCGCGGCGAAGCATCGCGCCGTCCCGATCCACCACCGAATCGTCCATTCGTTGCAGGATATCGCGGTTGTGCAGCAGGAAGCCGTCCGCGATGTCGCCGAGTTCATCCAGCGCCTGCTGGTTGGTCATGGCAGGCGGTCTGCCGCTGAGGTTACCGGAAGTCATCACCAGCGGGCGCTGGCAGTCCATCATCAGAAGGTGTTGCAGCGGGTTAGCGGGAAGCATGATGCCAATACAATCGAGCCCGGGTGCAATCCCTTCGGGAAACCCGGGAAGCGAGGCTTTTGGGGTCAGCACAATCGGCGCTGCGGAGGAGCATAAAAGCGTCTGGATCGCCTCCGGCACGCCGTCCGCGTTTGGGATCATCACCGCCAGCGGCTTCGCGGGACGCTGCTTGCGTACCCGAAGCGCCGCGACCGCCTGCGGATTACGCGCGTCGCAGACGAGATGAAAACCGCCCAGCCCTTTGACCGCGACTATGCCGCCGCTTTTCAGCATCGCCACCGCCGCGCTCAGCGCAGCCTCACGGGAAGCGGTGATGTCGCCCGCACGCCATTCCAGCGCAGGCCCGCAGTCCGGGCAGGCTACCGGCTGGGCGTGAAAACGGCGGTCGGCAGGATTGCGGTACTCTGCTTCACACGGCACACAGAGCGGGAATGGCGCCATTGCCGTGGCCGGGCGGTCGTAGGGCATGGCGTGAATAATGGTGAACCGCGGCCCGCAGTGGGTGCAGTTGATAAACGGATAGCGATAGCGGCGCTCGCCGGGGTCGCGCATTTCAGCCAGGCACGCCGGACAGGTCGCGGCGTCGGGAACAATCTGGGTGTCCATCGCCCCGCCCGCGCTGTGGCGGATGGTAAAGTCCTCCGGCACCTGCGCCCAGGTAAACGGCTGCGTTTCAACGTGGTCAATGCGTGCCAGCGGCGGGCAGTCCTGATGCAGCCTCGCGGTAAAGGCCCCCCCATTACCCGCGAGGCGCACCAGCACGCCCTCTCCATCATTGCAGACGTCACCGGTCAACTGAAGCGCCTGCGCCAGCTGCCAGACGAAGGGGCGAAACCCCACGCCCTGCACCTTGCCGCGCACGCGCAGCTGTACGCCGTTACTGCACATAGGGTTCAGAACAGCAGCGATGACGACGTGTCGAATGCCGCGCGACGGCGCTTTTCGGCGCTCATCTGCTCAAGCTTGTCGCGATCCACGCAGACCAGCGCATGCGTCGGGCAGGCTTCCATGCAGGCCGGACCGGCGTCGCGGTGATAGCAAAGATCGCATTTGTTGGCTTCGGCTTTCTCCGCACGTACGCTCAGCCCCATGCCGCTGTTGCGTACCACCGGACGGACAACCACCTCCATCGCGCCGTACGGGCAGGCGACCACGCAGGTTTTGCAGCCAATGCAGCGCTCCTGCATGACGTGCACAAAGCCTTTCTCGCGTTTAATCGCCCCGTTCGGGCAGACGTTCGCGCACGGTGCGTCTTCGCACTGGCGACAGATGGCGGCGGTGGAAATATTCACGCCTTTAATGACGTGGATGCGCGGCAGGAAGGTGTCAGGGGTGAGCGACGCGCAGTCCTGCTCCGCCTGATGGGAAACCACGCACGCCACTTCACAGGTACGGCAGCCAATACACTTACTGGCATCGGCCATAATAAAACGGTTCATCTGCTTCTCCAGCATTACAGTTATGCGCGGAGATATTCATAAACCGTGCCAATAATTAACCTATTGATTTAGATGAATTTAAAAATTACGACGGCGCTGTCATCGTCACTTATGACGATGACAGCTGTCGACATCAGCGGTGCGGGCCATCAATAACCGAGTCGCGCAGCACCAGCTCGCCGGAAAAGGTTTGCTGATATTTAAACTCACCGCCGTCGAGCATGAAGATCAGTCGGCTGATGGTCTCTTTGATCATCTCCGTCACCGGAATACGCACGCTGGAAAGCGACGGCACGATGTAGGGCGCGATGGCCACGTCGTCGAAACCGATCACCGACACCGCGTCCGGGGCGGCCACGCCGCTGTCGTGCAGCTGCTTCATGGCACCGATTGCCATATCGTCATTGCTCGCCACCAGCGCCGTAAAGCGCTCACCGCGAGCAAGCAGTTCGGAAACCGCCGCCGCGCCGCTGGCGGGGTTCCACTTCCCCTGCGCAATAAGGCCCTCGCGCAGCGGAATATCGTGCTGCGCCAGCGCGTCCTTGTAGCCGGAGAGACGCTCAACCCCGGTGGGAGAATCCAGCGAGCCGGTGATAAACGCGATCTCCCGGTGCCCTTTCGCAATCAGCTGCGACACCGCCTCCTGGCTGGAGGCTTTATGATCTGACCAGACGCAGTGGCTGCTGTTTTTCCGCAGGCGGCGGTTGAGCACCATTATGGGCTGCTCGCACTTCTCGACGATCTCATCCATCTCTTCCACGCTCAGGAAACGCGGATAGATGATCACCGCGTCGCAGCGCATATCGAGCAGGTACTGGATCGCCTCGCGCTCTTCATCCGCGCTGTGCTTGCCGTCCGCGAGGATCAGCTGCCGCCCCTTTTCTTCCGTCATGCGCGCGGCGTGAAACAGCAGCTCGCTAAAGTAGACGCCGTGATAGAGGGTATTAGTCACCACCAGCCCCAGCGTCTGGGTACGTTTGGTTGCCAGGTTTCGCGCCAGCAAATTCGGGCGATAGCCGCTCTCTTCAATGGCCTGAAACACCCGGTCTTTGGTCTCCTGGCTGACGTAGCCATTTCCCGACAGCACCCGGGACACCGTGGCTTTCGAAACGCCTGCCCGCTTCGCCACTTCAAGCATCGTGGTCATATTATTATTCCGTCTGAATCTGATGGAGCGCAGTGTACTGCACTGCAAAAAAATTGTCGCAGCGGTGAAATCACGCTTTTGCTACACCATTGCGATCTGCATCACGAAACGAAAAAATGGTCAAAAAGCGATCTTGTTTCATCCAAAGAAACTCATGATGATTATGTGGAACCGGTTTCCTACATGTCTCACAACAATAACAGGATCACATCCGATGGCCAAAAATTACGCTGCGCTGGCGAACGACGTTATCAGCGCGCTGGGCGGCAAAGAGAACATCGTCGCCGTCACCCACTGCATGACGCGTCTGCGTTTCGTACTGAAAGACGAAAGCCTGACCGACGCAGCGCGCCTGAAAAGCATCAGCGGCGTGCTCGGCGTGGTACGCAACGACAACCAGTGCCAGGTCATTATTGGCAACACGGTTTCACAGGCGTACCGCGAAGTGGTAAGCCTGCTGCCCGCTGACCTGCAGCCCGCGGTGCCGGAAGGTCCGCAGAAGTTGACCTTACGCCGCGTTGGCGCCGGGATCCTCGACGCGCTGATCGGCACCATGTCTCCGCTGATCCCGGCGATCATCGGCGGCTCGATGGTCAAGCTGCTGGCGATGATCCTCGAGATGACCGGCGTGCTGCCAAAAGGCGCGCCGACGCTCACTATTCTGACCGTCATCGGCGACGGCGCCTTCTTCTTCCTGCCGCTGATGGTGGCGGCCTCGGCGGCGGTGAAATTCAAAACCAACATGTCGCTGGCCATCGCCATCGCGGGCGTGCTGGTGCACCCGAGCTTTATCGAGCTGATGGCGAAAGCCGCGCAGGGCGAGCACGTTGAGTTCGCCTTTATTCCGGTGACGGCGGTGAAATACACCTACACGGTGATCCCGGCGCTGGTGATGACCTGGTGCCTGTCATACATCGAACGCTGGGTGGATCGTATTACCCCGGCGGTGACGAAAAACTTCCTCAAGCCGATGCTGATCGTGCTGATTGCCGCCCCGCTCGCCATCGTGCTGATTGGCCCGCTGGGGATCTGGATCGGTAGCGCCATTTCCGCGCTGGTCTACACCATTCACGGCTACCTGGGCTGGCTCTCCGTCGCCATCATGGGCGCGCTCTGGCCGCTGCTGGTGATGACCGGGATGCATCGCGTGTTTACGCCGACCATCATTCAGACCATTGCCGAAACGGGCAAGGAAGGGATGGTGATGCCGTCGGAAATCGGCGCCAACCTGTCGCTCGGCGGCTCGTCGCTGGCGGTGGCGTGGAAAACCAAAAACCCGGAGCTGCGCCAGACGGCGCTGGCGGCGGCAGCCTCCGCCATTATGGCGGGGATCTCTGAACCGGCCCTGTACGGCGTGGCGGTGCGTCTGAAACGTCCGCTGATTGCGAGCCTGATCAGCGGCTTTATCTGCGGGGCGGTCGCCGGCATGGCCGGTCTTGCCAGCCACTCAATGGCGGCACCGGGGCTGTTCACCAGCGTGCAGTTCTTTGACCCGGCCAACCCGATGACCATCGTCTGGGTGTTCGGCGTGATGGGGCTGGCAGTGGTGCTGTCGTTTGTTCTGACCCTGCTTTTAGGGTTTGAGGATATCCCGGTCGAAGACGAGGCTGAAAAAGCGCGCGCCCTGCAGACCGCACCGGTACAGAACAACGCAGCAAAAGCATAAATTGAAAGCGAGGTAAGAATGTCTGTTTTTCCACAAGGATTTTTATGGGGCGGCGCGCTTGCCGCCAACCAGAGTGAAGGTGCTTACCGTGAAGGCGGCAAAGGACTAACGACCGTCGATATGATCCCCCACGGCGCGAATCGCCTGGCGGTGAAGATCGGTAAGGAAAAGCGTTTTTCGCTGCGTGACGACGAGTTCTACCCGAGCCACGAAGCGATTGATTTTTACCATCGCTATAAAGAAGACATCGCCCTGATGGCGGAGATGGGCTTTACGGTGTTCCGCACCTCAATTGCCTGGAGCCGCCTCTACCCCAACGGCGACGAACCGCTGCCGAACAAAGAGGGCATTGCCTTCTACCGCGCGGTGTTCGAGGAGTGCAAAAAGTACAACATCGAGCCGCTGGTAACGCTCTGCCACTTCGACGTGCCGATGCACCTGGTGACGGAATACGGCTCCTGGCGCAACCGCAGGATGGTCGATTTCTTCGCCCGCTACGCCCGCACCTGCTTTGAAGAATTTAACGGGCTGGTGAAATACTGGCTGACCTTCAACGAAATCAACATCATGCTGCACAGCCCGTTCTCCGGCGCGGGGCTGGTGTTTGAGGAAGGCGAAAAGGAAGACCAGGTGAAATACCAGGCCGCGCACCACGAGCTGGTGGCGAGCGCGCTGGCAACCAAAATCGCCCACGAGGTGAACCCGGAAAACCAGGTGGGCTGCATGCTGGCGGGCGGCAATTTCTACCCCTACTCCTGCAAGCCGGAAGACGTGTGGATGGCGCTGGAGAAAGACCGCGAGAACCTGTTCTTTATCGACGTGCAGGCGCGCGGCAGCTATCCGGCCTACTCCGCCCGCGTGTTCCGCGAGAAAGGCGTGGTGATTGTGAAAGATCCGGGCGACGACGACCTGCTGAAAAACACCGTCGACTTTGTCTCGTTCAGCTATTACGCCTCGCGCTGCGCGTCGGCGGACATGAACGTGGGCAACACCAGCGCGGCGAACATCGTGAAGTCCCTGCGCAACCCGCATATTCAGGTGAGCGAATGGGGCTGGGGCATCGACCCGCTCGGCCTGCGCATCACCATGAACATGATGTACGACCGCTACCAGAAGCCGCTGTTCCTGGTGGAAAACGGCCTCGGGGCGAAGGACGTCATTGATGAAAACGGCGAGATCAACGACGACTACCGCATCAGCTATCTGCGCGAGCATATCCGCGCGATGGGCGACGCGATTGAGGACGGCGTGCCGCTGATGGGCTACACCACCTGGGGCTGCATTGACCTTGTCTCGGCCTCAACCGGTGAGATGAGCAAGCGCTACGGGTTTGTGTACGTTGACCGCGACGACGCCGGAAACGGCACGCTGGAGCGGAAACGCAAGAAATCGTTCGGATGGTATAAGAAGGTGATTGCGAGTAACGGGGCGGATCTGGAGTAGCCTGTCCTTACCCCTCTCCCTCTCCCACAGGGAGAGGGGTTTGGCACTGCTCAGAGCTGAGAAAAACCACCGTCCTCAACCCACTCCGCAAGCCGTGAATAGACCCGTTCCACCGCCTCCTTCACCGGCGGCGTCATCGGGTAATAAAACCCGACAATGTCCGGCTGAATTCCCAAAAAGAGCACCTCGCCCACGTCGTCCCTGATCTGATCGACAAGGTAGTTCAGCGGCATATTGTGGGTGGTCATCATAAACATCTCGGCGATGTCGTTCGGGTCAATCAGGCGGATTTCGCCCGGGTTCAGCCCCATATCGGTGGCATCGACGATTAACAGCCTCTCCGGGCGCAGTTCGCGGATGGCGACCACGTCGTTTTCCGGCGCGCTGCCGCCGTCAATCACCACCCAACTGCCCTGCGGATTCGCGGCGCACATCTCTGCCAGCAGTGGGCCCGCGCCGTCGTCGCCCATCATGCTGTTGCCGACACACAGTAAAACGTCAGTCACGTAATCTCCTCACCATCAGGTAGATGGCGCTCTCCTGATGAATATCGTGCAGCATGCTAAGCAGCGTTTTGCTCCACGACTGCTGCTCGGGGGTTTGCCTGCCGAGCGCCGCGTCAAAGGCGTTGGCGAGCATTGCAATGTGGTTGGCGTCGATGACGATCTCGCCGTACTTCGGCACGCCCTCCATCTTGCGCCGCGCCGTACTGCCCTCCTCCAGCGTGGCGATCCATGCCAGGTACTCGGGCCACGGGCAGCTCAGCGCCGCCTCCAGGCAGTCAATCACCCCGAGGTGATGCCCAATCGCCAGGCTGTAATAGACCACCTGCTGCGCCGCGTCGGGCGTGGCATCGTTCTCATCAATAAACTTACGGCTCAGTTGGCTGAACACCACCGTTTCACTCATCGGATACGCGCCTCATCCACGATGCTGTTCAGGTTCGCCACGATCTCATTGAGACGCGGATCGTTTTCCGCCTCCAGCCAGCGCGCCACCTGATGGTCGCCCTGGCTCAGCAGGCGCAGATAATCATCGGCAATCTGGCGCCCGTAGCGATAGCCCGCCAGCCTGCGCGCCGTGCGGTCAATCTTCACCCGCAGCGGCTGGACCATGTCCGGGTGCAGGATGGCCGCAGGCCGGTTGTCCAGCTCGCCCGGCTCGCGGGCGTGGATTTTCTGCTCCAGCAGGCCAAGCGCCATCGCGAAGCCGTACAGCGTCGCGGCAGGCGTTGGCGGGCAGCCCGGAATGTAGACGTCCACCGGCACGATTTTGTCGGTGCCGCCCCAGACGCAGTAAAGGTCGTGGAAGATACCGCCGCTGTTGCCGCAGGCCCCGTAGGAGATGCAGATTTTCGGGTCCGGCGCGGACTGCCAGGCGCGCAGCGCGGGCGAGCGCATGGCGCGAGTGACGGCCCCGGTAAACAGCAGAATGTCCGCATGACGCGGGGACGGCACCACCTTGATGCCGAAGCGCTCGGCGTCAAACAGCGGCGACAGCGTAGCGAAGATCTCAATCTCGCAGCCGTTGCAGCCGCCGCAGTCCACGCGGTAGACGTAGGCCGAGCGTTTGATTTTTTTCAGCAGCGACGCCTTCATGCTGGCGATGGACTCCTCCACCGTCATCGGCACAGGAATGCCGTTAGCGTCTCGCGGGCCGAGTAAATTTTCCATCAGCTGGCCTCTCTCATATGGCGGGTGATATCAATACGGTCGGACGGCAGCAGGCACTTCTGACGCTTGCACTCCGGGCAGGTTTCAAAGCTTTCACGGTGATGCTCCGCGCGGGCGTCACCGTTGTGCTGCAGCAGCGCGATGGCGTAGTCGATCTCTTTTTGCACGGCAAACGGGCGCTGGCAGACGCGGCAGCTGCACAGGTCAAAGCGCGACTGCTGCAGAAAGTCCTCCTTCTTCCATACCGCCAGCTCGTATTCCTGCGACAGGCGAATGGCGACCGTCGGGCAGACCTCTTCGCAGCGGCCGCAGAAGATGCAGCGCCCGAGGTTAAACTGCCAGGCCAGCTCGCCGGTTTTGAGATCCGTTTCCACCGTTAAGGCGTTCGACGGACAGGCGTTGACGCAGGCCGCGCAGCCGATGCACTGCTGCGGGTTGTGTTCCGGCTTGCCGCGAAAGTTTTTGTCGACCGGCATCGGCTCCAGCGGATAGCGGCTGGTCTGCGTGCCGGTTTTGATCACTTTTTTGATAAAGGTAAACATGACGAATCCTTATTTCAGCGGCGAGTTCTTACGCTCGATGCTGTAGCGCTCAAGCTCTTTATACGGCACCACCTGGCTTTTCTTCTTGCGCACGTCCACCACGGTCATGCGGTCGGTGCACGAGTAGCACGGGTCGAGGCTACCGATGATCAGCGGCGCATCGGAAACCGTGTTGCCGCGCAGCATATAGCGCAGGGTTGGCCAGTTGGCATAGGTGGCCGCGCGGCAGCGCCAGCGGTAGAGCTTCTGGTTGTCGCCGGTCATGCTCCAGTGGATATCGTCCCCGCGCGGCGCTTCGGCAAAGCCGAGGGCAAAGCGGTTCGGAATGTAGGTGAAGCCCTCCACCATCAGCGGGCCGCCGGGAAGATTATCGAGGCCGAAGTCGATCATGTTCAGGGCGGTGAACACCTCGTTGATGCGCACCTTGAGGCGCGAGATGACGTCGCAGCCCTGCTCGCTGTGCACGGTCATCGGCAGCAGGCCGTAGCCGACGAACGGGTGATCGGCACGCGTGTCGCGGGCGTGGCCGCTGGCGCGCACCATCGGGCCGACGTTGCTGAAGTCGCGGGCGATCTCCGGGTCAAGGCGGCCGATGCCGACGGTACGCTGCTCGATGTTTGGCGTGCTGAGCAGCATGTCCACCAGCTCCTGCACGTCGCGGCGCATCTGCTGCGCCAGCTGGCGGGTCTGGATCATGTCGTCCTTCAGCAGGTCGCGGCGGATCCCGCCAATCAGATTCAGGCCGTAGGTTTTACGCGCCCCGGTGAGGATCTCCGCCATCTTCATTGACGCCTCGCGCACGCGGAAGAACTGCATAAACCCGGAGTCAAAGCCGACGAAGTGGCAGGCCAGGCCGAGGTTCAGCAGGTGCGAGTGCAGGCGCTCCACCTCCAGCAGAATGGCGCGGATCATCTGCGCGCGCTCCGGCACCACGATCCCCATGCCGTTCTCCACCGAGGTGGTATAGGCGGTGCTGTGGGCGAAGCCGCAGATGCCGCACACGCGGTCAGAGAGGAACGTCACTTCGTTGTAGCCCATGCGGGTTTCCGCCAGCTTTTCCATGCCGCGGTGGACGTAGAACAGGCGGTAGTCGGCGTCGATGATGTTCTCGCCGTCGACGAACAGGCGGAAGTGGCCCGGTTCGTCGGAGGTGACGTGCAGCGGGCCGATCGGCACCACGTTGTTCTTCTTGCTGCCGAGCTCGTTGATAAACTCGTAGGTTTCGCTTTCGGTGGTCGGCGCCGGGCGCTGGCGGTAGTCCATGCTGTCTTTGCGCAGCGGATAGAGTTCGTCCGGCCAGTCGTCCGGCAGCACCAGGCGGCGCTCGTCCGGCAGGCCGACCGGCACCAGGCCGTACATGTCGCGCACTTCGCGCTCGCCCCAGACGGCGGCGGGCACGCGCGGCGTGACGGACGGGTATTCCGGCTTAGCCGGGTCGACTTCGACGCGCACGGTGAGCCAGCACTTTTCGCCCTGCTCCATCGACATCACGTAGTACACCGCATAGTTGCCACACAGCTGGCGCTCGTCGTTGCCGAACAGCACCGACAGCCAGCCGCCCTGCTGGTAGTACAGAAACTCCACCACTTCCGGCAGATAGTTCACCTTAATGGTGACGGTTACCTGGTCTTTGGTTTGCCAGGAGTCCTCCAGCACCACGCCGGGGAAAGCCTGATGCAACGCGGCGAGATACTGCTGACCTTTCTTTTCTTCAGACATAAATACTCTCTTTAATCACGCCACCAGCAAGGAGACGAACGCTAAAAATGCAAAACCAAAACCGGCCCAGGTGATGCGCGACGTTTCCACAAAACGCAGGCGCGCCATGCTGTTTTCAAACAGGGCAATCACCAGCACGCCGACCAGCAGCTTGAGGGCGGCAACCACGACGGCCAGCACCAGACCGCCCGCGGAAAAGTGCGTCATCTGCCCCCACGGGAAGAAGACGCCGACAAACATCTGCAGCACCACCAGCTGTTTGAGGCTGATGCCCCACTTCAGCACCGCGAAGCCGTAGCCGCTGTACTCGGTAAGCGGCCCCTCCTGCAGCTCCTGCTCGGCTTCCGCCAGATCGAACGGCAGTTTGCCCATCTCAATAAACGTGGCGAACGCGCAGGCGCACAGCGCCAGCACCAGCGGGATCGAGCGGGACACCGGCCAGTGGTAAACGGTGTGGGTGATAAAGCTGATGTGGGTGGAATCCGCGACCTGCGCGGCAACCCACAGCCCCAGCAGCAGAATCGGCTCGACCAGCACGCCGAGCATCGCCTCGCGGCTGGCACCGATGCCGGTAAACGGGCTCCCGGTGTCCAGGCCCGCAATCGCAAAGAAGAAGCGGGCGATGGCGAAGAGGTAAATCAGCGTGATCAGATCGCCAAGCACGGACAGCGGCGACGCCACCGTCACCACCGGCAGCGCGGTGGCGATGGTCAGCATCACGCCCACCATCACAAACGGCGTCAGGCGGAAGACCCAGCCTGCGGCGTCCGGGGCCACACTCTGACGGGAGAGCAGTTTAAAGAGATCGCGGTACTCCTGGAGCACCCCGGGCCCGCGACGGTTGTGCATCCGGGCGCGCGCCACGCGCGTGATGCCCGACAGCAGCGGCGCGGCGGCGAACAGCACCAGCGCCTGAAGAATTGCCAGTAACAGACTCATGTCAGGCTCCTCGTGAAATCACAATGACCACCAGCACCGCCAGCTCGATGACCGCCAGACGGCGGAACAGCGCGGGCGCGGCGGCGCTCTGCCAGCCGGGTACCCAGCCCACCGGGTTCAGCCAGTGGCGCAGCTTCAGCACGGCGGCGAAGTTCTCCTTCACCGGCATGGCAAAACCGTGGGCGGTGATAACCATCGACTGTTCGTGTTCGTAGCCGCAGGCCCACGCCGCACCGCGCGAGCGGGAGGCGAGCCGGTCGCGCTTGAAGAACAGCATCAGTACGAACGGAAGCAGCGGTGCGCCAATCAGCAGCAGCGCGATCATGGGCTGAGAGACGGTGGTATTCGCCACGGTCAGCGGCAGCGGAATGGCGTTGCCCAGCAGCGGCAGCAGCCACGGCGCGGCGACGCCGCCCGCGATACAGCACAGCGCCAGCGCGACCACGCTCACGCCCATCAACAACGGTGCGCAGCAGGCGTTTTCCGCTTCGCGGGTGCGCGGCGCGCCGAGGAAGGTCACGCCGTAGACTTTCGCCATGCACATCACCGCCAGCGCCCCGGTTATCGCCAGACCGACCGCCAGCAGCGGGCCGAGCAGGCGTGCGATAAATGCGTCGCTCTGGCCGAGCGCGAAGAAGGACTGGTAGATCACCCACTCCCCGGCAAAGCCGTTCAGCGGCGGCAGCGCGGCCATTGCCATCAGACCCACCAGCATCGCCAGCGAAATGACGGGCATCTTTTTGCCAATCCCGCCCAGCTTTTCGATATCCCGATGGCCGGTGCGGAACCAGACGCTGCCCGCGCCGAGGAACAGCGTGCTTTTAAACAGGCTGTGGTTGACGAGGTGATAAAGACCGCCGATAAAACCGGCGGCAATCAGCGCCGGCTGGTTGAGCGCCAGCCCGGTCACCCCCGCGCCAATACCGAGCAGGATAATGCCAATGTTTTCCAGCGTGTGGTACGCCAGCAGGCGTTGAATATTGTGCTCCATCAGCGCGTACAGGCCGCCGACGAACGCGGTGATCATGCCCGTAATCAGCAGCACGACGCCCCACCACAGCGGCGGCTGTCCGCCGGTCAGCGTAATCGCCAGAATCCCGAACAGACCCACTTTCATCACCACCACGGAAAACAGCGCGGCGGCGGGCGCGGAGGCATTCGCATGCGCCTGCGGCACCCAGCCGTGCAGCGGGATGATGCCGGCGAGCAGGCCAAAGCCGAGCACGCCCAGCAGCCAGACGTCGTTCCCCAGCGGATGCCCGTTGAGCGCAGCGAAGTCCAGCGTGCCGAAGCGGTGCCACACCAGCCAGCAGGCCAGCGCCAGCAGCAGCGTTCCGAGGCGTCCCAGCGCAAACCACAGCTTGCCGGAGGCGCTGCAGCCCGTCAGGAACACGCCGCACAGCGCCATGATTTCCGCCATCACCACCAGCGCGCCGAGGTTGCTGGCGATAACGGTGCAGACCGCCGTCGCCATCAGCAGGTTAACCAGCAGGCCGTTAGCCCTGGCGTGCGGATGGCGGTGCCAGTCGATATTGAACAGGCTGATAAACAGTCCGCACAGGCCAAACGTCACCAGCCAGATGGCGTTCAGGGGCGTGATCTCCACGTTGTGGCGAATCAGCGGCATCACGGTCTCAGCGGACTGGCCGCCGAGCAGGACAACGCCGCCTGCTGCCAGCGTCATCAGGCTAGCAACCGCCCCGCCGAGCCCGGCGATCGCGCCGCTCAGGGTTTTATGGAATGAGAAGATCAGCGCCAGAACAGCGGCGCCAGCAAAACAGGCTACCGCACTGGTAATCATCATCGCCGCGTTCATTTCGCCCCCTCGTTAAGCGCCTGTAGCAGAGAAAGGTCGCCAAAATCACTGTTGATGGTCAGCTCGCGTTTACGCTTGCTGGTACGGGCGATGTCGCGAATGTTAACCAGAATCAACGCCTTAGTCGGGCAGGTGCGCACGCAGGCCGGCCCCTGCTCATCGAAGCTGCACAGGTCGCATTTCACCGCAACGGCACGGATGCCGGGCACCCAGTCCAGCAGCGTACTTACGCGTGCCGGAGCCGGTGGTGCGGGCGGGGCTTTTGGCGAGTTGGCGTTCGCCGGAATATGCAGCGGACGGCTGCCGGAAAATTCAATCGCGCCGAACGGGCAGGCAATGCCGCACAGCTTGCAGCTTACGCACAGGCTTTCGTTCAGCTGGACTGCGCCATCCACGCGGGTGATGGCATTCACAGGGCAGACGCCCGCGCAGGGGGCGTCTTCACAGTGATGGCAGAGCTGCGGGGCAGACTCTTTTTCATTACGCATGACGTGCAGGCGCGGCATGGACTGCAGCCCATGCAGGCGATGCGTTTCCGAGCACGCCGCCTCACAGGTTCGACAGCCAATACAGACCGTCGAGTCAGCAATTACAAAACGGTTCACCGGGTTATCCTCTGGTGATAGTCATTTTTGACGAAAAACTGTCTTGTCGACACTTCTCGACACGCAGGAGTCAGGCCACGTTCGCTGAGGTATTTCCATCCATCAGCTGCTTCAGGTTGACCGGGAGATCGTGCTCAACGGCGGCGTACAGGCCGTTATAGACCGGCGCTATTTTTTCCAGATAGTGCTCCAGCACCTGCTGGCGATCGCGGTTGCTGACGTGGCCGTCCACCATGCCGTCGGCCATCAGCTGCGCCTTCGCAATACACTGTTTTTCGCCGTCTTTTGTCTCGAGGTGGTACTCAATGGTGTGGCTGTTGAAGTTGTCCGCCAGGGTAACGTTGATGATGAAATGGCCGAACAGGACGAAGCGCATGTCGCCCTGCGCCGCGCAGCTCATCGCGTGGTGAAGACGCGCTTTCGAGAGGGTGATGCCCTGAACCAGAGAGTTGCAGTAGAGGTGCCACTGGTCCTGCAGCTGCTGATGACGCTGCGCGATGTAATCCGCTTTTTCGCTGATTTCCCAAATAGTCATAGAAGGTATCCGGTTAATGGAGATAGCGGCTGTTAAGCAGATTCCATGCCAGTTTTTATATTACTGATTTTAAATAGATTTAATTACAAAACCGCTGTCAACGCCGCGGTGTCGACGTGTCATTTCGACAGCGTTGACATCGTCACGCCTTAACAAAAATCAAGCTGGCACCGTTATTGCATTCAATGGCGCAATTCATTGAGGAGGCGTCATGCACGAAATCACCCTCTGCCAGCGGGCTCTGGAACTTATCGAACAGCAGGCAGTGCAAAACCACGCGAAGCGCGTCACCGGCGTCTGGCTGAAGGTCGGGGCGTTTTCCTGCGTCGAGCCCAGCGCCCTGCATTTCTGTTTTGAGCTGGTGTGTCGCGGCACGCTGGCGGAAGGCTGCGAACTCCATATTGAAGAGCAGCAGGCGGAGTGCTGGTGCGAGCAGTGCCGGCAGTACGTCACCCTGCTGTCATCAAAGGTTCAGCGCTGTCCGCAGTGTCAGAGCACCGGTCTTCGCATCGTGGCGGACGACGGCATGCAGATCCAACGCCTCGAAATCGAGAAGGAGTAAAGTATGTGTAGCACCTGCGGTTGCGCCGAAGGCAACCTGTATATAGAAGGGGATGAACACCGTCCCCATTCCGCGTTTCGCTCCGCGCCCTTTTCGCCTGCCCCGCGGCCTGCTGCGGCGCTGACCGGTATCACCTTCGCCCCGCAACGCTCCGCTGCGGGCGATCTGCACTACGGCCATGGCGAAGCGGGTACCCACGCGCCGGGCATCAGCCAGCGCCGGATGCTGGAAGTGGAAATCAACGTGCTGGACAAAAATAACCAGATCGCCGCCCGCAACCGCGCGCGCTTTGCCGCCCGCAAACAGCTGGTGCTGAACCTGGTCTCCAGCCCCGGCTCCGGCAAAACCACGTTATTAACGGAAACGCTCAAACGCCTGAACGGGCGCGTCTCCTGCGCGGTGATTGAAGGCGACCAGCAAACCGTTAACGACGCGGCGCGCATTCGCGAAACCGGCACCCCGGCGATTCAGGTCAATACCGGCAAAGGCTGCCACCTGGATGCGCAGATGATTGCCGACGCCGCCCCGCGTCTGCCGCTGGCGGATAACGGCATTCTGTTTATTGAAAACGTCGGCAACCTGGTCTGCCCGGCGAGCTTCGATCTGGGCGAACGCCACAAGGTGGCGGTGCTTTCAGTGACCGAAGGCGAAGACAAACCGCTGAAATACCCGCATATGTTTGCCGCCGCGTCTATCATGCTGCTGAACAAAGTTGACCTGCTTCCATACCTGAACTTCGACGTGGATAAGTGCCTGTCCTGCGCCCGGGAAGTGAACCCGGAGATTGAGATCCTGCTGGTCTCCGCCACGCGCGGCGACGGCATGGATGCCTGGCTGAACTGGCTGGAGAGTGAACGATGTGCATAGGCGTACCGGGACAAATCCATTCCATTGACGGGAACCAGGCCAAAGTGGAGGTCTGCGGCATCCTGCGCGACGTGGACCTGACGCTGGTGGGCAGCAGCGATGAAACGGGCGCATCGCGTCTCGGCCAGTGGGTGCTCGTCCACGTGGGGTTTGCCATGAGCGTGATTAACGAAGCGGAAGCCCGCGACACGCTGGATGCATTGCAAAACATGTTCGACGTGGAGCCTGACGTGGGCGCGCTGCTGTACGGCGAGGAGCTTTAGCCATGCGTTACGTTGATGAATACCGCGCGCCCGAGCAGGTGCTGCAGCTTATCGGGCACCTGAAAACGCGCGCCGCGCTGCTGGATTACACGGCGGAAAACCCCTTGCGGATCATGGAGGTGTGCGGCGGACATACGCACGCCATCTTCAAATTTGGCCTCGACCAGCTGCTGCCGGAGAACATCGAGTTTATCCACGGCCCCGGCTGCCCGGTGTGCGTGCTGCCGATGGGGCGCATCGACAGCTGCATCGAAATTGCCAGCCAGCCTGACGTCATTTTCTGCACCTTTGGCGACGCGATGCGCGTGCCGGGGAAAACCGGCTCGCTGCTGCAGGCGAAAGCGCGCGGGGCCGACATCCGGATCGTCTATTCGCCGATGGATGCCCTGACGCTGGCGGAGGACAACCCCGCGCGCAAAGTGGTGTTTTTTGGCCTGGGGTTTGAAACCACCATGCCCGCCACCGCCATCACGCTGCAGCAGGCGAAAGCGCGCGGCGTCGGGAATTTTTTCTTCTTCTGCCAGCACATTACGCTCATTCCCACGCTGCGCAGCCTGCTGGAAGAGCCGGGAAACGGCATTGACGCCTTTCTGGCACCGGGGCACGTCAGCATGGTGATTGGCACAGACGCCTACGGTTTTATCGCTGAACAGTACAATCGTCCGTTAGTGGTCGCTGGTTTCGAACCACTTGATCTACTGCAAGGTGTGACCATGCTGGTTGAGCAGAAAATAGCGGCCCTGAGCGCGGTGGAAAATCAGTACCGCCGCGTGGTGCCGGATGAGGGAAATGAACGGGCGCAGCAGGCGATCGCCGACGTGTTCAGCGTTGAGGGCGACAGCGAGTGGCGTGGTCTGGGGCTGATTGCCGAATCCGGCGTGCGCCTGACGTCAGCCTATCGCGCGTTCGACGCCGAAGCGCATTTCTGCCCGCAGCCGCAGCAGGTTTGCGACGATCCCCGGGCCCGCTGCGGCGACGTGCTCACCGGTAAATGCAAACCGCATCAATGCCCATTATTTGGCAATACCTGTAACCCGCAAACGGCGTTTGGCGCGCTGATGGTCTCCTCCGAAGGGGCATGTGCCGCGTGGTATCAGTATCGCAACCAGGAGAGTGAAGCATGAATACGGTTGAAATGGCGCACGGCAGCGGCGGACAGGCGATGCAGCAGTTGATTAACCGGCTGTTTATGGAAGCCTTCAACAACCCCTGGCTCGCCGAACAGGAAGACCAGGCGCGCATTGACCTCGCCACCCTCACCGCGCAGGGCGACAGGCTGGCCTTCTCCACCGACAGCTACGTGATTGACCCGCTGTTCTTCCCCGGCGGCGATATCGGCAAGCTCGCCGTCTGCGGCACGGCCAACGACGTGGCGGTCAGCGGTGCCGTTCCGCGCTACCTCTCCTGCGGGTTTATCCTCGAAGAGGGATTACCGATGGAGACGCTCACGACAGTGGTCAACAGCATGGCGCAGACCGCGCGCGAGGCCGGGATAGCTATCGTCACCGGCGATACCAAAGTGGTGCAGCGCGGCGCGGCCGACAAGCTATTTATCAACACCGCCGGCATGGGCGCGATCCCCGCCGATATTCACTGGGCGGCGAAGCGGCTTAGCGTGGGCGACGTGCTGATCGTGACCGGAACGCTGGGCTGCCACGGGGCGACCATCCTTAACCTGCGCGAAGGTCTGGGGCTGGACGGGGAACTGCGCAGTGACTGCGCGGTGCTCACCCCGCTGATCCAGACGCTGCGGGGTATTCCCGGCGTGAAAGCCCTGCGGGACGCCACGCGAGGCGGCGTGAATGCCGTGGCACACGAATTTGCGGCAAGCTGCGGGTACGGGATTGAACTCACCGAGCGCAGCCTGCCCGTTAAGCCTGCCGTTCGCGGGCTTTGCGAACTGCTGGGCCTTGACCCGCTCAACTTTGCCAACGAAGGCAAACTGGTGATTGGCGTTGAACGCTCGGCCGCGGAAGCCGTTCTTGAACAGCTGCGGGCTCATCCCTCAGGAAAAGAGGCGGCGATGATTGGTGAAGTGGTTGAGCGCAAAGGGGTGCGCCTGGCCGGGCTTTATGGCGTGAAGCGGACGCTGGATCTGCCGCACGCGGAACCCTTACCCCGTATTTGCTAGAACCGCGCCAAAAGCGGTCAGCACTGAATGTCTCTTTTTTTGCCAGTTTCTATTGGAAAGCAATATGCCGTATACACCGATGAGCGATCTTGGACAGCAGGGCCTGTTTGACATCACGCGCACACTTTTACAGCAGCCCGATCTCGGTGCGCTGAGCGATGCCCTGACGCGGCTGGTCAGGCAATCGGCGCTGGCGGACAGCGCCGCGATTGTGCTCTGGCATAGCGGAACGCAGCGCGCGAGCTACTACTCGACGCGTGATAATGGCAAAACGTTTGAATACGAAGACGAAACGTATCTGGCGCACGGCCCGGTGCGCCGCATACTCTCCCGGCCTGAAGTGCTGCACTGCAGCTTTGCGGAGTTCCGCCAGGCGTGGCCGAAGCTGGCGGAGAGCGACCTCTATCAGCCTTTCGGGCATTACTGCATGCTGCCGCTGGCGGCTGAGGGCCAGATTTTTGGCGGCTGCGAGTTTATCCGCACGACCGACCAGCCCTGGAGCGAGGCGGAATACGAGCGCCTGCACACCTTTACCCAGATTGTGGCCGTCGTCGCGGAGCAGATCCAAGGCCGCGTCACCAATAACGTCGATTACGACCTGCTGAGCCGCGAGCGCGACAACTTCCGCATTCTGGTCGCCATCACCAACGCCGTGCTCTCCCGCCTGGACATGGACGAGCTGGTCAGCGAAGTCTCGAAAGAGATCCACCACTATTTCAAAATAGACGCCATCAGCATTGCGCTGCGCGGCCATCGCAAGGGCAAGCTGAACATCTACTCCACGCATTATCTCGATGAAGCCAACCCGGCGCACGAGCAGAGCGAAGTGGACGAAGCGGGCACCCTTTCTGAGCGGGTCTTCAAAAGCAAAGAGATCCTCCTGCTCAACCTGAACGAGCAGGACCCGGTCGCGCCGTACGAGCGGATGCTGTTTAACACCTGGGGCAATAAAATTCAGACCCTGTGCCTGCTGCCGCTGATGTCCGGTAACACCATGCTGGGCGTGCTGAAGCTGGCGCAGTGCGAGGAAGGCGTGTTCACCACCGCCAACCTGAAGCTGCTGCGCCAGATTGCCGAGCGTATTTCCATCGCCCTGGATAACGCCCTCGCCTATCAGGAAATTCATCGTCTGAAGGAGCGGCTGGTGGATGAGAACCTGGCCCTGACCGAACAACTCAACAACGTGGACAGCGAGTTTGGCGAAATCATCGGACGTAGCGACGCCATGTACAACGTGCTCAAGCAGGTTGAGATGGTGGCGCAAAGCGACAGCACGGTACTGATTCTGGGCGAAACCGGTACGGGTAAAGAGCTGATTGCCCGCGCCATCCACAACCTGAGCAACCGCAACAGCCGTCGGATGGTGAAGATGAACTGCGCCGCGATGCCCGCAGGGCTGCTGGAAAGCGACCTGTTCGGCCACGAACGAGGTGCCTTTACCGGGGCAAGCAGCCAGCGGCTGGGCCGGTTTGAGCTGGCGGACAAAAGCTCGCTGTTCCTCGACGAAGTGGGCGATATGCCGCTGGAGCTACAGCCGAAACTGCTGCGCGTCCTGCAGGAGCAGGAGTTTGAACGTCTTGGCAGCAACAAGCTTATCCAGACCGACGTGCGGCTGATTGCGGCCACCAACCGGGACCTGAAAAAAATGGTCGCCGACCGCGAGTTTCGCAGCGACCTTTACTATCGTCTGAACGTCTTCCCGATCTTCCTGCCGCCGCTGCGCGAGCGCCCGGAAGATATCCCCCTGCTGGTCAAAGCCTTTACCGCGAAGATCGCGCGCCGGATGGGGCGAAACATTGACAGTATTCCTGCCGAGACGTTGCGTACCCTTTCATCGATGGAATGGCCCGGCAACGTGCGCGAGCTGGAAAACGTCATCGAACGCGCGGTGCTGCTGACGCGCGGAAACGTGCTGCAACTCTCCCTGCCTGAAGTTACGCTTCCTGACGTAACCGCGCCCGCCGCCGAGACAGCGAAAGAGGGAGAAGATGAATATCAGCTCATTATGCGCGTGCTGAAAGAGACCAACGGCGTGGTCGCCGGGCCAAAAGGTGCCGCCCAGCGCCTGGGGTTAAAACGCACCACCCTGCTGTCACGCATGAAGCGTCTCGGGATTGATAAAGAGAGCCTGGTTTAAGCCCCCCAATCCGGCGGTGTTGCTCTGACACCGCCTTTCGTTACCCTGCGCAATGTCCCTCATTGACACAAAATCGTTTCCTCTGTATAAAATTCCGCCTTAATAATGAGTTTCATTTGCATCAATAATAATATTAATCAAGGGTAGCGTTTCATGAAGAAGGTCATCTGCGCGTTAGGCCTGGCGGTTGCGTCGGTCAGTTCTGCTCTGGCAACCACATATCCTCTGACCATTGAAAACTGTGGCTATAAAGAGACATTCACCAAAGCGCCGGAACGCGTCGTGGCCCTGGGTCAGAATACCGTCGAAATCTTGCTCCTGCTGGGGCTGGAAGATAAGGTGAAGGCCAGCGCCTTCTGGCCGACGAAAGTGTTGCCGCAGCTCGCGGAACAGAACGCAAAAATCAAAACCCTGACGGTCGAAATCCCTACCCTTGAATCCGTGCTTGCGCAAAATCCCGACTTTGTCCCCGCCCAAACGCCGCTGTTGCTGGGGCCGGAAAGCAAGGTCGCAAAACGCGACGATCTGATGACCCTGGGCGTGAACAGCTACGTGTCACCGGGCATGTGCGCGACCAAAAAAGCCACGGGCGATATGTACGGCAGCCGCCAGAAACTGTGGGGTATGACGTATCTCTATCAGGAGATTGAGGATTTCGCCAAAATCTTTAACGTTGAAGACCGCGGTCAGGCCGTGATTGCCGATTTCAAAAAACGTGAGGCCGACCTGCGTAAGGAATTCGGCAAGAACAAAAAAGACCTCTCGTTTGTCTTCTGGTTCTCCAGCTCATCCCCCTCTGCGGACGCCTACGTAGGCGGTAAAAATAGCCCCTCCGGGTTTATTGCGAGCCTGATGGGCGGGCATAACGCCATCACCTCCGAGACCGAATGGCCAACCGTGGGCTGGGAAAGCATTATTGCCGCCAATCCGGATGTGATTGTGGTCTCCAGCCTGGACCGCAACCGCTGGGCGCTGGATAACGCGGAAGAAAAAATCAAATTCCTGAAGAGCGATCCTGCCGTCAGCCAGCTGGACGCGGTGAAAAAAGGCCACATCGTGGTGATGGACGGTCAGGCCATGAACCCGACGATTCGCACGATTTACGGGGCTGAGCAGGTCGGCGAACAGCTCAGAAAGCTGGGGCTGAACTGATGACAATCGCCGTTCTTCAGGCCCGGCAGAGCCTGGTTCTGACGACCTCGGCTTTGCTCGCCCTGGTACTGCTATTTCTGGTGATCGCCCTGAGCGTCAGCGTCGGCGAGCTGTCCATCCCGCTTGATAACGTGTTTTACGCCATCAGCAATAAAATGGGGCTCACCGAGGTTCCGCTCACTCGCATCTATGAAAGCGTGATCTGGGACTTTCGCCTGAGCCGCGCGCTGGTGGCGGCCTGCTGCGGCGCGGGGCTGGCCATCTGCGGTGCCGTATTGCAGAGCTTGCTGAAGAACGCGCTGGCGGAACCCTACGTGCTCGGCGTGTCCGCGGGCGCGTCGACCGGGGCGGTTTCTGTTGTCGTATTGGGGATCGGCACCGGTGCGGTCTCCCTTTCTGCCGGTGCCTTCGCCGGGGCATTCGCCGCGTTTGCGTTTGTCGCGTTTCTGACGAACGGCGCGCGCGGCGGGAATGAACGTACTATTCTGGCAGGCGTCGCCGCCTCGCAGCTTTTCAACGCCATTACCGCCTACACCATCAGCACCTCCGCCAGCGCCCAGCAGGCGCGCGACGTGATGTTCTGGCTGCTGGGCAGCTTCAGCGGCGTACGCTGGCCTGAATTCCAGCTGGCACTGGTCGTGGTGCTGATTGGGTTAGCCATTTGCCTCTACTATTCCCGGGCGCTGGATGCCTTTACGTTCGGTGACGACGCAGCCGCGTCGCTGGGCATTGCCGTTCCCTGGGTGCGCCTGGCGCTCTTTACCACCACCGCGCTGATTACCGCAACCATCGTCAGCATGGCGGGGTCAATCGGCTTTGTCGGGCTGGTGGTGCCGCACGTGATGCGTTTCCTGTTCGGGCCGCTGCACCGCACGCTGCTGATTGCCAGCGCGCTGGCAGGCGCGATCCTGATGGTGCTGGCAGACATTGCCTCACGCATGCTGATTGCACCGCAAAGCCTGCCCGTCGGCGTGGTCACCGCGCTGGTTGGCGTCCCCTTCTTTGCCGTGATTATTTACCGTTCAAGGAATAAGTGATGAGCATCTGCGCGGAAAATATTACCTGGAAGGTCGGCAAAAAAGTCATCGTTAATGACGTCTCGCTGAAGGTGTCACGGGGCGAAACGGTAGGACTGCTTGGCCCTAACGGCTGCGGTAAATCCTCTCTTTTACGTATCCTCGCGGGGCTGCGTCGCCCGGATGCTGGCTGCGTCACCCTGGACGGACAGGACATTACCCGCATCGCCAAAAAACAGCTTGCCCGCCGGGTCGCCTTCGTGGAACAGCACGGCATGACTGACGCCAACATGCGCGTGCGCGACGTGGTGAAACTTGGACGTATTCCGCACCACTCCGCCTTTTCCAACTGGAGCACGCACGATGACGAAACCGTCACCGCCGCTCTGCAGCGCGTGGATATGCTGGATAAAAGCGACCAGGGCTGGCTGAGCCTCTCCGGCGGTGAACGTCAGCGCGTCCACATTGCCCGCGCGCTGGCCCAGACCCCGACGGAAATCCTGCTGGATGAACCGACCAACCACCTGGACATTCATCATCAGATGCAGCTGATGCAGTTGATCAGCGAATTACCGGTCACCAGCATTGTCGCCATCCACGATCTCAACCACGCCTCGATGTTCTGCGACTCGCTGATTGTTATGCAGAAAGGGCACATTGTGGCGACGGGAACACCGCAGGACATCCTGTCCGAGTCGCTGCTCTGGGACGTCTTCCGGGTCAAAACCAAAATTGAGATCTCACCGTTCCATGGCAAAAAGCACATTCACTTTATCGTTTAGGGGCGAGTGAACAACGATGCCCCTTCGCCCTGCCACCACGCTCTGGCCGCCCGTCTTACTGGGTAGCCAGTTTGTTTTTAACATCGGCTTTTACGCCGTTGTTCCCTTCCTGGCGATATTCCTGCGCGACGACATGCTGCTCTCCGGCGGGCTGATCGGGCTGATCCTCGGCCTGCGCACCTTCTCTCAGCAGGGGATGTTTATCGTCGGCGGCGCGCTCTCGGACAGGTTTGGCGCGAAAGTCGTTATCCTGAGCGGCTGTATTGTTCGCGTTGCGGGGTATCTGCTGCTGGCGTTCGGAGGATCGCTGTGGCCGATTATTCTGGGCGCATGTTTGACAGGCGTGGGCGGCGCGCTGTTTTCTCCGTCGATTGAAGCATTGCTGGCGAAAGCGGGCACGCACAGCGAGGCGAAAGGTAAACGAAGCCGGGCGGAGTGGTTCGCGCTCTTTGCGGTCTGCGGGGAACTCGGTGCGGTACTGGGCCCGGTTGCCGGCGCCCTGCTCACCGGCCTGGGCTTTCGCCAGGTGGCGCTGGCGGGCGCAGGGGTCTTTATCGTTGCGCTGGTGGTGCTCTACTTTCGCCTGCCCGCGTCACGCCACGCCTCGCGGACGCTGAAGCTCGTTCCCTGGTGGACGACATTCCGCCAGCCCCGCTTTGTCGCCTTTATTATTGCCTATAGCTCGTGGCTTTTGAGCTATAACCAACTCTATCTGGCGTTGCCGGTAGAGATCCAGCGTTCCGGCGGTAACGAGAAAGATCTCGGCCCGCTTTTTATGCTGGCCTCTGTCCTGATCGTGGCGTTACAGCTGCCGCTGGCGCGTTTCGCCCGGCGCGTGGGCGCGGTGAGGATCCTGCCGGTGGGCTTTTTGCTGCTCTCCGCCGCCTTTGCAAGTGTGGCAATGTTTGCGTCGACGGCACCGCCAGAGGGCTGGCTGCGCCTGCTGCCGTCGGTCTGTTTCGTGACGCTGTTGACGCTGGGGCAGATGCTGCTGGTACCCTCGGCAAAGGATCTGATCCCAAGGTTTGCCGAAGAGTCCACGCTGGGGGCGCACTATGGCGCACTCGCCACCGCTGGCGGAGTCGCGGTCCTGACGGGGAATTTGCTGTTTGGCAGTCTGTTGGATCGCGCCCTGGTGCCCTCCACGCAGGCGATGCTTCCCTGGCTGCTGCTGGCCCTCTTCCCGCTCTGCAGCGCGCTGGCCATGAACGTGATTTGCCGCCCGCTCAGAAGCTGAACCGGTCACTTTTTCGGACGATACTTTTCCGGCAGTTCCGGTACGGGACGACGATCATCCATCAGATGACGGACGGTCAGAATCGGGTGACGCCAGAGCATTCGCGGGCCTGCCCAGCGCATAATTTGCTTCATCTCTTCGCGTTTGGCAGGCTGGTAGCAGTGGACCGGACACTGTTTACAGGCAGGCTTTTCCTCCCCGAAAACGCATTTATCCAGGCGCTTATCGGCATAGGCATTTAGCGCCTGATAGTGCCCCTCTTCCGCAGAGGCCTGAGGACACTGCTTCTGATACAGCGCGATCATTTTCGCGATGGTCTCTTTTTCGCGTGAAATTCGTTTACCGGACATAGCGACTTACCGAACAATAAAGTGCAAAAATAATACACCTTTCAATGCAGAATTTCAGTTTTTGCATGCGGTTTTCTGAAGCCTGATTCCAGTTTTAGCCCTGCACCGCCCGACAATCACTGGTATTTTATACAGGCATCAGTAATGACTTTTATCCGTGTTGTCGGGAGACCCTATGCAAGAACTTGCTATCAACAAACCCTACCGCCATTTAAAAGTGGGATATTTTAGAAAGCGCCATGAAGACCGCAATACCAAGATACCGAAGCGCTACAGCGTGCATGCGGCGCTGAGCTTAAAAGGTGACTGGCTTGAAAAAGCGGGATTTACGACCCATTCCCGAGTCAGGGTGGGCGTGGAGCATGGAAAAATTGTCATCGAATTAATGTCGGAAGATGCCTCGTAAAGCCACGACATTTTTCTGCGCCGGACCTTTTTTTCATGCGACAATAGAAGGAACAAACGGCCATTGAGCCCATCAAAACGGTTTATTTTCAAAGAAATGGACATCATAACTCCATGAGCACAATCGACAATTTCGACGCACATACGCCGATGATGCAGCAGTATCTGAAGCTGAAAGCACAGCATCCGGAAATCCTGCTGTTTTACCGTATGGGCGATTTTTACGAGCTGTTTTATGACGATGCTAAGCGTGCATCGCAGCTGCTCGACATCTCGCTGACCAAACGTGGCGCATCGGCAGGCGAACCCATTCCTATGGCAGGTATCCCGCACCACGCGGTAGAAAACTACCTGGCGAAGCTGGTGAATCAGGGCGAGTCCGTTGCCATCTGCGAACAGATCGGCGATCCGGCGACCTCAAAAGGCCCGGTGGAACGCAAAGTCGTGCGCATCGTCACGCCTGGCACCATCAGTGATGAAGCCCTGTTACAGGAGCGCCAGGATAACCTGCTGGCAGCGCTGTGGCAGGACGGTAAAGGGTTTGGCTACGCGACGCTGGATATCAGCTCCGGACGTTTTCGTCTGAGTGAACCGGCTGACCGTGAAACGATGGCTGCCGAACTGCAGCGCACCAACCCTGCAGAATTGCTCTATGCCGAAGATTTCGCTGAAATAGCGCTGATTGAAGGTCGTCGCGGGTTGCGCCGTCGTCCGCTGTGGGAATTCGAAATTGATACCGCGCGCCAGCAGCTGAATCTGCAGTTTGGCACCCGCGATCTGATTGGCTTTGGCGTTGAAAACGCACCGCGCGGGCTGTGTGCGGCAGGTTGCCTCCTGCAGTACGTGAAAGATACCCAGCGCACCGCCCTGCCGCATATCCGATCTATCACCATGGAGCGCCAGCAGGACAGCATCATCATGGATGCCGCCACGCGCCGTAACCTGGAGATCACGCAGAACCTGGCGGGTGGCGTAGAAAATACGCTCGCGTCGGTCCTCGACAGTACGGTTACGCCAATGGGCAGCCGCATGCTGAAACGCTGGCTGCATATGCCGATCCGCAATACCGAGACGCTGGTTTGCCGTCAGCAGACGATTGCCGCGCTGCAGGATCGTTATACCGAGCTGCAGCCGGTCCTGCGTCAGGTAGGCGATCTGGAGCGTATCCTTGCGCGTCTGGCACTACGAACAGCGCGACCACGTGACCTCGCGCGGATGCGCCATGCTTTCCAGCAGCTGCCGGAACTGCGCGCGCAGCTGAGTGACGTTGACAGCGCGCCAGTACAGAAACTGCGCGAAACCATGGGCGAATTTACCGAGCTTCGCGAACTGCTGGAGCGCGCCATTATCGATGCGCCTCCGGTTCTGGTGCGTGATGGCGGCGTGATTGCCCCAGGCTACAACGAAGAGCTGGACGAATGGCGCGCGCTGGCCGACGGTGCGACGGACTATCTCGACAAGCTGGAAATCCGCGAGCGCGAACGTCTTGGGCTCGACACCCTGAAAGTGGGGTATAACGCGGTACACGGTTACTACATTCAGATTAGCCGCGGGCAGAGCCACCTGGCGCCGATTCACTACGTGCGTCGCCAGACGTTGAAAAACGCCGAACGCTACATCATTCCTGAACTGAAAGAGTACGAAGACAAAGTCCTCACCTCGAAAGGCAAGGCGCTGGCGCTGGAAAAACAGCTTTATGACGAGCTGTTTGACATGCTGATGCCTCACCTGGGCGACCTGCAGCAGAGCGCCAGCGCGCTGGCGGAGCTGGACGTGCTGGTCAATCTGGCAGAACGCGCTGAAACGCTGAACTACACCTGCCCGACCTTTACCGATAAGCCCGGCATTCGCATCACTGAAGGCCGTCACCCTGTGGTAGAGCAGGTGCTGAACGAACCGTTCATCGCCAACCCGCTGAGCCTGTCACCGCAGAGAAGAATGTTGATCATTACCGGTCCGAACATGGGCGGTAAGAGTACCTATATGCGTCAGACGGCGCTGATTGCGCTGCTCGCGTATATCGGCAGCTACGTCCCGGCGCAAAACGTGGAGATTGGCCCCATCGACCGCATCTTTACCCGCGTTGGGGCAGCGGACGATCTGGCGAGCGGACGCTCAACCTTCATGGTCGAGATGACCGAAACGGCAAACATTCTGCATAACGCGACGGAGCACAGCCTGGTGCTGATGGACGAGGTCGGACGCGGAACGTCAACCTATGATGGTCTGTCGCTGGCATGGGCCTGTGCGGAAAGCCTTGCGAATAAAATCAAGGCCATGACGCTTTTTGCCACCCATTATTTCGAACTAACGCAGCTGCCGGAGAAAATGGAAGGGGTTGCGAACGTTCATCTGGATGCGCTGGAGCACGGCGATACCATTGCCTTCATGCACACGGTGCAGGATGGCGCGGCGAGCAAGAGCTATGGCCTGGCCGTCGCGGCGCTGGCAGGCGTACCGAAGGACGTGATCAAGCGCGCGCGTCAGAAACTGCGTGAACTGGAAAGCCTGTCACCGAATGCGGCGGCGACGCAGATTGATGGCACCCAGATGTCGCTGCTGGTGCCTGCGGAAGAGACGTCGCCTGCGGTGGAAGCGCTGGAGAACCTCGACCCGGATTCACTGACGCCGCGTCAGGCGCTGGAGTGGATTTACAGGTTGAAGAGTCTGGTTTAGTTTTCTGCGGTCTGTTTTGTCGGGTGGCGGCTTCGTCTTACCCGACCTACAAAACCGTAGGCCCGGTAAGCGCAGCATCACCGGGCTTTTTTTTTACAGCAGCGGCGGGATTGTCGGCACCTGCGGCGCCTCATCAATATCCTTCTGCGTCATGCGGAACGCTTCCGGATAGTGCTCGCGGCTGGTGCGGCGCAGCGGTTCGGTATCGCGCCAGGTATACAAACAATGCTGGCACTGATAAACGGTCCAGACCCCTTTTACCGGCGACGTCGCCATCACTTCAATATGCTCATCGGCACAACGTGGACAAATCATCTTTTCCTCCTTATTGACGTGCTGCCAGCATCGCGGTCAGTTTTTCAGCCCAGGCTTTGGTTTCAGGCAGATCCTGTACCGGCTGGCTGTAGTGGCCCCGGGTGTCCGGCGCGACAGGCGTGGTGGCATCGATAATCAGTTTGTCGGTAATGCCAGCCGGGCTGGAACCGGGATCGAGTTCAAGGACCGACATGTTCGGCAGTTGCACCAGATCGCCTGCCGGGTTCACTTTCGACGACAGCGCCCACATCACCTGCGGAAGGTTGAACGGATCGACATCCTCATCCACCATAATTACCATCTTCACGTAGCCGAGGCCGTGCGGCGTGGTCATGGCGCGTAAACCGACCGCGCGGGCAAAACCGCCGTAGCGTTTTTTGGTGGAGATAATCGCCAGCAGACCGTGGGTATACATCGCATTCACCGCCTGCACTTCCGGGAATTCCGCTTTGAGCTGCTGGTAGAGCGGGACGCAGGTAGCCGGCCCCATCAGGTAGTCAATCTCGGTCCAGGGCATGCCGAGGTAGAGCGACTCAAAAATCGGTTTGGTGCGGTAAGAGACTTTGTCGATACGGACAACCGTCATGTTACGACCACCGGAATAGTGTCCGGTAAACTCGCCGAACGGCCCCTCGATTTCACGCTTGCGGCCTTCAATCACCCCTTCCAGGATCACTTCAGAACCCCATGGCACATCGAAGCCGGTCAACGGCGCGGTGGCAATCGGGTACGGGCTTTCACGCAGCGCGCCAGCCATTTCATACTCTGACTGATCGTATTTCAGCGGCGTCGCGCCCATCAGGGTAATGATCGGATCGTTGCCGAGGGTAATGGCAATCGGCAGGTCTTCGCCGCGCTCTTCGGCTTTGTGCAGATGCAGAGCGATATCGTGCATCGGTACCGGCTGCAGGCCGAGCTTGCGCTTGCCCTTCACTTCCATGCGGTAGATGCCGACGTTCTGCTTGCCGAAGTTATCCGGGTCAAGCGGATCGCGCGAGACGACGCACGCTTTATCGAGATAGAAACCCCCGTCGCCGTCGTTCAGCCGGAACAGCGGCAGAATATCGAACAGGTTAATGTCTTCACCGTCCACCGTATTCTGCGCCCAGGCCGGGTTGGCGCGGCGCTCCGGTGTAACGGGAAATTTATCCCAGCGGCGGATAAATTCGTCGATCTGTTTTTTTACCGGGGTGTTCGCAGGCAGCCCCATCGAAATGGCGTGGTTCTGCCAGGAGCCGATGGTGTTCATCACCACGCGGGCATCGGTAAAGCCACGAATGTTGTCGAACCACAGCGCGGGCGCGCCGTCGCCAATGCGGCCGGTCGCGTTGGCTGCCGCCGCCAGATCGGGCTCGGCGTTAACCTCTTCCTCAATTTTCAGCAGTTGCCCTTGCTCATCGAGCGCCTGCAGGAAGCTTCTCAAATCATCAAATGCCATCTTTATTCTCCTGTGCAAAATGTTTCGCCTCCCGCAGCCCGTTCCAGCGGCGCGCCTTTTTATGCTCCAGACCGAACTGGTCGAGCACGCGGGTCACGATGTGCTGGGTAATGTCATCGGCGGTTTGCGGGTGGTTGTAATAGGCAGGCATGGGCGGCACCATCGCCACGCCCATGCGGGAAAGGGCAAGCATGTTCTCAAGATGAATGGTGCTGAGCGGCGTTTCACGAGGTACCAATATCAGCTTGCGCCCCTCTTTCAGCACCACGTCCGCCGCACGTCCAACCAGCCCTTCGGCGTAGCCCGCGCGGATACCCGCCAGCGTTTTCATGCTGCAGGGAATGACGATCATCCCGTCGGTACGAAACGAGCCGGAGGAGATGGTGGCGGCCTGGTCAGCCGGACTGTGGACAACGTCAGCCAAAGCAGCAACGTCCTGCGCGGTGTAAGGAGTTTCCAGCTCAATGGTGGTTTTTGCCCACTTAGACATCACCAGATGCGTCTCCACCTCCGGCATTTCCCGCAGCGCCTGCAGCAGCGCCACGCCCAGCGGTGCGCCCGTTGCCCCCGTCATTCCTACTATCAATCTCATTCATCACCTCAATTATTTGTTCGCATACGAACATTTTAAATAAGCTACTCCAGGATCGTTTTCCTGGCAAGATCGTTCGCATACGATCACACGAATGGCTAAAAGATGCCGCGTTAAAATTGAGAGCAATAGCGGCTATCATAGGGGAGAGATTTTTTCCGTCGGAGTGTTCATGGAACTAAGACAAGAGGCGTTCCACCTGTTACGTCAGCTTTTTCAACAGCATACCGCGCAGTGGCAACATGCCTTACCGGAACTGACCAAGCCACAGTATGCGGTGATGCGCTCTATTGCCGAGCATCCGGGTATTGAACAGGTGGCGTTGACCGAAGTGGCGGTCAGCACGAAAGCGACCCTGGCGGAGATGCTCAGCCGCATGGAGGCGCGCGGTCTGGTCAAACGCGAGCACGATCCGGCCGATAAGCGCCGCCGGTTTGTCTTCCTGACGCCAGAAGGTGAAGCCCTGCTTGCTGGCTGTAAACCGGTTGGCAACGAGGTGGATGAGGCGTTTTTAGGACGTCTTAACAAGGCCGAGCGGGAGCAGTTCTCCGCGCTCATCAAAAAGATGATGCACGATTAATTCACGCTGGCGCGCATAAAATCGATAAAGGTGCGCACCTTCGCCGACACGTGCCGGGCATCGGGATAAACCGCATATATGCCCTGCTGCGCAAAGGTATATCCCGGTAAAACCGGGACCAGTTTTCCCGCATCAAGCGCATCGCGCGCCAGCCATTCCGGCAGTAACGCCACACCTCCGCCAGCAAGTGCAAAGGCCATAAGGGCCTGAGCGCTGTCGGCAAACAGGCGCGGCGCTTTTTTTATCTCCAGCGTTTCAGGCGCACCGCTGGCATCCTTCACCTGCCAGCGCAGCGGCGAGGCCAGACGCTCGTGAATAATCCAGTCCGCGTGGGCCAGCTGCGCAAGCGTTTCGATCGGATGGTTAACCTGCCACCCGGGCGTCGCAACGGGGAGAATAGAGAAGTGCGAAATCAGCGCGGCGTGGTTGCGCGAATCGGCAAGCGTTCCCAGACGGATGGCTACGTCAAAGCGCTCCGAGATAAGGTCGGCATGCAGGGACGACGAAACGTGCCGCACGCGAAGATCCGGGTGCTGCTGGCTAAACCTGGCCAGCAGCGGCACCACCACCTGTGAGCCATACTCGGGCGTAGTCGTGATCCGCAGTTCGCCAGTGAGCCCCGCATGATTCGCGCGGACATCATCCTGCAGCCGTTCCGCATCCTTCAGAAGCGCCACGCTGCGCTGATGAAATAGCGCGCCCGCCTCGGTTAACGTCAGACGGCGGGTGGAGCGCAGCAGCAACGTAACGCCCAGCTCATCTTCTAGCTGGCGAATATTGAAGCTGACCACGGCTTTTGTCAGCCCCATTGCCTCGGCTGCGGCAGTGAAACTGCCCGTGTCGGCCACCGCAACAAACATCTGAGCCCGCTGCAGGTTAATCATCATCACGCCCTTTACTGTCAAAATATTTTTGACAGTATATCGCGCTTTGTCAGGTTTATCCGTGCTTCCCGGATCGATACGATACGCCACCTCACCGGAGGATCCACCATGACGTATCGCAGCAAAGTCGCCGTTGTTTATCTGCTGGGCTTTTTTCTTGATTTAATCAATATGTTTATTGCCAGCGTCGCCTTCCCGGCAATGGCCCAAGCCTTTAACACCACGCCTTCAGCCCTCGCCTGGGTCAGCAACGGGTACATAGCCGGCCTGACGCTGGTGATCCCGTTCAGCAGCGTGCTCACGCGCCGCATCGGGCCTAAGCGCGTCATCCTCCTCTCGCTTTTTCTGTTCAGCGCAGCCTCCGCAGCGGCGGGCCTGTCTGCAACGCTTGAAAGCCTGATCGCCTGGCGAGTACTCCAGGGCGTGGGAGGGGGCTTACTGATCCCCGTCGGACAGGCGCTGACCTGGCAACAGTTTAAGCCTCACGAGCGTGCCCGACTCTCCTCGGCGGTGATGCTGGTCGCGCTGCTTGCCCCGGCCTGCTCCCCTGCTATCGGAGGCCTGCTGGTGCAGACGCTAAGCTGGCGATGGATATTTTTCGCCACGCTACCGGTCGCTGTCGTGACCTTTGTTTTGGCCTGCCTGTGGCTTAAACACGAGATGCCCGCGATGAAAGCGGCCAGACTGCTAAACCTGTCGTTGCTCGCGGACCCGCTTTTGCGTTTTTCGATGCTTGTTTATTTATGCGTTCCCGGCGTATTTATTGGGGTGAACGTCACGGGCATGTTTTATCTTCAGCACGTGGCGAACATGAGCCCAGCCGCAACGGGGATGCTCATGCTGCCGTGGTCCGTGGCATCGTTTATCGCCATCACGGCAACGGGACGCTATTTTAACCGTATCGGCCCCCGACCGCTGATCGTCATCGGCTGCCTGCTGCAGGCGACGGGTATCCTGCTTTTGATTAACGTCAGTTCGGCTACGCTGCTGCCTGCCGTTGCGTTTACCTTAATGGGCGCTGGGGGAAGCCTGTGCAGCAGTACGGCTCAGAGCAGCGCTTTTCTGACGACGCGCCGGGAAGAGATGCCGGATGCCAGCGCGCTGTGGAATCTTAATCGTCAGCTGAGCTTTTTTGCCGGAGCCCTGCTGCTGGCGCAGGCACTGAGCCTGGCGCAGGCCTGGCTGCCACCGCTCGCCGCCTGGCACGGGATGTTTATTTTTGCCGCAGGCATGACCCTGCTGCCTGTTGTACCGTACATTTTTCGTCTTAACAATACGCAGGTGCTCACCCAGCTGCGACAGGAGAATTCATGACGCCTTTCGAACACGACATTATCGACCTCCACATTGCGCTTGAAGGCTGGTTAGGAAAAGGTGAAGGTGATTCCGACGCCCTGCTCGCCCGCTTCAGCCCGGATTTTATGATGATCCCACCGGGCGGCGTTCAGATCGACTATATCGGTCTTGCCAGTTTTCTGGAAAATCAGCGCGGAAGCCGTCCAGGACTGAAGATCGTCATTGACGAATTATCCACGATCCAGCGCTGGGATCGTGGCGCGGTGCTCCACTACCGGGAGACGCAAACCCGGCCGGACCTGCCCGTCAACGTGCGCTGGTCAACCGCGGTGCTCAATCAGGAAGGCGATCGGATAGTGTGGCGTCTGCTGCACGAAACGACTAAGCCGTAGCGCAAAAGAAAAAGGCCCGTCTCACGACGGGCCTTTTTTGACGAAAGGTTGCTTATTCGCGGAACAGCGCTTCGATATTCAGACCTTGCCCCTGCAGAATTTCACGCAGGCGGCGCAGACCTTCAACCTGAATCTGACGAACACGTTCACGGGTCAGACCAATCTCACGGCCGACGTCTTCCAGTGTCGCAGCTTCATACCCCAGTAAACCGAAACGACGTGCCAGCACTTCACGCTGTTTGGCGTTCAGCTCGAACAGCCATTTGACGATGCTCTGCTTCATGTCATCGTCCTGCGTGGTGTCTTCCGGACCGTTGTCTTTTTCATCGGCCAGGATGTCCAGCAGCGCTTTTTCGGAGTCGCCACCCAGCGGGGTGTCAACGGAGGTAATGCGCTCGTTGAGACGCAGCATACGGCTAACGTCATCAACCGGTTTATCGAGTTGCTCGGCAATCTCTTCTGCGCTTGGCTCGTGGTCCAGTTTATGGGACAACTCGCGTGCGGTACGCAGATAAACGTTCAACTCTTTGACGATGTGAATCGGCAGGCGGATCGTACGGGTCTGGTTCATAATAGCCCGTTCGATGGTCTGACGAATCCACCAGGTCGCGTAGGTTGAGAAACGGAACCCGCGTTCCGGGTCAAACTTCTCAACTGCGCGGATGAGACCTAAGTTGCCCTCTTCAATCAGATCCAGCAGAGCCAGACCACGATTGCCGTAACGGCGGGCAATTTTCACGACCAGTCGCAGGTTACTTTCAATCATGCGACGACGCGAGGCTACATCACCACGCAAAGCACGACGTGCGAAATAGACTTCTTCTTCGGCCGTTAGCAGTGGGGAGTAACCAATCTCCCCAAGGTAAAGCTGAGTCGCGTCCAGTACACGCTGTGTGGCACCCTGCGATAACAGCTCTTCTTCAGCCAAATCGTTATCACTGGGTTCCTCTTCTACTAAGGCTTTTTCGTCAAAAGCCTCTACTCCGTTCTCATCAAATTCCGCGTCTTCATTTAAATCATGAACTTTCAGCGTATTCTGACTCATAAGGTGGCTCCTACCCGTGATCCCTGAACGAGACACCCTGGCTGGCATGCCCCGTCAAATTATCGCTGCGGCAAATACTGCAGCGGGTTTACGGATTTCCCCTTGTAACGAATTTCAAAATGCAAGCGTGTAGAACTGGTTCCGGTGCTACCCATAGTAGCGATTTTTTGCCCCGCCTTAACTTCTTGTTGTTCCCGGACCAGCATTGTGTCGTTATGGGCGTAGGCACTCAGGTAATCATCGTTATGTTTGATGATAATAAGATTACCGTAACCGCGCAGAGCGTTACCGGCATACACAACGCGTCCGTCAGCGGTCGCGATGATAGCCTGTCCTTTACTCCCTGCGATATCGATCCCTTTATTTCCCCCCTCGGAGGAAGAGAAGTTCTCGATAACCTTGCCGTCAGTTGGCCAGCGCCATGCAGAGATTGGCGAACTGGAAGTCATACTGCTGGCAGTCGGTTCAGTAGAGCTAACCACAGGTGCCGTCACCGGTGCTGTGACAACAGTCGCAGTCCCTTTATTATTCGGCAACATTTTGTTAGCAGTCTGATCACCTGAATCCTCAGAATACGTAATTACAGGTTGTGAAGCAACCACCGTGGTGGATTTTTGTGCAGGCTTAACGCTGTTATTTTGAGCCGTCACATCGGCCGCTGAAACGGTGTTGCCAGGCGTAAGCGGCGTGCCCGTCGCGTTGCCAACCTGGAGCGTTTGCCCCACTTCCAGACCATACGGGGCCTGGACGTTATTGCGCTGCGCGAGGTCACGGAAATCGTTCCCGGTGATCCACGCAATGTAGAACAGCGTATCGCCGCGTTTCACTGTATAAGTGCTGCCACCGGTATAGCTGCCTTTCGGAATGTTCCCATACTGACGGTTATAGACTATGCGGCCATTCTGGGTCTGAACAGGCTGTTCCACTGGCTGAATATGTGTCGGCTGCGTCATTGGACGCTGAACCGGCTGGATTGGCGGATTTTGTTGCGCCGTAGAGGTACCCATTTTAGGCGGAGGAGTGATCAACATTCCGCTGGACGTGTTACCCGAGCCGCTGTTTCCGCCGACAGAACTGACGGGCGCAGGCGCGTTGTTAGAACTTGTACAGCCTGCCAGCCAGAGCGAAACCAGTGATAATGCCGCAACACGGCTGATGGTGAATTTAGGGCTTCCCGCGCTCATTTATCCCCCAGGAATGTGTTAACTACCAGTGACTTAAAATTTACCGTGATGACACGAATCTTTCGCGCCACACCATACGCTGAATTTGCCTTAATAACCCTGGATAATTCCGAGTCTCAGGCCAACTCCCCCTTTACCAGAGGCACAAAGCGCACGGCTTCCACGGTGTCGATAATAAACTCGCCGCCGCGCCGACGAACGCGCTTCAAAAGCTGCTGCTCGTCCCCAACGGGCAGAACAAGAATGCCCCCCTCATCCAGCTGCGACAACAGGGCCGCAGGAATTTCAGGCGGGGCCGCCGTCACGATGATCGCGTCAAACGGCGCGCGCGCCTTCCAACCCTGCCATCCATCACCGTGTCGTGTCGAAACATTGTGTAAATCAAGTTGTTTCAGGCGACGACGCGCCTGCCACTGCAAACCTTTAATCCGCTCAACGGAGCATACATGATGAACCAGATGCGCCAGGATCGCGGTTTGATACCCCGACCCGGTGCCAATCTCCAGCACGCGGGAGTCAGGCGTCAGCTCCAGCAGCTCCGTCATGCGCGCCACCATGTAAGGCTGCGAAATCGTCTGGCCCTGTCCGATGGGCAGCGCCACGTTTTCCCACGCTTTGTGTTCAAACGCCTCGTCTACAAATTTCTCACGCGGAACCTGAGCAAGCGCTTCAAGCACGTGCTCGTCGCGGATCCCCTGCGCGCGGAGTTGTTCCAGAAGAGTTTGTACACGTTTGTTTACCATTGCGCGTTCACTCCTGCGCGATCCAGCCAGCCCGACACCACATCATGCGCGCTATACGCAGTTAAATCTACGTGCAGCGGGGTAACCGAAACATAGCCTTCATCCACGGCGGCAAAGTCGGTATCCGGACCCGCATCGCACTTATCGCCGGGAGGGCCAATCCAGTAAAGCGTGTTGCCGCGAGGATCCTGCTGCGGGATGACCTGATCGGCAGGGTGTCGACTCCCGCAACGGGTGACGCGAATGCCTTTAATTTCGTCGAGGGGAAGATCCGGCACGTTGATGTTGAGGATGCGCCCGGTACGCAACGGCTCGCGGCCGAGCGCCCGCAGGATCGAACAGGTCACCGCGGCGGCGGTATCGTAGTGCGTATGGCCGTTCAGCGAGACCGCCAGCGCCGGGAATCCCAGATGGCGCCCTTCCATTGCGGCCGCCACGGTGCCGGAGTAAATCACGTCATCACCGAGATTAGGACCGGCGTTAATGCCGGAAACAACGATATCCGGACGCGGCCGCATCAGCGCGTTCACGCCCAGAAAAACACAGTCGGTTGGCGTGCCCATCTGTACGGCAATATCGCCATTTTCAAAGGTAAAGGTGCGAAGCGACGACTCCAGCGTCAGAGAGTTAGACGCTCCACTGCGGTTACGATCGGGCGCCACGACCTGCACGTCCGCAAATTCACGGAGGTGTTTCGCCAGGGTCTGAATGCCTGGCGCGTGGATCCCGTCATCGTTACTCAGCAATATTCGCATAATCACCCGAGGTGTTGATAAGTTCCCTGACAACACTGGTGGCAAAGCTACCTGCCGGTAGCCAGAAGCGTAACTCGACGGTTACGTCATCCCACCAGTTCCAGCTTAACTGCTGCGGATAGAGCAGCATCGCGCGGCGTGCCGCCTCGACTTTTTCCCGCACAAGCAAGGATTGTAATTCTGGCGCATCCGCTACGGCTGACTGCTCGGCGGCCAGCGCGTCGCCCTGTGTTCCCCAGTCGCCCGTACCCGGCAACGCGGCGGTAATCATCAGCGCTTTTGCGTCCACGCGCGACTGCACATCGGCCATTTCTTCGGCCGTTGCCACAAACCAGCTTCCGCGTCCCGCTAATTGTAGCGCATCGCCAACAACAACTTGATTCGCGTCCGGTTTTTTCAGCCTTTCGCTCACAATCTGATTAAACAACGCGCTGCGGGCCGCCGACAACCAAAAACTGCGTTTATTCCTGTCGCGCACCGGTGCATCGCTTTGCGCCCAGCGCAGCGCGCCCTGCAGGTTGCTGCCGCCAATGCCAAAGCGCTGCGCGCCAAAGTAGTTCGGTACGCCGCGTTCACTGATAGCGTTCAGACGTTTTTCAACATCTTCGCGGTGGGACACTTCACGCAGCACCAGCGTAAAGTCGTTCCCCTTCAACGCCCCCAGACGCAGTTTGCGCTTGTGGCGGGCGAATTCCAGTACCTTACAGCCTTCAAGCTCAAATTTGCTTAAATCAGGCATCGTATTGCCGGGAACGCGCGCGCAGAGCCACTGTTCCGTGACGGCGTGTTTATCTTTCTGTCCGGCAAAGCTCACTTCGCGGGCATGAATTTTGAGGAATTTTGCCAGCGCGTCGGCCACAAAGCGGGTATTGCAGCCATTTTTCAGAATACGCACCAGGATATGTTCGCCTTCGCCATCCGGCTCAAAGCCCAGATCCTCCACCACGAGGAAATCTTCCGGGCTGGCTTTCAGCACCCCGTTCCCCTGTGGTTTACCGTGCAGGTATGTCAGGTTGTCGAAGTCCGTCATTTGCTCGCCTTCACCAGCAGCGCCACGGCCTCACAGGCAATCCCTTCGCCACGCCCGGTAAAGCCCAGCTTCTCGGTCGTCGTCGCTTTGACGTTCACGTCGTCCATATGGCAGCCCAGATCCTCTGCAATAAACACGCGCATCTGCGGAATGTGCGGCAGCATTTTCGGGGCCTGGGCAATAATCGTCACGTCGACGTTGCCGAGGGTGTAACCTTTCGCCTGAATGCGGCGCCACGCTTCGCGCAGCAGTTCGCGGCTGTCCGCCCCTTTAAATGCCGGGTCGGTGTCCGGGAACAGCTTGCCGATATCACCCAGCGCGGCAGCGCCCAACAGCGCGTCGGTCAGCGCATGCAGTGCCACGTCGCCATCAGAATGCGCCAGCAGTCCTTTTTCATAGGGAATGCGCACGCCGCCAATGATAATTGGGCCTTCTCCGCCAAAGGCGTGTACATCAAAACCGTGTCCAATTCGCATTATGCCTTCTCCTGATGGGTCGAACGGGTAAGATAAAATTCCGCGAGCTGTAAATCTTCCGGACGCGTCACTTTTATATTATCAGCGCGTCCTTCAACAAGCTCAGGGTGGAAACCGCAATACTCCAGCGCAGAGGCTTCGTCCGTGATGGTCGCACCTTCTTTAAGCGCTCGCGTTAGGCAGTCGTGGAGTAATTCGCGGGGGAAAAATTGTGGCGTCAGCGCGTGCCATAAATCGACGCGATCTACGGTGTGGGCGATAGCCTGTTTGCCCGGCTCGGCGCGCTTCATGGTGTCGCGCACCGGTGCGGCCAGAATCCCGCCAACCTTGCTTGTTTCGCTTAGCGCCAGCAGACGCGCAAGATCGTCCTGATGCAGGCAAGGACGCGCCGCGTCATGTACCAGCACCCACGACGCGTTTCCGGCGGCCTGAAGGCCCGCCAGAACGGAATCGGCGCGCTCGGCGCCACCGTCAACGACGGTAATGTGTGGATGATTTGCCAGCGGCAGCTGCGCGAAGCGCGCATCGCCAGGGCTGATAGCGATGATCACACGCGTCACCCGCGGGTGCGCCAGCAGCGCCGCCACGGCGTGCTCGAGGATCGTTTTATCGCCAATAGAGAGGTACTGCTTGGGACATTCTGTCTGCATGCGCCGGCCAAAACCTGCGGCCGGCACCACGGCGCATACGTCCGAAAAAGTTACTGCCATGTCGTAATCCTGGGCCTGATTATCGATTGTTTTGTGCTGAGCCCTGATTGCGTTTAGACGCATCCGGAACCAGACGATAAAAGGTTTCGCCCGGCTTAGTCATACTGAGTTCATTGCGTGCGCGTTCCTCAATCGCCTCTTGCCCGCCATTGAGGTCATCAATTTCAGCAAAGAGTTGATCGTTTCGCGCCTTAAGTTTGGCGTTTGTTGCCTGCTGAGCCGCGACGTCATCGCTCACCCGGCTATAGTCGTGCAGTCCGTTCTTACCGAACCACAGCGAATATTGCAGCCAGATTAGCAAAGCCAGCAACAGCAGCGTTAGTTTACCCATCCTGCCCCCTGAAAAACGGCATCATCATCCCAAGACTTCCCCAGAGCACTACGCCGGGGTAACAGAGATGCCGCAACATCGCGGGCAAATGTACCACATTTTTTCCGCAGAATCGTCCTGCACGATATCGTTACACAGTTGGTTACGGTTTGAATTATGGCTGAAGTTAGCCCATGAGCCACAAAAATAACAGACCAAACATCAGAACCACCGTCATAATCGTGACCACGGTGCTGTAGAGGAGCTTGCCGTTGAGCAGAGAGTGCAGCGCAATGCCGACAACAACCGCCACGGGCATCAACGCCAGAAAGAAAGGCCAGGTGTAGAGAAAGAAGAACAGCGTGTTGCCGCCGTAGATAAGAAACGGAATGCCAAGCGCCAGCAGCCATGAGACGAAGCCAATGATGGCCCCAGGAAAGGACCAGGTCGTTTCGTCGTCGGTCGCTAGCGGCTCCGACCCGGTGGTGGTGATGTAATGTTCACTGTTGCGCATAGCTAATCCTGTGACCGTGACTCATCGTTCGGGAAGACAGCTCCCGAACGATACCGCCTCAGGATCTGATAATATCGTCCCGCCTGAGCAGGTCTAATAATTGGCTTACTAAATTTGTTACCAATTGTTGACCTTCCAGGTGAATTTCAGGCGATTCAGGCGCTTCGTATACCGCGTCAATTCCGGTGAAGTTGCGCAGCTCTCCGGCACGCGCTTTCTTGTACAGCCCTTTCGGGTCGCGCGCTTCGCAAATCTCCAGCGGCGTATCGACAAACACCTCGATAAAGCGATCCTGGCCCACGCGTTCGCGCACCATCTGGCGCTCGGCGCGGTGCGGGGAGATAAACGCGGTCAGCACCACCAGCCCGGCGTCAGCCATCAGGCTGGCGACTTCGCCCACCCGGCGGATGTTCTCTTTGCGGTCATCGTCGCTAAACCCTAAATCGCTGCACAGGCCGTGACGCACGTTATCGCCATCCAGCAGGTACGTGCTTACGCCCTGCCGATGCAACGCCTCTTCCAGCGCGCCTGCCACCGTCGATTTACCCGAGCCGGACAGCCCGGTAAACCACAGCACAACCCCACGGTGACCGTGGAGCTGTTCGCGCTGGGCGACGGTCACCGGATGAGGATGCCAGACGACGTTCTCATCATGGGCGGCCATTACTTGCCTCCCAGCAGATCGCGTGCGCCCCAGTGCGGGAAGTGTTTACGCACCAGCGCGTTCAGTTCCAGCTCGAAGGCGCTGAATTCAGACGTCGCGGCAGCCTGTTTAATCGGTTCGCGAACCATACCGGCCCCGACGGTAACGTTGGTCAGCCTGTCGATAAAGATCAGCCCTCCCGTGACCGGGTTCTGCTGATACGGATCCAGCACCAGCGGTTCGTCGAAGGTCAGATCGACCAGACCGATGCCGTTCAGCGGCAGCTCGGTGACGTCACGCTGGGTCAGGTTGTTGATATCCACCTGGAACTGAATACCGTCCACGCGGGCGCGGGTTTTCTTGCCGGCAATTTTGATGTCATAGCTCTGGCCAGCGGTCAGCGGCTGTTCGGCCATCCAGACCACGTCCACGGAAGCCCCCTGCACTGCCGCCAGCGTTTCCTGCGCGTCGACCAGCAGGTCGCCGCGGCTGATATCAATTTCGTCTTTCAGCACCAGCGTTACGGCTTCACCGGCGCCCGCTTCCTGCAGGTCACCGTCGAAGGTGACGATGCGGGCGATAGTCGATTCCACGCCGGATGGCAACACCTTGACGCGCTGACCTACCTTCACGGAGCCTGACGCCAGGGTGCCTGAGAAACCGCGGAAATCGAGGTTTGGACGGTTCACGTACTGCACCGGGAAGCGCATCGGCTGGGTATCGACCACGCGCTGAATTTCAACGGTTTCCAACACTTCCAGCAGCGTCGGACCGCTGTACCACGGCATGTTCGCGCTCTGGGAGGCGACGTTATCCCCTTCCAGCGCCGAGAGCGGCACAAAGCGAATATCCAGGTTGCCCGGCAGCTGTTCGGCAAAGGTAAGGTAGCTCTGACGGATCTCCTCGAACTTCTCTTCGCTGAAGTTGACCAGATCCATCTTGTTGACCGCCACCACCAGGTGTTTGATCCCCAGCAGCGTCGAGATAAAGCTGTGACGACGGGTCTGATCCAGCACGCCTTTACGCGCGTCCATCAGCAGGATCGCCAGGTCGCAGGTGGACGCGCCGGTCGCCATGTTGCGTGTGTACTGCTCGTGCCCCGGGGTGTCAGCGATAATAAATTTGCGCTTCTCGGTAGAGAAGTAGCGGTAGGCCACGTCGATGGTGATGCCCTGCTCGCGCTCCGCCTGTAGGCCGTCCACCAGCAGGGCCAGGTCGAGTTTTTCACCCTGGGTGCCGTGACGTTTACTGTCGTTATGCAGGGAAGAGAGCTGATCTTCATAAATCTGGCGCGTATCGTGCAGCAGGCGGCCAATCAGGGTACTTTTCCCGTCATCCACGCTGCCGCAGGTCAGAAAACGCAGCAGGCTTTTGTGTTGTTGCGCGTGCAGATACGCTTCCACGCCGCCTTCGTTGGCAATTTGTTGAGCAATAGTGGTGTTCATGGCGGCTCCTTAGAAATAACCCTGACGTTTCTTCAGCTCCATGGAGCCTGCCTGGTCGCGGTCAATCACGCGCCCCTGTCGCTCGCTGGTGGTGGACACCAGCATCTCTTCGATGATCTCCGGCAGCGTCTGCGCGCTGGACTCCACCGCGCCGGTCAGCGGCCAGCAGCCGAGGGTACGGAAACGCACCATCTGTTTTTTGATTACCTCACCCGGCTGCAGGTCGATGCGATCGTCGTCGATCATCATCAGCATGCCGTCGCGCTCCAGCACCGGGCGCTCGGCGGCCAGATACAGCGGAACGATTTCGATGTTTTCCAGATAGATGTACTGCCAGATATCCAGCTCGGTCCAGTTGGAGAGCGGGAAGACGCGAATGCTTTCGCCTTTATTAATCTGACCATTGTAGTTATGCCACAGCTCCGGGCGCTGGTTTTTGGGGTCCCAGCGGTGGAAGCGGTCGCGGAAGGAGTAGATACGCTCTTTGGCGCGGGATTTCTCTTCGTCACGGCGCGCGCCGCCGAAGGCCGCGTCAAAACCGTATTTGTTCAGCGCCTGCTTCAGCCCTTCAGTTTTCATTATATCGGTGTGCTTGGCGCTGCCGTGCACGAACGGGTTAATGCCCATCGCCACCCCTTCCGGGTTTTTATGCACCAGCAGCTCGCAGCCATAGGCTTTCGCGGTACGGTCGCGGAACTCGTACATTTCGCGGAATTTCCAGCCGGTATCCACGTGCAGCAGCGGGAACGGCAGCGTGCCCGGATAAAACGCTTTACGCGCCAGATGCAGCATGACGCTGGAATCTTTACCGATGGAGTACATCATCACCGGGTTAGAAAACTCGGCGGCCACTTCGCGGATGATATGGATACTCTCCGCTTCGAGCTGCCGCAGGTGTGTAAGACGTTTTTGGTCCATAACCGTTCCTTAAGCCAAATTTACGACAGAAGAACCAAAGCCTTCTGTATCGGTTGTGTGTTGGAACCAGGCGAGCGTGCTGTGCAGCTGCACCACTTCACCCACCACGATCAGGGCGGGCATCGGGGCGTCTTTCGCCAGGGTTGCAAGATGTTCCAGCGTGCCCGTCGCAACGTGCTGATCGACGCGCGTGCCGCGAGAAATGACGGCAACGGGCGTCGTCGCCTCGCGACCGTGCTGAATAAGCTGTTCGCTGATGTCCGCGGCCTTCATCGTGCCCATGTAGATCGCCAGCGTCTGGCGGCTCTGGGCGAGATGCGACCAGTCGAACGGCGTGCTGTCGGCCTTGTAGTGGCCGGTCACAAAGGTGACGCTCTGGGCGTAATCGCGGTGGGTCAGCGGAATACCGGCGTAGGCCGTCACCGCAGAGGCCGCCGTGATGCCGGGCACCACCTGGAACGGTATGCCCGCTTCGGCTGCCGCCTGCAACTCTTCGCCGCCGCGGCCGAAGATAAACGGATCACCCCCTTTCAGGCGCACCACGGTTTTACCCGCTTTGGCGGCGTCAACCAGCATCTGGTTGGTGTCGTGCTGCGGCACCGAGTGCTCGCCAGCCCGTTTGCCGACGCAGATTTGCTCCGCGTCGCGACGGATCAGCTCGCGCACGCCGTCGGTGACCAGATGGTCGTAGAACACCACGTCCGCGTCCTGCAGCACCTGCAGGCCGCGCAGCGTCAGAAGTCCGGCATCGCCCGGCCCTGCCCCCACCAGAATGATCTCCCCGCCCGTGCTGCCGGGGTTATCCAGTTCGTCCTCAAGGATCTTCTGCGCCGCCGTCTCATTACCGGCATGCATCAGACTGGCAAAGCGGCCGCGAAATACGCGTTCCCAGAAGCGACGACGTTCCGTTACGCTGGTCAGGCGCGTTTTCAGGTGGTTGCGCCAGTAGCTGGCTTTTTCCGCCATGCGCCCGAGGCTGGTCGGCAGCAGCGCTTCGATTTTTTCACGCAGCACGCGCGCCAGCACCGGTGCGGTACCGCCGGAGGAGATCGCCACCAGCAGCGGAGAACGGTCAACGATCGACGGGAAGATAAACGAGCATAACGGCTGGTCGTCCACCACGTTCACCAGGCGGTAACGGGCCTGAGCGGCGTCGGAAATCCGCCGGTTCAGGTCGCGATCTTCGGTCGCTGCAATCACCAGCACTACGGTATCGATTTGTGATTCGTCAAAATCCGCTTCTGCCACTACCCGCACCTGCGCCCCTGCGCGCTGCAAAAACGCGATTTTGCGATCGGCAATTTCACCCGTGCCTACAACCAGCACCGGCTTCTCTTTTATCGCGGCAAATAAGGGCAGATAGTCCACAAGCAACAACTCACTAACAACGAGGAATAAAGGGACTATAGGGGGCGGCTTAGACCGAATGAAATTACGAATTGGAATGAGTAGTTACTCAATGGAATAACGCCGTGAAAAAGCTAATACCAAAAAGTGCTTAACATGCGAAATATCGGGCATTTAAGAGCAATTCAAATTGTGTATGGGCGATCACAGTTTCATACTAGGCGGGTTAATATTTTGCTCTGTTTTTAAGGACTCACTATGTTTTCCGCAACGCGCCACCGTATTGCTGCCCTGGCGCTCGGCGTTTGCTTTATTCTTCCTGCCCAGGCAAAAAACCAACCTTATGGTGAAATCGCCACTATGCAGGCGCGGCATATCGCCACCGTCTTTCCTGGCCGCATGACCGGCTCGCCTGCGGAGATGCTCTCCGCGGACTATCTTCGCCAGCAGTTTGCCGGGATGGGCTATCAGAGCGATATCCGGTCGTTTCACAGCCGCTACGTCTATACCTCACGAAATAAAACGAAAAACTGGCATAACGTGACCGGCAGTACGGTTATCGCGGCGCATGAAGGTAGCGCGGCTGAACAGATTATTATTATGGCGCACCTTGATACCTACGCCCCGATGAGCGATGCCGATACGGATAACAACCTCGGCGGGCTGACGCTGCAGGGCATGGACGACAACGCGGCGGGCCTGGGCGTGATGCTCGAACTGGCCGAGCGGATGAAAGATATTCCAACCCGGTATGGCATTCGTTTCGTGGCCACAAGCGGTGAAGAAGAGGGCAAACTCGGGGCTGAGAATCTCCTTAAGCGCATGAGCGCTGAGGAGAAGAAAAATACGCTGCTGGTGATCAACCTCGATAACCTGATCGTCGGCGATAAACTTTATTTCAACAGCGGGCAGAGTACGCCGGGTACCGTGCGGAAACTGACGCGCGACCGGGCGCTGGCGATTGCCCGCAGCCATGGCGTTTATGCCACGACCAATCCGGGCGGGAATCCTGCTTTCCCACGCGGAACAGGCTGCTGCAACGACGGGGAAGTCTTCGATAAGGCGGGCATTCCGGTGCTGTACGTGGAAGCGACAAACTGGGCGTTGGGCAAGAAAGATGGCTATCAGCAGCGGGCTAAATCGAAACCCTTCCCGGACGGGACAAGCTGGCACAACGTGATGCTGGATAATCAGCAGCACATTGACAGCGCGCTGCCTCAGCGGATTGAGCACCGCAGTCGTGATGTGGTGAAAGTCATGCTGCCGCTGGTGAAGGAGCTGGCGAAGGCGGCGAAAGCCTGAGGTTTTTAAGGCCTGATGCCCTCACCCCACCCCTCTCGATAAGCCTTTGTAGGCCCGGTAAGCGCAGCGCCACCGGGCAAAAAGGTTATCACCCTTCATGCAGCCCGCACTCGCGCTTCAGCCCAAAGAATCGCGTCTCTTCTTCCGCCATTCCCGGTTCCCATTTGCGCGTGGTGTGGGTGTCGCCCACCGACAGATAGCCCTGGTCCCACAGCGGATGGTACTTCAGCCCGTGTTTTTGCAGATACTGATACACCGTCCGGTTATCCCAGTCGATAATCGGCAGCACTTTAAACACCCCGCGCTGGACCGCCAGAACCGGTAAGGTTGCACGACTGCCGGACTGCTCGCGACGCAGGCCCGCAAACCACGTCTGCGCATTGAGCTCTTTCAGCGCCCGGTTCATCGGTTCGACTTTGTTGATCTCATTGTATTTCTCAATGCCCTCAACGCCCTGCTCCCACAGCTTACCGTAGCGCGCCTCCTGCCAGGCCGCGCTTTTCGTCGCGCGGTACACTTTGAGGTTCAGCTTGAGCTTGTCCGTCAGCTCGTCAATAAACTGGTAGGTTTCCGGGAACAGGTAGCCGGTATCGGTGAGGATCACCGGAATGTCCGGACGGATCTGATTCACCAGATGCAGGCTGACCGCCGCCTGAATACCAAAGCTCGACGAGAGCACATAGTCTCCCGGCAGGTTTTCCAGCGCCCACGCCACACGCCCTTCAGCGTCCAGCTTTTCAAGGTGGGCATTGGTTTCTGCCAGCGCCAGAATGCGTTCGACTTTAGGCAGATCGTTAAGGGCGTTTAGATCGAGTACGGACATAATTACCTCTCGTGGTTACTCCCAGAAATCCCTTGCGGGATCGAGCACCGGGCGAATGATGCCCGCACGCACCGTAAAGTCGCCGAAGCCTTCACCCGCTTCGCGCTCTTTCGCCCAGCGCCCGACAAGCTCGTCGATGGAATCAAGGATTTCCGGCTCGGTAATGTTCTCGCGGAACATACGCGGAATGCGCGTGCCGATACGGTTACCGCCCAGGTGCAGGTTATAGCGCCCCGGCGCTTTCCCCACCAGACCCAGCTCGGCCAGCATCGCGCGACCGCAGCCGTTCGGACAGCCGGTGACGCGCATAACAATATGCTCGTCCGGAATACCATGTTTTTCCAGAATCGCTTCAACCTTGTCAGTGAATGACGGCAGGAAACGTTCCGCTTCGGCCATCGCCAGCGGGCAGGTCGGGAACGACACGCAGGCCATCGAGTTTTCACGCTGCGGCTTAACCGCATCCATTAACCCGTGGTCGCGCGCCAGCTTCTCGATCTTCGCCTTCTGGCTCTCCGGCACGCCGGCAATAATGAGATTCTGGTTAGCGGTAATGCGGAATTCGCCTTTATGGATCTTAGCAATTTCCAGCAGACCGGTTTTGAGCGGACGGCCCGGATAATCCAGAATACGGCCGTTTTCAATAAACAGCGTCAGGTGCCATTTATTATCGATACCCTTCACCCAGCCAATGCGATCGCCGCGACCGGTGAATTCGTAAGGGCGGATCGGCTCAAACTTGATGCCTGCACGACGTTCCACTTCCTCTTTGAACGTCTCCACGCCCACGCGCTCCAGGGTGTATTTGGTTTTCGCGTTTTTACGGTCGGTACGGTTGCCCCAGTCGCGCTGGGTGGTCACTACCGCTTCCGCCACGGCCAGCGTGTGCTCCAGCGGCAGGAAGCCGAACTCGCTCGCGGTGCGGGCGTAGGTTTTCTTATTACCGTGTTCAATGGACAGGCCGCCGCCCACCAGCAGGTTAAAGCCAATCAGCTTGCCGTTTTCGGCAATCGCCACGAAGTTCATGTCGTTGGCGTGCAGATCGATATCGTTCTGCGGCGGGATCACCACCGTGGTTTTAAACTTACGCGGCAGATAGGTCTGGCCAAGGATCGGTTCTTCGTCCGTGGTCGCGACTTTTTCCTGATCGAGCCAAATCTCCGCATAGGCGCGGGTGCGCGGCAGCAGATGCTCAGAGATCTTCTTCGCCCACTCATAGGCTTCGGCGTGCAGCTCGGACTCATACGGGTTCGAGGTGCAAAGCACGTTACGGTTCATGTCGTTGGCGGTCGCCAGGGCGTCCAGCCCGACCGAGTGCAGCATCTGATGCACCGGCTTCACGTTCTTCTTCAGAATGCCGTGGAACTGGAAGGTCTGACGGTTGGTCAGGCGGATGCTGCCATAAATCGTGTTTTCACCGGCAAACTTGTCGATGGCCTGCCACTGCCTGGTGGTGATCACCCCGCCCGGCAGACGGCAGCGCAGCAGCATCGCATGACGCGGCTCCAGCTTCTGTTCGGCACGCTCGGCGCGGATGTCGCGATCGTCCTGCTGGTACATACCGTGGAAGCGGATCAGCAGGAAGTTGTCGCCTTTGAAGCCGCCGGTGAGACCGTCATTCAGATCTTCAGCAATGGTGCCGCGCAGATAGTTGCTTTCCAGCTTCATGCGCTCGGCGTCTGTCAGTTTACCTTCGACCACCAGTGGCCCTGGATGTTTTTCGCTCATTAGTAGACATCTCGCTGATAACGGCGCTCAACGCGCAGCTCACTTAAAAATTCATCCGCCGTTTCGGCATCCATACCGCCGAATTCGGCAATCACTTCCAGCAGTGCCTGCTCAACGTCTTTCGCCATGCGATTGGCGTCGCCGCAGACATAAATGTGGGCACCGTCATTGATCCAGCGCCACAGCTCTGCGCCCTGTTCGCGCAGTTTGTCTTGTACGTATACTTTTTCTTTCTGGTCGCGGGACCAGGCCAGATCGATGCGGGTCAGTACGCCTTCTTTCACGTAGCGCTGCCACTCAACCTGGTAGAGGAAATCTTCGGTAAAGTGCGGGTTGCCGAAGAACAGCCAGTTTTTACCCGGCGCTTCATCTGCCGCGCGCTGCTGCATAAAGGCGCGGAACGGCGCAATGCCGGTGCCCGGGCCAATCATGATGACCGGTGTTTCCGGGTTCGCCGGGAGGCGGAAGTTGTCGTTGTGCTCGATAAAGACGCGCACTTCGCCCTCTTCTTCCACGCGATCCGCCAGGAAGCTAGAAGCCCCACCCGCGCGGGCGCGGCCTTCGATGTCGTAGCGCACCACGCCGACGGTAATATGCACTTCACTCTCCACTTCGGCCTGCGAAGAGGCGATGGAGTACAGGCGCGGCGTCAGCGGTCGCAGCAGGCCGATTAGCGCATCGGCATCCAGCTGAGCCGGAGAGAAACGGACCATATCGACAATTGGCGTCGTCGCGGCGTAATGCTGCAGCTTCGCCTTGTCGCCCACCAGCGGCAGCAGGGATTCGCTGCGCGTTAAGGTGGCATAATTTTCGACGATATTCGGGGTGTTCACCGTCAGTTCGAAATGCCACTGCAGCGCCTCTGAAATCGGCTGGGTTTTGCCATCAACGGTGACGGGCTCGTCACCCTTCAGCCATAGCAGCTCAACCAGCTCTTTCACCAGAGCCGGATCGTTCTGGTACCAGATACCCAGCGCGTCGCCCGGCTGATAGCGCAGGCCAGAGTCGCCGAGATCGATTTCGATATGGCGCACGTCTTTTTCCGAATCGCGGCCGGTAATTTTCTGGTTCACCGACAGGCTCGCCGTCAGCGGCGCCTCTTTGGTGTACGGGCTGGTGTGAATGTCGTTGACGACCCCCGTCGCGGTGAACGCGGCCTGCGCCGACGTCTCTTTCGGCACGCGCGCTTTCAACACTTCAACGATGCGGGCACGCCATTCGGCGGCGGCGGTCTGGTATTCGACATCCGCGTCAACGCGGTCCAGCAGGCGCTCCGCGCCCAGCTCCGCCAGCCTGCTGTCGAAGTCTTTACCGGACTGGCAGAAGAATTCATACGAGGTATCGCCAAGGCCAAATACCGCAAACGCCGTGCCATCCAGCTTCGGCGCTTTTTTTGAGAACAGGAACTTGTGCAGGGCCACCGCTTCTTCAGCAGGTTCACCTTCGCCCTGGGTAGAGGCGACCATCACCAGCAGTTTTTCTGACGCGATTTGCTTAAATTTATAATCCCCGGCGTTGACCAGGTTCACGTTCAGTTTGGCGGCCAGCAGGTCGTCACGCAGCGCTTCGGCCACGCGACGCGCATTGCCCGTCTGCGAGGCGGAAATCAGGGTAATGGCCGGAATTTCAACGGCCGTTGCCGGTGCACCCGCCACAGCGCCAGGCTGCTGATTGAGCATTCCCCAGAAATAACCGGAGACCCAGGCAAGCTGAGTGGGAGAAAAATCAGAGGTGGCAGCCTGAAGGCGCGCCAGTTGCTCCGGGTTCAGGGGAAGCAAATTTGAAGGTGGGGCCTGTGTTGTCATGCGTCGTTATGTTCCAGTAGCCAAGCGGACTTTAAGCGAATAAATCCAAACTGAAGATAAGGTTAACGGCGAGGATAATAACAATTAAAGAAGGGATGGAAATAATAAATAACCAAATGGACTAACCTGTTTTAGTTGTCATACTTAGCGATAAAAACGATTAATTAACCCACTGAAAATTATCGATAAAAACCACAAAAAACGCCTGTTAACGAGACACCTGGCTTCAGAGCCGTTTTAGTTAATGCTAAAAATTGTGCTTTCCGGTACTATGCGGCGGTTTTTTCCGCATTACTGAGAGCGATCATGTCCACCACACTGTTTAAAGATTTCACCTTCGAAGCCGCCCACCACCTTCCGCATGTCCCTGAAGGGCATAAATGCGGCCGTCTGCACGGGCATTCGTTCATGGTGCGTCTTGAGATCACCGGTGAAGTTGATCCGCATACCGGTTGGATCATGGATTTTGCCGAGCTGAAGGCGGCGTTTAAGCCGACCTACGATCGTCTGGATCATTACTACCTGAATGATATTCCGGGCCTTGAAAACCCGACCAGCGAAGTGCTGGCGAAATGGATTTGGGATCAGATGAAGCCGCTGGTGCCGCTGCTGAGCGCGGTGATGATCAAAGAGACCTGCACCGCTGGCTGTATCTATCGCGGGGAGTGATGCTTGCCGGGTGGCGCTGACGCTTACCCGGCCTACAAGAGCCTCGAACCGTAGGCCCGGTAAGCGCTAGCGCCACCGGGCTTTTTTATGCAATATTCAGGTACTTGTGCGTCTGCATCGACAGGCGCCAGTTACGCGCAATACAGGTTTCAATGCACAGACGCGTCGCGTCGTCTTTCTGGCTGATCGGCTGTAGCGCAATGACGCGCTGCTTTTCATCCGTCAGCGTGGCCAGCAGTTCATCCAGCGCTTCAATATCACGCACGCGCCCTACCGGGTGCTTAATCTCATCCGCGCGTTCCAGCGCCTGAGACAGCACGTCATACCCGCCGCGCATATTCACTTTTGGCGATACCGTCACCCAGGCCGTGTGTGAACAGCGCACTTCATGGGTGCCGCTGGTTTCAATCTGGCAACTGTAGCCGTTCTTTTCGAGCAGCTCGGTCAGCGGCGTCAGATCGTGGATGCAGGGTTCACCGCCGGTGATCACGACGTGGCGCGCCGTCCAGCCCTGACGACCAATAATGGCCAGCAGATCTTCAGAACTGCCCGCGCCCCACTTATCGCTCTCTTTGGTTTTCGCCAGAATGCTAAACAGCGACACTTCCCGATCTGCGAGCTTGTCCCACGTATGTTTGGTATCACACCAGGCACAGCCAACCGGGCATCCCTGTAAACGAATGAAAATAGCGGGAACGCCGGTAAAGTAACCCTCGCCTTGCAGGGTCTGGAACATCTCGTTAATCGGGTACTGCATAGTCATCTCAGTAAAGGGGATAAACGATAAGTATCGCAGATCCCCGCCGGATGGTCATGCTCCATCGGTGCTTTGCGCGCCAATCGCCGCCATAAAACGCTCGGTAATTTGCTGTGGACGGGTGATCGCGCCGCCGACGACGACCGTATGCGCGCCCAGCGCCAGGCATCTGGCCGCACGTTCAGGCGTATCCACGTTGCCTTCGGCAATCACGGGAACCGTCACGGCGGCCAGCACGGCCTTCAGGAACGCGCAGTCATTTTCCGGAAGCGAATGGCCCGCCGTTTCCGCCGTATAGCCGTAAAGCGTGGTGCCGACGCAGTCAAAGCCAAGCGCCTGCGCCGTCACGGCTTCGCCCACGGTGGAAATATCCGCCATCAGCAGTACCGAGGGGTAGCGCGAGCGAATGCGCGTGACCAGCGTTTCCAGGGATTCTCCACCGGGACGCTCACGCGCCGTCGCATCAAGCGCAATGATTTCCGGAGAGGCGGCCATGAGCTCATCCACCTCTTTCATCGTGGCGGTGATAAACACCTCGCTTTCCGGGTAATCCCGTTTGATGATGCCGATAACAGGCAAAGAGACCTGCTGCTTAATGGCCTCGATATCCACCACGCTGTTGGCACGAATGGCGGCGGCTCCGCCCTGCGCCGCCGCCAGCGCCATCCGCGACATAATAAACGGGCTGTGCAGCGGTTCATTTTCCAGCGCCTGACAGGAGACGACCAGTTTTCCCTTCAGGTTATCCAGTACAGTTTTCATTACGATAAGATCTCTTCCACTTCGTTTTTGATAATCGTGACGTGCGGGCCATAAATGACCTGAACACCGTTACCGCGCACGATAACGCCGCGCGCGCCGGTGGCTTTCAGCGCCGCGTCATTCACTTTGCTGCCGTCCTTCACCGTAACGCGAAGACGCGTGGCGCAGCAGTCCACCTCTTCCAGATTCTCTTTTCCGCCTAATCCCGCGATCACCGCAACGGCGCGCTCGCTCTGCGAGAAGGTCGCTTCACTGACCATCGCCTCCTTTTCCCGACCCGGCGTGGCAAAATCGAAACGGTTAATCAGATAGCGGAAGGTGAAGTAGTAAAGGAAGAACCACGGCACGCCCACCAGCGGAACGAACATCCAGTTGGTTTTGGCCTCCCCCTGCAAAATGCCGAACAGCACGAAGTCGATAAAACCGCCGGAGAAGGTTTGCCCGATGGTGATATGCAGCATGTGTGCGAGCATGAACGCCAGGCCGTCAAACAGCGCATGAATGACGTAAAGCACCGGCGCAATAAACAGGAAGGAAAACTCGATAGGCTCGGTAATCCCGGTCAGGAACGAGGTTAGCGCCGCAGAGAGCAGCAGCCCGGCAACGCGCTTTTTGTTCTCCGGTTTTGCCGTGTGGTACATCGCCAGACACGCGCCGAGCAGGCCAAACATCATCGTAATAAAGCGCCCGGACATGAAGCGCGACGTGCCCTCATAGAAATGCTGCGTGTTCGGGTCGGCCAGCTGGGCGAAGAAAATCCGCTGTGTTCCCTCAACGAGGTGACCGTTAACAATCTCACTGCCGCCGAGCGCGGTGGTCCAGAACGGCAGATAGAAGATGTGGTGCAAACCAAACGGGCCCAGCATGCGTAAGATAAAGCCGTACAGCAGCGTGCCCAGATAGCCGGTGGCATCCACCAGCCCACCGAGACCAAAAATCAGTTTCTGGAAATGCGGCCAGACCACGGTCATGAGTGCGCCGACGAGTATCGCCGCCAGCGAGCTGACGATGGGAACAAAGCGCGAGCCGCCAAAGAACCCGAGGAACTGCGGAAGCGCAATTTTATTAAACCGGTGATGGAGCGTGCAGGTCACCAGCCCAATCACCACGCCGCCAAAGACGCCGGTTTCCAGCGTCTGAATACCCAGCGTCATACCCTGCCCCACGGCGCCCGGGTTCTCATGCGCCAGTTTGCCGGTGAGGATCAGCAGCGCGTTGATGGTGGCATTCATCACCAGAAACGCAAGTAGCGCCGCCAGACCCGCCGTGCCCTTATCGCTTTTTGCCAGCCCGACGGCCACCCCAACGGCAAACAACACCGAGAGGTTCGCAAACACGATGGATCCTGCGCTGCTCATGATGGTGAAAATGGCCTGAAGCCAGCTCACGTCTAAAAACGGATAGGCTGCCAGCGTGTTGGGATTCGATAACGCGCCGCCTATCCCCAGCAGCAGACCCGCCGCGGGCAACACGGCAATCGGCAGCATAAAGGATTTGCCAAAGCGCTGCGCTTTTTCAAACCATCCTCCTGAAGAAGCCCCACTGAATATTTGCATCATTTTTTCATCCCCTCATTAAACGATGAAAATTTTTACCATATAAAAATCTAATAGTGAAAATTATCATCAAAAACCAGGACGACGATCATACTTTTTCAAAATGACTGGCATCTTTCCCCCGCTTTCCGCCACACTAGTCGCAGAGAAACGCATTAAGGATCGAGCATGTCAGACCATGAAAACCTGCTGCTGAAGCTACGCCAGGAGGCTTCCGGGTACAGCCCAACGCAACAAAAACTCGGTGAGTTTGTCCTCAGCGATCCAGCCCGGGTGCTCTACCTGACTATCACCGAGCTGGCGCGCGAGAGCCACACCAGCGAGGCCAGCGTCACGCGCCTTTGCCGGACGCTGGGCTGCAAGGGCTATAACGAATTTAAAATGGCGCTTGCGCTGGATATTCAGCAGGGCCAGCCCGCGCGTCAGGCGGGGGATGAGATTGATAACGTGGTGGATGAGTCGGTGCAGGCTTTGCAGGATACCGCCAGACTCCTCGACCGCACCCTGCTTGAAAAGGCGGCGCTGGCGCTGCACCAGGCGCAATCCGTGCAGATTTATGGCGTCGCGGCCAGCGCGATCCTCGGAGAGTATCTGCATTACAAGCTGTTGCGGCTGGGCAAGCCCGCACAGCTGTTTAGCGATATGCACCGCGCAGCCATGAATGCGACAACGCTTTCGAAAGATACGCTGGTTGTGGCCATCTCTAGTTCGGGTTCAACGCGGGATTTACTCCACGTGGTGAAGCTTGCCCGCAAGCGCGGCGTTAAGGTTCTGGCGCTCAGCAATACGCCCCGCAGCCCGCTGGCGTCTCTGAGCGACATGCAGCTGGTTGCCGCCAAACCAGAAGGCCCTCTAAGTGCAGGCGCGCTCAATGCTAAGGTTGGGGTCATGCTGCTGGTCGAGCTGCTGACCACGTCCATGATTGCGCTGGATAGTCATTACGGCGACATTAGCCAGCAAACAGCCAGCGCCACGCTTCCCCTTTTGCTCTGAAAATAATTCGCAGGCTAAATAAATCGGCCTGCGACTTATGTTGTCTGATTTGAGTTAAGTGGTATTTAAAACATTTATTCGATAAATGTTTGGTGTAACAAATTATTATATTTATTACATTTTGAATTACGTTAGCCATACGACACAGATTTCATAAAAACATTTAAATTCAATAACTTAAAATTTAAATTTTAA
>NZ_JADCKW010000041.1:7412-18164 GCF_014982155.1 Enterobacter cloacae complex sp. P16RS2 | reverse complement strand
ATCCTGCACGACCCACCAATGTTAAAAAGCGCCCTAAAGGCGCTTTTTTGCTATCTGCGATACAACAAATGCTCCGCACATCTATTCCCGGTGACTTTTCACTCCAGATTCGCTATCTTGTTTAGTATACAAAACACAATTGCCCTGCGTTTTGCTATGTCAGGCAAAAGAAAGGCAATATTGTTAAGCCAGTAAAACGAGAAGCCATAATGAGCGTGATGTTTGATCCTGAAGCCGCAATCTACCCGTTTCCGCCAAAGCCTGTCCCGCTGAGCCTGGATGAAAAGCAGTTCTACCGCGAGAAGATCAAACGTCTTCTTAAAGAGCGCGATGCGGTAATGGTGGCCCATTACTACACCGATCCGGAAATCCAGCAGCTGGCGGAAGAGACCGGCGGCTGTATTTCTGACTCACTGGAGATGGCACGCTTTGGTGCAAAACATCCTGCTTCCACGCTGCTGGTTGCTGGCGTGCGTTTTATGGGCGAAACGGCAAAGATCCTGAGCCCTGAAAAAACCATTCTGATGCCGACGCTTAATGCAGAGTGTTCTCTGGATCTCGGCTGCCCGATTGACGAATTCACGGCTTTCTGTGACGCCCACCCTGACCGCACCGTGGTGGTTTACGCCAACACCTCTGCGGCGGTAAAAGCACGGGCCGACTGGGTTGTCACCTCCAGCATCGCCGTTGAGCTGATTGAACATCTGGACAGTCTTGGCGAGAAAATTATCTGGGCGCCTGACCGCCATCTTGGAAATTATGTCCAGAAGCAGACGGGGGCTGACGTTCTCTGCTGGCAGGGTGCCTGCATTGTGCACGACGAATTCAAAACCCAGGCGCTGGCGCGCATGAAGGCACTTTATCCTGACGCCGCGATTCTTGTTCACCCTGAATCACCGCAGTCGATTGTCGACATGGCAGACGCCGTGGGCTCAACCAGCCAGCTTATCAACGCGGCCAGAACGCTGCCTAACAGGCAGCTTATCGTGGCGACCGATCGCGGTATCTTCTACAAGATGCAGCAGGCCGTGCCGGAGAAAGAGCTCCTTGAAGCGCCAACGGCGGGTGAGGGCGCAACGTGCCGCAGCTGTGCGCATTGCCCGTGGATGGCGATGAACGGCCTGAAGGCCATTGCCGAAGGGCTCGAGACGGGCGGTGCAGCACATGAAATCCATGTGGATGCCGCCCTGCGTGAAGGTGCGTTAATTCCGCTTAACCGCATGCTGGATTTTGCGGCTACACTACGTACTTAATTCAAAACGCCCCGGGGAAAAGATGGATTTTTTTAGCACGCAGAACATTCTGGTTCATATACCGATTGGTGCAGGTGGCTATGACCTGTCATGGATTGAGGCCATTGGCACGCTGGCGGGATTACTCTGTATCTGGCTGGCAAGCCTGGAGAAGATCAGCAACTACGCGTTCGGGCTGATTAACGTTACGCTGTTTGCGATTATCTTCTTCCAGATCCAGCTGTACGCCAGTCTGCTTTTGCAGCTGTTCTTCTTTGCGGCCAATATTTACGGCTGGTACGCGTGGTCGCGTCAGAACAGCCAGCAGGAGGCAGAACTGCAGATCCGCTGGCTGCCCTTGCCGAAAGCCATCGCCTGGTTTGTCGCCTGCGTGGTCGCCATTGGTTTAATGACCGTCTATATCAACCCGGTGTTTGCATTCCTGACCCGCGTTGCCGTTTCGGTCATGTCTGGTTTCGGCCTTAACGTGACGATGCCCGAGCTCCAGCCGGATGCCTTCCCGTTCTGGGATTCCTGCATGATGGTGCTGTCGATTGCGGCGATGATCCTGATGACCCGTAAATACGTTGAAAACTGGCTGCTGTGGGTCATCATCAACGTGATCAGCGTGGCGATCTTCGCCCTGCAGGGCGTCTATGCGATGTCGCTGGAATATCTGCTGCTGACCTTCATTGCGCTCAACGGCAGCCGGATGTGGATTAAGAGCGCGCGTGAGCGAGGTTCTCACGCGCTTTCCAGCTAGTGGTGATGCTGATGTGAATGTCCGGACTGCGCCTCGTTAAGGTGGCAGTCCGGCCCGTTACAGGGCTGATATTCCATCTGGATGGTGACGTGGCCAATTTCGTAGTGATGTTCAAGAAAATGCTGGATGCGTCCAAGCAGCGCATCGTGGTCGTGAGGCGGGATCACCTGGACGTGCAGCGTCATGACCGGTTTTTCCCCTACCAGCCAGACGTGCACGTGATGAACATTGCGGACTTCCGGGACCGAACGGCGCAGGTTGCGCTTCAGCTCGTCAATATCAATAGACGTCGGTGCCCCTTCAAGCAGTTCATTCACGCTCTCCTTCAGCAGCCGCCAGGCGCTGCGCAAGACCAGACATGACACCAGCACGGACAGAATCGGATCGACAGGCGTCCAGCCGGTGTAGAGGATCACCAGCGCGGCGACAATCGCCCCGACTGAGCCGAGCAAATCACCCAGAACATGCAGAGCCGCAGCGCGAACGTTGAGATTCTTTTCCCCGCTGCCGCGGTGCAAAATCCAGAAGGCGAGGATATTCGCCAGCAGCCCTGCCACGGCGATCACCATCATGGTTGCCCCGGCGATTGGCTGCGGGTGTCTGAAGCGCTGTACGGCCTCCCAGACGATAAGAACGGTAATGACCACCAGCGCAATAGCGTTAACAAACGCGGCGAGGGTTGTCAGCCTCAGCCAGCCGAAGGTATGGCGCGCATTGGGAGGACGACGCGCAAACTGCACCGCCAGCAGGGCGAAGAGCAGCGCTGCGGCATCGGTCAGCATATGCCCAGCATCAGCCAGTAGCGCCAGAGAGCCGGAAATCAGGCCGCCAATGACCTCGATAACCATAAACGTTGCCGTGACGCCAAAGGCCAGCATCAGTCGTTTAGCGTTGTCGTTGCCGGGAGAGTGCGAGTGGGAATGGGAGTGCGCCATGTCTGCTTTCCTGATGTGTTATTGTTTTTAGTGTAGCGTTTTTAATAGGTTACTCCAAAAAGAAAGGAGAGCCAGAGCTCTCCTTTTTCTTCCCGAACACCCCCGTTACTGGGTGGTGCCATCGGTTTTGGTATTCGCGTCGTTTCCTACTTTGTCATTAGTGTCAGGGCATTTGCCGTCCTTGCACATTGAGTTCTTATGAACCTCGTCCGAACTCATATTGTCATGATTCATGGTGCCGGAACCGCTGCTGTTGGGATGCAGCATAGTGCCGCCGGTGTTGGTGTTACCGGTATTGATCTGGCTGTTGTCGACATTATTCGGGGCGATGTTCTGTTTCGCATCAGGGGCGGACTGGCCTGCTGCCGCAGCGGCATTGGCATCACCGTTGCTGTCTGATGTGCCCGTTTCCGCGGCCAGGACGCTGCCGCTTGCCAGAGTGAGTGTGGCGGTCAGGAAGAGGGTTGCCAGTTTAGTCATTTTCATCATGGTGCTCCTGTTCTTGTCGTTACGCTGGATAACTTTCTCCAACAGTGCATCTGTTTCAGAGGCGAAAGATTCCGCCTCACGGACTTACGTAAGTAGGGAATCGCGTTTAAGCGTTTAAAATTGGTTGTTACAGTTAAAAAGCTTAGGTTAGATCTCGTTTTTCGCTATTTTGTGGCGATTTTTAGGCGAATTCCAGGAATTATCTGCGTGAAGTGTAAAACCGTGTTTACACTTCCTGGTCGACAAGATAGATTGAAAGGATTGCTTTCATTACTAAAGATATGGCAGAGCTGGAAAGAAAATGAATTATCAGAACGACGATTTACGCATTAAAGAGATCAATGAGTTATTACCTCCTGTAGCGCTCCTTGAGAAATTCCCCGCCACTGAAAATGCCGCAAACACGGTTTCTCATGCTCGTAAAGCGATCCATAAGATCCTGAAAGGTAATGACGATCGTCTTCTGGTGGTGATTGGCCCGTGCTCCATTCACGATCCTGCAGCTGCGAAAGAGTACGCAGCCCGTCTGCTCACCCTCCGTGAAGAGCTGAAGGACGAGCTTGAAATCGTAATGCGCGTCTATTTTGAAAAACCGCGCACCACCGTGGGCTGGAAAGGGCTGATTAACGATCCGCATATGGATAACAGCTTCCAGATCAACGACGGTCTGCGCATTGCGCGCAAGCTGCTGCTGGAGATCAACGACAGCGGCCTGCCTGCGGCCGGTGAATTCCTGGACATGATTACGCCACAATACCTGGCAGACCTGATGAGCTGGGGCGCAATTGGTGCGCGCACGACTGAATCTCAGGTTCACCGCGAGCTGGCGTCCGGTCTCTCTTGCCCGGTGGGTTTCAAAAACGGCACTGACGGCACCATTAAGGTGGCTATCGACGCCATCAACGCAGCGGGTGCGCCGCACTGCTTCCTGTCCGTAACCAAATGGGGCCATTCCGCCATCGTTAACACCAGCGGGAACGGTGACTGCCATATCATTCTGCGCGGCGGCAAAGAGCCGAACTACAGCGCGAAACACGTGGCAGAAGTGAAGGTCGGGCTGGAAAAAGCCGGGCTGCCACCGCAGGTGATGATCGATTTCAGCCATGCCAACTCCAGCAAGCAGTTTAAAAAGCAGATGGAAGTGGGTGCAGACGTCTGCCAGCAGATTGCCGGCGGTGAGAAGGCGGTGATTGGGGTGATGATCGAAAGCCATCTGGTTGAAGGTAACCAGAACCTGGAAGGCAGCGAGCCGCTGGTGTATGGCAAAAGCGTCACCGATGCCTGCATTGGCTGGGACGATACCGATGCTATCCTGCGTCAGCTGGCGAATGCGGTAAAAGCGCGTCGCGGCTGAATTCTCAGTCACAAATAAAAAGCGCGGAAGGCTCCGCGCTTTTTTTATATCTGGCGAAAATTACTTCGCTTTACCCTGGTTCGCGACAGCCGCTGCTTTCGCCGCGATCTCTTCTGCGTTACCCAGATAGTAGTGTTTGATTGGCTTGAAGTTTTCGTCGAACTCATACACCAGCGGTACGCCAGTTGGGATGTTCAGTTCGAGGATTTCGTCTTCACTCATGTTGTCCAGGTATTTCACCAGCGCACGCAGGGAGTTACCGTGAGCCGCGATGATCACGCGCTCGCCGCTTTTCAGGCGTGGCAGAATGGTTTCGTTCCAGTAAGGCACAACGCGGTCGATGGTCAGCGCCAGGCTTTCGGTGGTTGGCAGCTCAGCGTCGGTCAGCTTCGCGTAACGCGGATCGTGGCCCGGGTAGCGCTCGTCATCTTTGGTCAGCTCTGGTGGGGTGATTGCGAAGCCGCGACGCCACTGTTTAACCTGCTCGTCGCCATATTTCTCAGCGGTTTCCGCTTTGTTCAGGCCCTGCAGCGCACCGTAGTGACGTTCGTTCAGTTTCCAGGACTTCTCAACCGGCAGCCAGGCCTGATCCAGTTCGTCCAGCACGTTCCACAGGGTGTGGATGGCACGTTTCAGCACAGAGGTGTAAGCAAAATCAAAGCTGAAGCCTTCTTCCTTCAGCAGTTTACCTGCTGCTTTTGCTTCGCTTACGCCTTTCTCAGACAGATCAACGTCGTACCAACCGGTAAAGCGGTTTTCGTTGTTCCACTGGCTTTCGCCGTGACGCACCAGAACCAGCTTAGTAATAGCCATCTCTTACTCCTCAAGCATTTTTAGAATGATAACAATTCTCATTATATTGCCGTGGCCGTGCCACCAGCAACGCTTAACCCTAACCATAGCGAAAATAGTCTCTGAGTGTAAGATGCTTGTGAATCCAGGGTTATGATTTTGTCTGCGATCGGCGCTATTTTCAGCAAGGCGCGCAGAAAAAAGCCCTCCGGAGGGAGGGCTGGATATTAATGTGGAATAAAATGATATTCCGTCACGCTCACGTACTCTTCACCCGGGCGCAGCACGCAGTCCGGCTGTGGCCATTCAGGATGGTTCGGGCTGTCCGGCAGGAACTCGCTCTCCAGCGCCAGGCCTTGCCAGTCGCTGTACTCATCGTGTTCGCGCGCCGTCGTGCCGCCGAGGTAGTTGCCTGAGTAAAACTGCAGGGCTGGGGCAGAGGTGTAAACCGTCATCTGCAGTTTCTCATCCGCAGACCAGACCTGTGCGGCAGGCTGTTTCACATCGCCTTTGGCCTGCAGCAGGAAAGCGTGATCGTAGCCTTTCACCTTGCGCTGATCGTCATCGCTCATGAAATCCTGGGCGATGGACTTCGCGCTGCGGAAGTCAAAGCTGGTGCCGCTCACGTCTTTGAGGCCCTGATACGGAATGCCCATCTCGTCAACCGGCAGATACGCATCCGCCAGGATCTGCAGCTTATGGTTACGCACGTCGCACTGGCTACCGTCCAGGTTGAAATACGCGTGATTGGTCAGATTGACCGGACACGGCTTGTCGACCGTCGCACGGTATTCGATGGCGATACGGTTGTCGTCGGTCAGCGTAAAGCGCGCGGATGCGACAAGGTTCCCCGGAAAGCCCTGGTCGCCATCAGGCGAATCCAGCGAGAACAGAACTTCACCATCGTTTTGACGAACAATCTTCCAGCGGCGTTTATCAAACCCGTCCGGTCCGCCGTGCAGCTGGTTCTCACCCTGGCTTGGAAGCAGGGTGTACTGCACGCCGTCGAGTTCAAAACGGCTTTTCGCGATGCGGTTAGCATAGCGCCCAACGGACGCGCCAAGATAGGCGGACTGATTGACGTACTGCTCAGGCGAGGCGCAGCCGAGCAGAGTCTCGCGTACGCTGCCGTCCGGCATTGGTACGCGGGCAGAAAGAAGGGTTGCCCCCCAGTCCATCACCGTAACGACCATCCCCGCGCTGTTGCGCAGGGTTAACAGGCGATACGGCAGACCATCCGGTGCAAGGGTAGGTGTTTCGTTTAGCACTGTCCGGCTCCTTGTGATGCTTTACAAACATAGAAGGTTTCTTTGATGCCCGTTTTTGCTTCGTACTGCTTCGCCACGGCATCCTGTACGGCAGGGACCAGCTCTTCTGGCACCAGCGCAACGATGCAGCCGCCAAAACCGCCGCCCGTCATGCGCACGCCGCCTTTGTCGCCGATGGTGGCTTTAACGATGTCCACCAGGGTGTCGATCTGTGGAACGGTGATTTCAAAATCATCGCGCATGGAGGCGTGAGATTCCGCCATCAGCTCACCCATGCGTTTCAGATCGCCTTTCGCCAGCGCGGACGCGGCTTCAACGGTACGGGCATTTTCCGTCAGCACGTGACGAACGCGTTTGGCGACGACCGGATCCAGCTCGTGCGCCACTTTGTTAAATTCATTGAGCGTCACGTCGCGCAGGGCGGGCTGCTGGAAGAAGCGGGCGCCGGTTTCGCACTGCTGGCGGCGGGTGTTGTATTCGCTACCCACCAGCGTGCGCTTAAAGTTGCTGTTAATGATGACGACAGCCGCGCCTTTTGGCAGGGGAACGGCTTTGGTACCCAGCGAGCGGCAGTCAATTAACAGGGCATGCTCTTTTTTGCCGAGCGCGGAGATCAGCTGGTCCATAATGCCGCAGTTGCAGCCCACGAACTGGTTTTCTGCTTCCTGACCGTTCAGGGCGATTTGCGCGCCGTCCAGCGGCAGATGATAAAGCTGCTGGAACACGGTGCCCACGGCGACTTCCAACGACGCAGAGGAGCTTAAGCCCGCACCCTGCGGCACGTTGCCGCTGATAACTAAATCGGCGCCGCCAAAGTTCTTGTTGCGCTTCTGAAGGTGTTTCACCACGCCGCGCACGTAGTTAGACCACTGCTGACTGTCGTGCGTCACAATCGGGGCATCGAGGGAAAATTCGTCCGTCTCATTACCGTAATCAGCAGCAATCACGCGGACTTTACGGTCGTCGCGTTTCGCACTGCTGATAACGGTCTGGTAATCGATGGCGCACGGCAGCACGAAACCGTCGTTATAGTCGGTGTGTTCACCGATCAGGTTAACGCGGCCTGGCGCCTGGATAACGTGGGTGGCAGGGTAGCCAAATTTCTCAGCAAACAGGGATTGTGTTTTATCTTTCAGACTCATTTTTTAGACTCCTGATTCGCGATAGTGGACGTCGCTAACGGCACGCAGACGTTCTGCCGCCTGTTCCGCCGTCAGGTCACGCTGGGTTTCCGCCAGCATTTCATAGCCCACCATGAATTTACGCACTGTCGCAGAGCGCAGCAGCGGCGGATAGAAATGGGCGTGCAGCTGCCAGTGTTGATTCTCTTCGCCGTTAAACGGGGCGCCGTGCCAGCCCATGGAGTACGGGAAGGAGCACTGGAACAGGTTGTCGTAACGGCTGGTCAGCTTTTTCAGCGCCAGGGCAAGGTCGTCGCGCTGCGCGTCGCTGAGATCGGTGATGCGCTGCACGTGCGCTTTCGGCAGCAGCAGCGTTTCAAACGGCCAGGCGGCCCAGTAAGGGACCACGGCCAGCCAGTGTTCGGTTTCCACCACGGTGCGGCTGCCGTCGGCCAGCTCACGCTGGGTGTAGTCCACCAGCATCGGCGAACCGTTTTCCGCGAAATACGCTTTCTGCAGACGGTCTTCACGCTCGGCTTCGTTAGGCAGGAAGCTGTTCGCCCAAATCTGGCCGTGCGGGTGCGGGTTTGAGCAGCCCATGGCCGCGCCTTTGTTTTCGAACACCTGCACCCACGGATAGCTCTGCCCCAGCTCTGCGGTTTGCGCCTGCCAGGTGCTGACGACCTCTTTCAGCGCGTCCACGCTCAGCTCCGGCAGCGTCTTGCTGTGATCGGGCGAGAAGCAGATCACGCGGCTGGTTCCGCGCGCGCTTTCGCAGCGCATCAGCGGATCGTGGCTTTCAGGCGCGTCCGGCGTGTCGGTCATCAGAGCGGCAAAATCGTTTGTGAACACGAAGGTGCCTTTGTAGTCCGGGTTTTTATCCCCGGTGACGCGCGTGTTGCCCGGACAGAGGAAGCAGTCCGGGTCATGCTGTGGCAGCGTCTGTTTTGCAGGCGTCTCCTGCGCCCCCTGCCAGGGGCGCTTGGCGCGATGCGGAGAAACTAAAATCCATTGCCCGCTTAACGGGTTAAAACGACGATGCGGATGATCGACGGGATTAAATTGCGTCATGACGGATCCTTAGTCCGGATAGCCTTGCGGGTGGCGTGACTGCCAGTGCCAGGTATCCTGTGCCATTTCATCAAGCGTGCGCGTCACACGCCAGTTAAGCTCTTTGTCGGCTTTGGTGGCATCGGCCCAGTAAGCAGGCAGGTCGCCATCTCGACGCGGAGCGAAGTGGTAGTTCACCGGCTTACCGCAGGCTTTGCTGAAGGCGTTAACCACGTCCAGCACGCTGCTGCCGACCCCAGCGCCGAGGTTGTAAATATGCACGCCCGGCTTGTTGGCCAGCTGCTGCATGGCCGCAACGTGACCGTCGGCCAGATCCATCACGTGGATGTAGTCGCGCACGCCGGTACCGTCTTCGGTCGGATAGTCATTGCCAAATATCGCCAGCGAGTCGCGGCGACCCACGGCAACCTGGGCGATATACGGCATCAGGTTGTTCGGGATGCCCTGCGGATCTTCACCCATGTCGCCGGACGGATGCGCGCCGACCGGGTTGAAGTAGCGCAGCAGCGCGATGCTCCACTCCGGCTGCGCTTTTTGCAGGTCGGTCAGGATCTGCTCAACCATCAGCTTGCTTTTGCCGTACGGGCTTTGCGGCGTACCGGTCGGGAAGCTTTCAACGTAAGGGATTTTGGGCTGATCGCCGTAGACGGTGGCGGAGGAGCTAAAGATGAAGTTTTTGACGTTCGCCGCTCGCATGGCGGAGATGAGACGCAGGGTACCGTTGACGTTGTTGTCGTAATACTCGAGCGGCTTCGCAACGGATTCACCGACCGCTTTCAGACCTGCGAAGTGGATCACCGCTTCGATGGCGTGGTCGTGAAGGATCTCGGTCATCAGCGCTTCGTTGCGGATGTCGCCTTCCACGAAAGTCGGTTGTTTACCGCCAAGGCGTTCAATCACTGGCAGCACGCTGCGCTTACTGTTGCACAGGTTGTCGAGGATGATGACGTCGTGACCGTTTTGCAGCAGTTGCACGCAGGTATGACTACCTATGTAACCGCTACCACCTGTTACCAGAACTCGCATATTTCGCTCCATTGGGCTTATGGTATGTAATAACCATAGCATAACAGAGACGTGAAAAGTGTGACATGGGATAAAATAGTGGAATCGTTTACACTCGTTTTTACACTCGCTTTAACAATGACTCCGAGCATTCTAGATCAAAGAGATAGCGATGTATTGATGCAAGTTATCTGAAAAAGAGGAGGGCAGAGCCCTCCACGGTTAATCGACGTTGCTGAGAAGGTAGCGATAACCCTCACCGTCCGGCACAAACTCCAGGCGATGCGTGATGCAGGCGGGGGCATCTTCGGCATGGTGTGAAACGAACAGCAGCTGAGTTTCACCTTCGCTAATCAGCACGTCCACAAAGCGGCGGATAAGCTGTCGATTCAGCGGATCGAGTCCCTGCAGCGGTTCGTCGAGGATCAGAAGCGTGGGGTGTTTCACCAGCGCGCGAACGATCAGGGCCAGGCGCTGCTGCCCCCACGACAGACTATGAAACGGCGCGTCAGCGACCCGATTGTCCATGCCCAGGATATCCAGCCACTGCTGCGCCAGCTTTTGCTGTTTGTCAGACACCGCCTGATAAATACCGATGGAATCAAAATACCCGGAAAGGATCACGTTGCGTACCGTGGTACTGACCCGATAATCCAGATGCAGGCTGCTGCTGACGTAGCCGATATGTTTTTTAATATCCCAGATGGTTTCGCCGCTGCCGC
>NZ_JADCKW010000041.1:0-7336 GCF_014982155.1 Enterobacter cloacae complex sp. P16RS2 | reverse complement strand
CAGCGTGGATTTCCCCGCGCCGTTAGGGCCGACAATCTGCCAGTGTTCGCCGGGATTGACCGTCCAGCTTAGACGGTTGAGGATCGGGCGATCGTCATAAGAGACTATCCCATCCCGCAGCACGATGCGCGGCTGGTGGGGATCGAGCGCATGGCGGGCCGAAGGGGCGTCAGGTTCCGGAAGCGTAATTCCGTCGAGTTGTTCACTGTGCGCGAGCTGGGCAATGAGCGCCTGCTTGAGCAGCGCTGTTTTTTCACCGGTCTCGGTCAGGTTACAGTCAGCCAGTACGCCTGCGTGCTGAATAAAGTCCGGAATTTCATCGAAGCGGTTAAGCACCAAAACCAGGGTATATCCCTGCTGATTAAGCGACTCCAGCAGGGCCGCCAGCTGCGCACGGGACTGCACGTCAAGGCCGTCAAAGGGTTCGTCGAGGATAAGCAGCTCGGGTTCGCTCATCAGCGCCTGGCAAAGCAGCGTTTTTCGCGTCTCGCCGGTAGAAAGGTATTTGAAGCGCCGGTTGAGCAGGGCGGTGATGCCGAACCGTTCTGCCAGGCGCTGACAGCGGGCGGGATCTTTCACCTCATCCTGAATAATTTCCGCCGTCGTACGGCCGGTATCTTCTTCGCCAGGGCTGAGTAAATCGGTGTTATTGCGCTGCCACTCGTCGCTTACCAGCTTTTGCAGTTGTTCAAATGACAGGCGCGTCAGGCGCGTAAAGTCGCCCTGGCATTCGCCCTTGAGGAGGGGGAGCTCGCCGGCCAGCGCGCGGGCCAGCGCGGATTTACCGCTGCCGTTAGTGCCGACAAACGCCCAGCTTTCACCCGCGCGTATCGTTAAATCAGCAATCGTCAGCGTTCGGGTATCGCTAAGACGAAACGTGCCTTGCGAAATATGCAATGATGACATGGTTTATCCCTGTTTTTGCAGCAACAGATATCAGGGATACGCACTGTCGGCGCGATTGTCAATGCGCTCAGCACAATGTGGCGATAATCACCCGGTCTGCGTTGAACCAGGCGGTAACGACAGTACCTTCTTCTAAACTGTCCGCTTCGCTAAGCGGTATCGTCGCGCAAAGCGGTTGCCCGTCTGCAAGGGTCATCAGCACTTCGCACTGCGCCTGGCCGCGTTCGATATGGCTAATTGTGCCCTGGAGCTGGTTATCGGCCGCCTTTGCGGCGTCGGGATCGCGCGTGATATTGACCCACGGCGCTTTCAGCAGCACCAGCACCTCTTTACCTTCATGAAGCTCCAGGCGCTCTGCGCTCTGCGCCGTTATTGCGGCTTTCAGACGGGTGGTGCCATCGGCAAGCAGGATCTCAATATGCTGCTGTACCTGGAGATTATCGCGCGCCGTCACCGTTCCAAACCACTGGTTGCGGGCGCTGGTTTGTAACGAGAAGCGGGAAATGGCGGCCAGCAAGCTGTCCAGCGGAACGTTATCGTCGTCGCTCAACGCGTCAAACGCCTTTTGCTGGATCTGGGCCAGCAGATCGTAAAGCTGAATAAGGCGCTGGCCATAGCGCGTCACGATCGCACCGCCGCCGCCTTTGCCGCCTGTGGCTCTGTCCACCAGCGGTTGTTCGCTCAGGGTGTTCATTTCGTTGATGGCGTCCCAGGCACTTTTATAGCTGATGCCCGCGTTTTTCGCCCCCTGGCTAATCGAGCCCGTTTGTTCTATTTGTTTAAGCAGGGCGATACGCCGCGGATCGGCGAAAAGCTTTTGCTGAAGTCGTAGAGTGAGAAGAATTTCGGCCTGCATAACAGTGTCCTGGCAAAAAGAGTATTGTGACCCAAATGGTGCAGGGCGCAAAGGGTACCGCACAAAAGGGGATGTTTTTCTCACTTGAAAGGGTAGAATGAGCCATTCACAATATCTGGAGAAAACCATGTTAGAGTTGTTGAAAAGTCTGGTATTCGCCGTGATCATGGTACCAGTAGTGATGGCCATCATCCTCGGTGCCATCTACGGCCTGGGTGAAGTGTTCAACGTCTTTTCGAACATTGGTCACAAAGACCAGGCTAAAAAGCAGCATTGATTCCCTACAAAACGCCCGGCGAGTCCGGGCGTTTTGCTCTCAAGGTTTTCCCGTCTACGCCGATATTATTTAACGCGTCACCCCGGTTTACCCCTTCAGCGGTACGATTAAACGCTGGGATCTCCCTGACGTTATCGTTATATTAATATGTATATAACGCTACTCACAGGAGTTACAGATGGCACGTTCATGGGTACGCCTTTTCGCAGGGGCAACGCTGACGCTTTCACTTACCGGACACGCGCTGGCGGACGAAGGTAAAATCACCGTCTTTGCGGCGGCGTCGCTGACCAACGCGCTGCAGGACATCGCGGCGGCGTATAAAAAAGAGAAAAACGTCGAGGTGGTCTCCTCGTTTGCCTCTTCCTCTACGCTGGCGCGCCAGATAGAAGCGGGCGCACCGGCGGATCTGTTCATCTCGGCTGACCAGAAGTGGATGGATTACGCGGCGGAGAAGAAATCGATTGATGCGACAACCCGCGAAACGCTGCTGGGGAATAGCCTGGTTGTCGTGGCGCCAAAAGCCAGCGCGCAGGCGGACATCACCATCAACAAAGAGACCCACTGGACGAGCCTGCTGAACGGTGGCCGTCTGGCCGTGGGCGACCCGGAGCACGTTCCGGCCGGGATTTATGCCAAAGAAGCGCTGCAAAAGCTGGGTGCATGGGAGACATTGTCACCGAAGCTGGCCCCGGCGGAAGATGTCCGCGGTGCGCTGGCGCTGGTAGAGCGCAATGAAGCTCCTCTGGGCATTGTGTATGGCTCTGATGCCGTTGCCAGTAAAGGGGTAAAAGTGGTCGCAACGTTCCCGGAGGACTCCCACAAGAAAGTGGAATATCCTGTTGCGATTGTTGATGGACATAAAAATGCGGCCGTGACGGCCTTCCGCGATTACCTGAAAGGGCCGGAGGCGTCCGCAATCTTTAAACGCTATGGATTTACGACTCACTGATGATATTGACCGATCCTGAATGGCAGGCTGTTCTGCTGAGCCTTAAAGTCTCTTCCCTGGCGGTTGCGCTGAGCTTGCCCTTTGGGATCTTCTTTGCCTGGCTACTGGTTCGCTGTCGGTTTCCCGGCAAAGCGCTGCTCGACAGCGTGCTTCATCTTCCGCTCGTGTTGCCGCCCGTGGTGGTCGGTTATCTGCTGTTAATTTCCATGGGGCGACGCGGTTTTATTGGCGAAAAACTTTACGACTGGTTTGGGCTGACGTTTGCGTTCAGCTGGCGCGGTGCGGTACTGGCGGCGGCGGTGATGTCATTCCCGCTGATGGTGAGGGCGATACGCCTCGCGCTGGAAGGCGTGGACATGAAGCTCGAACAGGCGGCCCGCACGCTGGGCGCAGGGCGCTGGCGCGTCTTTTTCAGTATCACGCTTCCGCTCACGCTGCCGGGCATTATTGTCGGGACGGTGCTGGCCTTCGCCCGTTCGCTGGGCGAGTTTGGTGCGACGATCACCTTTGTGTCGAACATCCCCGGCGAGACGCGAACCATCCCGTCGGCAATGTATACTCTGATTCAAACGCCGGGCGGTGAAGGCGCGGCGGCGCGGCTGTGTATTATTTCAATTGTGCTGGCGCTGGCATCGCTAATGGTGTCTGAATGGCTGGCGCGGCTCAGCCGCCAGCGGATGGGGAAATGAGCATGCTGGAACTCCATTTCACCCAGACGCTGGGAAACCATACCCTGACGCTTAACGAGACGCTGCCGGCAAGCGGAATCACCGCCATCTTTGGCGTGTCGGGGGCGGGAAAAACGTCGCTGATTAATGCCATCAGCGGCCTGACCCGCCCGCAGTCTGGCCGTATTGTCCTGAATGACCGCGTCCTGAATGACGTGGAGAACAAAATTTACCTCTCGCCGGATAAACGCCGCATCGGCTATGTTTTCCAGGACGCGCGCCTGTTCCCGCACTACAGCGTGCGCGGCAACCTGCGTTACGGCATAGCGAAAAGCATGGCCGGGCAGTTTGATAAGCTGGTGACGCTTTTAGGCATTGAACCTCTGCTCGACAGGCTGCCATCGTCGCTCTCCGGCGGAGAAAAACAGCGCGTGGCCATTGGCCGCGCGTTGCTGACCGCCCCCGAACTGCTGCTGCTCGACGAACCGCTGGCCTCGCTGGATATTCCGCGCAAACGTGAGCTCCTGCCCTACCTGCAGCGCCTGACGCGCGAAATTAATATTCCGATGCTCTACGTTAGTCATTCGCTGGATGAGATCCTGCATCTCGCCGACAGGGTGCTGGTGCTGGAAGAGGGTAGCGTGAAGGCCTTCGGCAACCTGGAAGAGGTGTGGGGCAGCAGCGTAATGCACCCGTGGTTACCCAGGGAACAGCAGAGCAGCATTCTTAAAGTGAGCGTTCTGGAACATCATCCGCACTACGCAATGACCGCCCTGGCGCTGGGCGACCAGCATCTGTGGGTCAATAAGATCGACAAACCGCTACAGTCCGCGCTGCGCATTCGCATCCAGGCGTCGGACGTCTCGCTGGTGCTGCAGCCGCCGCTGCAAACCAGTATTCGAAATATTCTGCGCGCCAAAGTGGCGGAGTGTTTTGATGATAACGGGCAGGTGGAAGTGAAGCTTGAAGTCGGCAGCAGGACGCTCTGGGCGCGCATCAGCCCGTGGGCGAGGGATGAGTTAGGGATCAAACCCGGCCTGTGGCTTTACGCGCAAATTAAGAGCGTCTCGATCACCGCCTGATTACAGCAGGTGGGTGTAAATGTACTGCGCGATGCTGTCGGTGGTATTGTCGCCAATCACCACGTTGGCGCGGGCTTTTACCGCGTCGTCGGCATTGCCCATCGCCACGCCGGTACCGGCGGCTTCCAGCATGCTGATGTCGTTGTAGTTGTCGCCGAAGGCGATCACGTCACGCATCGACCCGCCCTGAGATTCTACATACTGCGTCAGGCGCTTGCCTTTGCTGTTGCCTTTGCGGGCAATGTCCACCTGGTCATGCCAGGACCATTCGCACTCCAGACCCAGCGTTTGTTCCACGTGTTTTGCGAAGGTATTCAGTTTGGTGGTGTCTTCATCGGTCAGGGCGAATTTCCAGATTGCCTCAACGTCCTGGGCGGCCTGACGCAGGGAGGAAACCTGGGTAAAGACCGGACGCTGCGCTTCAGGCAGGGACAACGCCCAGTTGCTGGTGCGCACCACGTGGCCGGTAGGGCGCTCGTACAGCATCGCGTTATCCACATACATCAGTCCGTGAACGGCATGCTCATCCAGCAGATCGATCAGCTGCAGCGCCTGGGGAACCGGCAGCGGGTCGGAGGCTAAAACCTTTTTTGCCTGATAATCATACAAATGTGTTATGCTTATACAAACAAAAATTAGAAGGTTTAACATGAAAAAAGTATTTGTGTATCATCGTGTTAGCTCGGATCAGCAGCTCGACGGGTCAGGTATCGCACGCCAAGCTGAACTATTAGAAGGCTACTTAGAGCGTACTGGCATTTGTGCGGAAATGGATGATCCAGCCCCAGTAGTACTATCGGATCAAGGTGTCTCAGCCTTTAAGGGTTTAAACATCTCTGAGGGTGAGTTAGGGGCATGGATGGAACAAGTACGTAATGGTATGTGGGATAGTTCTATATTGGTAGTGGAATCTATAGACCGCTTTAGCCGCCAGAACCCGTTTGATGTGATGGGTTACATCAATGCTCTAATGGCACATAACGTAGCTATTCATGATGTAATGGCTAACATAGTTATCAGCCGTAGTAATTCTAAAGATCTACCTTTTGTAATGATGAATGCTCAACGGGCATATGATGAATCTAAGTATAAAAGTGATCGTATTCGTAAAGGGTGGGCGAAGAAACGCGAACAAGCATTCAACAAAGGTACTATAGTAACTAATAAACGTCCTCAATGGATCGAAGTAGAAAATGATAAGTATGTGCTTAATCATAAAGCGGCAGTAGTTAAAGAGATATTTGCTCTTTATCAAACTGGCATGGGATGCCCCACGATTGCTAAACAACTTCAAACGAAAGAAGGTGAGCAATATAAATTTAATCGTCCGTGGACTGGTGAGCTTGTACATAAAATTCTTACTAATCGCCGTGTAACTGGTAAGATTTTCATTTCAGAAATCATCCGTAACCATGATGATATTGAAAATCCAGTAACTCAGAAAAAGTACGATATGGACGTGTACCCTGTAGTAATTAGTGAAGATGAATTTGAATTAGTACAGGAATTGCTAAAGTCTCGTCGTCCTAATGCTGGACGTGTTACCGTGAAGAAAGACGGACAGGAAGAAGTACTGATTAAAAGTAATTTGTTTAGTGGTATCGCTCGTTGTACTGAATGCGGCGGGCCAATGTATCATAATGTGGTTCGTGCTAAACGTACACCAAAGAAAGGCGATCCAAAAATCGAGGAATATAGATACATTCGTTGCCTCAATGAACGTGATGGACTTTGCGAAAATAAAGCTATGACCTATGAAACAGTAGAGCATTTTGTAGTAGAGCATTTATTAGGCATGGATCTAAACACTGTGATTAAAGAACAGGAATTCAATCCTGAAATTGAAGTGATACGTATTCAAATTGATCAAGTTAAGGATCAGATCACTAACTATGAAAATGGTATTGAACGGCGTAAAAGTGCTGGTAAAGCTGTCTCTTTTGAAATGCGGGAAGAATTGGATGATGCCAAGTTAGAATTAGAACAGTTATTAGCACGTCAGGCTTCATTAGCTACAGTACAAGTAGATTTACCAGTACTACAGGATGTTAACGTTACTGAATTATATAATGTGAATAACGTCGACATACGCACACGTTATGAGAATGAACTTAACAAGATTGTTTCTAATATTCGTCTAAAGCGTAACGGCAATTTTTACACAATTGACATTATCTACAAGCAGAACGAGCTGAAAAGGCATGTCCTTTTTATAGAGAATAAGAAGAAAGAACAAAAGTTAATCAGTGAGGTGATCATTGAAAATGTTGATGGTGCTAAATTCTATTACACACCATCTTTCGTAATTAGTGTTAAAGATGGTGAGATCCGTTTTCAGCAGACTAAAGAAGATCTTACAATCATTGATTATTCGCTATTGCTGAACTATGTAGATGCTGTAGATCGATGTGATGCCGTAGGTGTTTGGATGCGAAACAATATGAGTTTCTTATTCACTAAGTAACGAGTATCCTAAACATAAAACGAAAGAAACCTCTTAATTGACTTGTAACGTCAGCAGAGCCATCAAAAATGCGATTTTAGAATCTTGCTTCAGCCGTGAAGATTTTTTGAAAAATACAAAGTTGAGTAATG
>NZ_JADCKW010000040.1:0-1331 GCF_014982155.1 Enterobacter cloacae complex sp. P16RS2 | reverse complement strand
GAATCTATGGTCACTCCCGTTTTTGCAACACCGATTTTGACGACAAGTTGGCTTGCTTGAATCTATCCGGCGTCTGAATGGGATTTTATTCCCGCGCCTCGATGAGTTCCGCGCCTGATGAACCTCCAGAAAATATACGGCTTCAATGAGCCTTTCCGTTTTACAGGTTCCTCAACAGGCCGGTGGGCCGTTAGTATCATCAATATCAGTATTCGCAAAACCAGATGAATGATTGTTTAAACTGGTGTATTTCTGCCTTTATGCTTCGTAAGTTTGCTGTCGCGCCGTCAGTGCCCAGGCTATTCTGGCCAGCTTGTTTGCCAGAGCACAGGTGACGACAAAGTTGCTTTTCCGACACAACAACTCCCTGACCCAGTCGGCCAACTTGCCAGACTGGTGTTCCAGTTTTTGTATGAATACCCTGGCACACTGAACCAACAAAGTTCGGATCTTTTTGTTGCCCCGCTTGCTAATCCCTAACAATGTCGTCCGACCTCCCGTGCTGTACTGTCGGGGTACCAGCCCTGTTGCCGCCGCAAAGTCACGGCTGCTGGCGTACTGCTTCCCGTCGCCAATCTCAGTTGAAATAGTACTCGCTGTCAGTGTTCCGACGCAGGGAATACTCAGCAAGCGCTGTCCAACCTCATCTTCGTCCAACTTTCGTTTCAACTGAGATTCCAGATCTTTAATCTGCTCAACAAGATAGTGATAATGCTGTTGTAATTTCAGCAGTAACTGGCTGAGATAAAGAGGCAAACTACTGTCCTCAAGAAGGGTACTCAGTCGACTAATAACGGCAGCACCTCGCGGAACGCTGATACCAAATTCCAGCAGAAAAGCATGCATCTGATTAGTTGTTTTCACCTTATCCTGAACCAGGGATTCACGGACACGATGCAGAGCTCGCATTGCCTGCTGAGATTCGGTTCTGGGCTGCACGAAACGCATAGATGGACGTGATGCTGCTTCACAGATAGCTTCAGCATCAACGAAGTCATTTTTGTTGCTTTTAACGAATGGGCGGACAAATTGCGGTGATATCAGCTTTGGAAAATGCCCTAACTCTGCCAGCTTGCGTGCCATAAAGTGAGAACCGCCACAGGCTTCCATCGCGATGGTTGTTGCCGGGCATGTCGCCAGAAATTCGATTAGCTTTGGTCGGGTGAATTTTTTACGGTAAACGGCCTTCCCACGATGATCCTGACAATGAATATGGAAAGAGTTCTTACCCAGATCGATACCAATAAGCGCAATGTTTTCCATGATGGTTCTCCGAATGAAAGCCTGTCCTCAGCATAGTACTGGGAAGGAGGGAGTGACCATCTCATTAA
>NZ_JADCKW010000004.1:61986-70754 GCF_014982155.1 Enterobacter cloacae complex sp. P16RS2 | reverse complement strand
ATTCAGTGTGCCACTTCACATCCGAAATGACCAGCGTATTAACATTAGTGTGAATATGGATAGTCAGAAGATTGGAACATTCCAGACACAGGTTTTAACTGGTGGCTTTGAAGACCTGAATATTAATGCTGAACATTTGAGTGATTGATAGCTGTTTGAGTTTTACAGATTCCATTTATCATGTGATAATTTTTTTTTATCTGGTTTGCTTAATCAAAAAATCAACTGGTACAGGTCAAGAGGTATTTTGAGAAAGCAATGTAAAAGGGACTCTTCGGAGTCCTTTTTTATTTGTATTGAAAAAAGGTTCGATTATGAATGAAGACATATTACAAAGTAACAGGGAAGACCTGCCACACTGTCCATACTGAATTAAGAAAGATTGGTGATTTGATTAACCCAATCCCGAATAAGAAATATCACATCAAAAGAATGATGACTAAAGCTACTCGCTTATTACTCATTAAATCAATCAGTGAAAGAGTTAAAAATAACCGTTGACATTCCATTAATATATGACAGAATGGTTATATGAGTTAGAGATATTCACTATCCATCAATCACCGATTATTTCTGGCTCCTCAGTTTCCTTCTGTTTATCTTCTCAGGCATCCATCCCGAATGAGTGACGGGAATTCCTCTTGAGAAGATGAACAACCCTAATTAGATACCGTGTCGAGTTACATTAAGTTGGCTCTGACGCGGTTTTCTGCTTTCTTAAATCTAAGTAAACCAGACTAAGAGTAATTAATAATGACCACTTTAAATCAAGCTGTAAAAATTGAATCACCAGTTGCAAGTATCAGTCACCTGTTACCGTTTGAACAGAAAGAGCATATTGAACGTTTGTACTTTCCAAAGGTACAACAGGCTACTGACAGAATGAATAAAGCTGAGGCTGAATATCAGGATGCTGTAGAAACTCGTTCAGTGTTGATTAATCAGAAAGCTGCTGAATATCTTGCTAACCCGTCTGAAAGACACGGATTCATTGTGAAGCAGGTTTACCCGACAAACCAGCAGCAAGTGATTCAAAGCATGGCTGAACAAGGTTATATGGTTCATCGTGTATCTGTTGGAATGGTTACCTTTATCCGTATGCCAAAGAACGCTAAAGATAATCCTCTTCAGGAAATTACAGATAAAGCTACAGCAGAGGCTGAATCAACTACCGACAAGATGATTGAACGTCTGAAGGTAAAAGCCTCTGAAGCTGTCCACCAGCGAAATAAAGTCGTGATTGAAGCTCGTAAATCTCTGAATTCAATTAAACCCTTTGAAAGCTATTTAAACGTAATTGTAACTGAGCCTGAAGAGGTAACCGAATAATGAGTATTCCAATGAAAGGTCTATCAAAGCGTGGCAGGTATAATCATCTTACTGACTCAATGGAATTCAAATATTTCAACGGTCAAACAGAAATCAGTGAATCAACCTTTAAAGCACTCTGTGCAGGTAATAAGCCTAAACCAACTGTGAAGCCAGCTAAAGCGGTCACCACGTATAAGGTGAAGCCTAAGCCAACGATTGAACAGCAACGAGATGCAGCTTTAAAGGCTGCTATTAAACAGATGGTAAGCGGGGGCTGATAAATGGAAGATACGATTAACGCCCCGATTAACTATTACGATTCTGAAAAGCGTCTAATCGTTGGTCACAATCTGGTAGGTAAAATTCACCCCCAGCTATTTGGTAAGCTGGTTCGCCGTTCAAACGATGGTTCAACCCGTTGCCAGCAAGCCCGAATCACAGACTATTTAGAGGGGTTACTAACTAATGGCTGAAACCTTTATTAATCCTGATAAGCCGTGTATTCATTGCCGCTCACTTATCCGTTATGTGTCGTCCGGTCGCTGTGTAGAGTGCTCTAAAACACGCAGACAGCCGCCTAAACCAAAGCCACAGATTGTACGTGTAACCGCTTCAGCAGCAAGAGCACCGTTTCACTCTGAAGGTGGAGACAACCGAAATAACATCATTGTGAAGCTGTCTGAAGCCGCTTTAGATAACCTTGACCGTGTAGGCTATGAGTTGGTTCGGAAATACCGCCTTGCAGGTTACACGCAAGAACATATCCGAATGATTGCTCTGTCTCATCTGCTTGAAGCCGCTTAATCCTCGCTACAAGTCCCATCTTTACAGTGTATCAATAGAAAGGTCTCTTCAGGATCACCCGGTTAACGGAACGCTCAAGCAGGCCGCGATTGAGCGCTTTTTCTGCTTCGCCCTTCGCAAAAAATTCAGGATGCCTGACTTCGACGCCGTAGGTGAATTCGCGGGGCAGGGTATCCAGGAACTGCCAGAGCGCAGGCAAATCGCGCGGGCCAAACGTGGAGGGTAGCTGGATCCAGTACTGACCGATGCGGTTCGCCAGCGGCGACATGCGCGTAAAAAACTCTTCGGTCAAATCACCGCAGTTGCGCAGCGCGGCCTGGTGGGAAATGGTGGCCGGAAACTTAAAGCAGAAGCGGAAGTCGTCGGTGGTTTGTTCCCGCCAGCGCGTAACAATCTCGGCTTTGGGGAGCGCATACAGGGTGGTGTTACCCTCGACACAGTTGAAGTGCCGGGCATACTCCTCAAGGCTGGTGATGCCAAGGCGCACCCATTTCGGGTGCGACCACTGGGGCAGGCCCACGTACATCATAGCGCGCTGACAATCTCATCCGTGCTGCGCACGCGGCCGATGCGCGGGAAGATATGGGTCATGCTGCCCTGGTGCTGTTCCGCGGAGGCCGCGCTGCAGGCATCTTCAGCGATCACCAGATTAAAGCCCAGCTCCCAAGCGTTGCGGGCGGTAGACTCCACGCCGATGTTGGTGGAAATGCCGCACAGGATGATGGTGTCGATGCCGCGACGGCGGAGCTGCAGTTCGAGATCGGTACCGTAAAATGCGCCCCACTGGCGTTTGGTCACTTCAATATCGCTGTCGCGTTTGCCGAGTGCGGCCGGGTACGTCCACCAGTTTTCAGGCAGGGCGCGTGCTGGAACCTGGGCATCAACGGGCTGTTTTAACGCTTCGGCGTAATCAGCGGACCAGCCGACGCGCACCATGACAACAGGCGCACCGCTGGCACGACATGTTTCCGCCAGGCGAGCAGCGCGGTTGACCACATCATCCGCAGTATGCGGGCCACCGGCGAAGGGCAGAATGCCTTCCTGTAAATCAATCACAACAAGTGCGGTTTTACTGGCATCAAGTGTTAACATCGTTACTCCTGTTAAATGAATCACTTCCAGACACCATACGACGTCATGGCCTGTTCCTGGTCGGATAATTTTGTTAATTTTTGTGAGAATGCGCAATAAGAGTGCAGCAAACGACCGCCTGGCCGTGGTTCGCTCTTATCGTCCGGCGGAATTTCCAGTATAATAGCCGCCTTTTTTCATCCAGTTGTGACATACAGAAAGCTGCGACATAGTAGCCTGCATACCAGGCGACATTTAGCCTGCGGCTAATTAAGGGATATCTCATGCGTACAGAATATTGCGGGCAGCTGCGTCAGTCCCACGTTGGACAGCAGGTAACCCTGTGTGGTTGGGTCAATCGTCGTCGTGATCTTGGTAGCCTTATCTTCATCGATATGCGCGACCGCGAAGGTATCGTTCAGGTGTTCTTCGATCCGGATCGCGCAGATGCGTTGAAGCTGGCCTCTGAGCTGCGTAATGAGTTCTGCATTCAGGTTACCGGCACAGTGCGCGCGCGTGACGAGAAAAACGTCAACGCCGACATGGCGACGGGGGCCATCGAAGTGCTGGCGTCCGATCTGGTGATCATCAACCGTGCAGAAGCGCTGCCGCTGGACTCCAACCACGTCAACACTGAAGAAGCGCGTCTGAAATACCGCTACCTGGATCTGCGTCGTCCGGAAATGGCTCAGCGCCTGAAAACCCGTGCGAAAATCACCAGCCTGGTGCGCCGCTTTATGGATGACCATGGTTTCCTCGACATCGAAACCCCGATGCTGACCAAAGCGACGCCGGAAGGGGCGCGCGATTACCTGGTTCCATCCCGCGTTCATAAAGGCAAATTCTACGCGCTGCCGCAGTCTCCACAGCTGTTCAAACAGCTGCTGATGATGTCCGGCTTCGATCGCTACTATCAGATCGTTAAATGTTTCCGCGACGAAGACCTGCGCGCTGACCGCCAGCCAGAATTTACCCAGATCGATGTGGAAACCTCCTTCATGACCGCCGAGCAGGTGCGTGAAGTGATGGAAGCTCTGGTGCGTAGCCTGTGGAACGACGTGAAAGGCGTTGAGCTGGGCGATTTCCCTATCATGACCTTCGCTGAAGCCGAGCGTCGTTACGGCTCCGACAAACCAGACCTGCGTAACCCGATGGAGCTGGTGGACGTAGCAGACCTGGTGAAAGGCGTTGAGTTTGCCGTCTTCGCTGGCCCGGCTAACGATCCTAAAGGCCGTGTGGCGGCCCTGCTTGTACCGGGCGGTGCGGCACTGAGCCGCAAGCAAATCGACGACTACGGCAACTTTATCAAGATCTACGGCGCGAAAGGTCTGGCCTATATTAAAGTGACCGAGCGTGCGAAAGGTCTGGAAGGCATCACCAGCCCGGTAGCGAAATTCCTGAACGCGGACATCGTGGAAGCGATCCTTGAGCGCACCGGCGCGCAGGACGGCGATATGATCTTCTTCGGCGCAGACAACAAGAAAGTCGTGGCGGATGCGATGGGCGCGCTGCGTCTGAAGCTCGGCAAAGACCTGAGCCTGACCGATGAAAACAAATGGGCGCCGCTGTGGGTTATCGACTTCCCAATGTTTGAAGACGACGGTGAAGGCGGCCTGACCGCAATGCACCACCCGTTCACCTCGCCAAAAGACATGACGGCGGCAGAGCTGAAAGCGGCACCGGAAGATGCGGTCGCGAACGCTTATGACATGGTTATCAACGGCTACGAAGTGGGCGGTGGTTCCGTGCGTATTCACAGCGGCGAAATGCAGCAGACCGTGTTCGGCATTCTCGGCATCAACGAGCAGGAGCAGCGCGAGAAGTTTGGCTTCCTGCTGGACGCCCTGAAATACGGTACGCCGCCGCACGCGGGTCTGGCCTTCGGTCTTGACCGTCTGACCATGCTGCTGACCGGCACCGATAACATCCGTGATGTTATCGCCTTCCCGAAAACCACTGCCGCAGCGTGTCTGATGACCGAAGCGCCAAGCTTTGCCAACCCGGCCGCACTGGCCGAACTGGGCATTGATGTGGTGAAGAAGGAAGAGAAAAACTGATATGACATATAAGCTTCCCGTTTCGGTCCTGGTGGTCATTTATGCAGAAGACACGAAGCGGGTGCTGATGTTGCAGCGGCGCGATGACCCTGATTTCTGGCAGTCGGTAACCGGCAGTCTGGAAGAGGGGGAAACCGCGTTGCAGGCCGCCGCGCGCGAAGTAAAGGAAGAGGTCACCATTGACGTTGCCCGCGAGCAACTGACCCTGAAGGACTGCCAGCGCACGGTGGAGTTTGAAATTTTTAGCCATTTACGTCATCGCTACGCGCCGGGTACCGAGCGCAATACGGAGTCGTGGTTCTGTCTCGCGCTCCCCCATGAACGGGAGATCGTGTTTACCGAACACCTGACCTACCGCTGGGTGAGTGCGGCGGATGCCGCCGCACTCACCAAGTCGTGGAGCAACCGGCAGGCGATTGAAGAATTTGTAATTAACGCAGCCTGAGAAGGCGCGATTTTTGGAGAACTTTTTATGGCAGGTCATAGTAAGTGGGCCAACACCAAACACCGCAAAGCGGCACAGGATGCCAAGCGCGGTAAGATCTTTACCAAAATCATTCGCGAGCTGGTGACAGCAGCGCGTCTGGGCGGCGGCGACCCGGCTTCTAACCCGCGTCTGCGCGCGGCGGTAGATAAAGCGCTGTCTAACAACATGACGCGTGACACCCTGAACCGTGCTATCGCACGTGGCGTGGGCGGTGATGAAGACGCGAACATGGAAACCATCATTTATGAAGGTTACGGCCCTGGCGGTACTGCGGTGATGGTTGAGTGTCTGTCCGACAACCGTAACCGTACCGTTGCGGAAGTGCGCCACGCGTTCACCAAAACCGGTGGCAACCTGGGCACCGACGGTTCCGTGGCTTACCTGTTCAGCAAAAAAGGCGTCATCTCCTTCGAGAAAGGCGACGAAGATGCGATCATGGAAGCGGCGCTGGAAGCCGGTGCGGAAGACGTAGTGACCTTCGATGACGGCGCTATCGACGTTTATACCGCGTGGGAAGAGATGGGTGCCGTGCGCGACGCGCTGGAAGCGGCTGGCCTGAAAGCGGACAACGCTGAAGTCTCCATGATCCCGTCTACCAAAGCGGACATGGATGCGGAAACGGCACCAAAACTGCTGCGTCTGATCGACATGCTCGAAGACTGCGACGACGTGCAGGAAGTGTACCACAACGGTGAAATCTCTGATGAGGTTGCAGCGACTCTCTGATGAGAGCCTGTAAACCGTTTACGGGAGACGCGTGATGTCGATTATTCTCGGGATTGACCCAGGCTCACGCGTCACCGGTTATGGCGTTATCCGTCAGGTGGGACGCCAGTTAACCTACCTGGGCAGCGGCTGTATTCGCACCAAAGTGGACGATCTTCCTTCGCGCCTGAAGCTCATTTATGCGGGCGTGTCGGAGATCATCACCCAGTTTCAGCCGGACTATTTCGCCATCGAGCAGGTCTTTATGGCGAAAAACGCCGATTCAGCGCTAAAGCTCGGTCAGGCGCGCGGTGTCGCCATCGTCGCTGCCGTGAACCAAGATTTGCCGGTATTCGAATACGCTGCGCGTCAGGTCAAGCAGACGGTAGTGGGCATTGGGAGCGCGGAGAAAAGCCAGGTGCAGCATATGGTGCGTACCTTGCTGAAGCTTCCCGCGAACCCGCAGGCCGACGCCGCCGATGCGCTGGCTATTGCAATTACCCACTGTCACGTCAGCCAGAATGCTATGCAAATGAGTGAGTCGCGGCTCAATCTGGCGCGAGGCAGGTTACGATAATCAGAAATCAGGCTGGATAAACATCCAGCCTTTTTTTATTATGTCGGCAGTTAATTTCTCCCAGAACGCAGGAGCGTCACGTGATAGGCAGACTCAGAGGCATCATCATTGAAAAACAACCCCCGTTAGTGCTGCTGGAAGTGGGTGGAGTGGGCTATGAAGTCCATATGCCGATGACCTGCTTCTACGAGCTGCCGGACGCGGGCAAAGAGGCGATTGTCTTTACCCAGTTTGTGGTGCGTGAAGATGCCCAGCTGCTGTACGGCTTCAATAACAAGCAGGAACGCACCCTGTTCCGCGAGCTGATTAAAACCAACGGCGTTGGGCCGAAGCTGGCGCTGGCGATTTTGTCCGGCATGTCGGCACCACAGTTTGTGAATGCCGTTGAGCGCGAAGATCCTGCGGCGCTGATTAAGCTTCCGGGCATTGGTAAGAAAACCGCCGAGCGCCTGATTGTCGAAATGAAAGACCGCTTTAAAGGTCTGCATGGCGATCTGTTCACTCCGGCAGCCGATTTGGTACTGACCTCACCTGGCGGCCCTGCGACGGATGATGACGCCGAGCAGGAAGCGGTTGCCGCGCTGGTGGCGCTGGGCTATAAACCTCAGGAGGCCAGCCGTATGGTGAGCAAAATTGCCAAACCGGACGCCAGCAGTGAAACCCTGATTCGTGAAGCGCTGCGCGCTGCATTGTGAGGTAAAGGATGATTGAAGCAGACCGCCTGGTGTCGGCAGGCACTATTCAGGCAGATGACGTGGTGGACCGCGCGATCCGCCCAAAACTGCTTGATGAATATATCGGCCAGCCGCAGGTTCGTTCCCAGATGGAGATTTTCATCCAGGCGGCAAAGCTGCGCGGCGATGCGCTCGATCACCTGCTGATTTTTGGCCCTCCCGGTTTAGGCAAAACCACGCTGGCGAATATCGTCGCCAATGAGATGGGCGTCAACCTGCGCACCACCTCTGGCCCCGTGCTAGAAAAGGCTGGCGATCTCGCGGCGATGCTGACCAACCTCGAACCGCATGACGTGCTGTTTATCGATGAGATCCACCGCCTGTCGCCGGTGGTGGAGGAAGTGCTCTATCCGGCGATGGAAGATTACCAGCTGGATATCATGATCGGTGAAGGCCCGGCCGCGCGCTCCATCAAAATCGATCTGCCGCCGTTTACCCTGATTGGCGCCACCACCCGCGCCGGGTCGTTGACCTCTCCGCTGCGCGACCGTTTCGGCATCGTGCAGCGTCTTGAGTTTTACCAGGTGGCGGATCTCCAGCACATCGTTGGCCGTAGCGCCCGCTATATGGGGCTCGAAATGAGCGAAGAGGGCGCGTTTGAAGTAGCGAAGCGTTCCCGCGGTACGCCGCGTATCGCCAACCGTCTGCTGCGCCGCGTGCGTGACTTTGCCGAGGTGAAGCACGATGGCTCGATTTCCGCTGAGATCGCCGCTCAGGCGCTGGATATGCTGAACGTTGATGCCGAAGGCTTTGACTATATGGACCGTAAACTGCTGCTGGCGGTGCTGGATAAGTTCTTTGGCGGCCCGGTCGGGCTGGATAACCTGGCTGCGGCTATTGGGGAAGAGCGTGAGACGATTGAAGATGTGCTGGAGCCGTATCTGATCCAGCAGGGCTTCCTGCAGCGTACCCCGCGTGGACGTATGGCAACGGTGCGGGCGTGGAATCATTTCGGCATTACGCCACCGGCAATGCCGTAATGTTGTGTTCCCTCTCCCCGAGGCAGAAGCCCTCACCGGCCC
>NZ_JADCKW010000004.1:12586-61976 GCF_014982155.1 Enterobacter cloacae complex sp. P16RS2 | reverse complement strand
CGGTGAGGGCTTCTGCGCCCGCCATGTTAATTCGCGGTCTTTTTCATCATACTGAAGATAAACAGCACCGCCGCACTCAGCACCACTGATGGCCCCGCAGGCGTGTCATAGAACGCCGAGAAGGTTAACCCACCCGTTACCGCAATCATTCCGATAATCACGGCTACGCCAGCCATCTGCTCCGGCGTACGGGCAAAGCGACGCGCCGTGGCGGCAGGGATGATCAGCAGCGACGTAATAATCAGCGCGCCGACAAACTTCATTGCGACACCAATCGTTAACGCCGTCACCAGCATCAGCAGCAGTTTTACGCGCTGCAGCTTCACGCCGTCGACAAATGCCAGATCAGGACTGACGGTCATGGCCAGTAAATTCCGCCACTGCCAGAGCAGAATAGCGAGCACTACCACCACGCCAACGGCGATAGCGATGAGATCTTCCGGCGTCACGGCCAGCAGGTCGCCGAAGAGGTAGGCCATCAGATCCACGCGGATGTTCGACATCAGGCTGACCACCACCAGGCCCAGAGACAGGGCACTGTGCGCCATAATGCCAAGCAGCGTATCAATGGCGAGGTGAGGGCGCTTTTCCAGCCAGACCAGACCGGCGGCCAGCAGCAGCGTGACCACAATCACCGCGTAGAAGGGGTTGACATCCAGCAGCAGACCAAAGGCAACGCCCAGCAGAGACGCGTGCGCCAGGGTATCGCCAAAATAGGACATTCTGCGCCAGACAACAAACGAGCCGAGTGGACCCGCGGCGCAGGCAAGCATAATCCCGGCCAGCCAGCCGGGCAGTAACAGTTCAATCATGAGTGTCCATTTCCCCGACGCAGTACGATTCGTCCCTGTAGATCATGGCGATGATTATGATGATGACGGTAAATACCCAGCTGTTCAGCGCCGCGGGGGCCGAACATGGAGATAAACTCCGGATGCATTGACACCACTTCAGGCGTACCGGAACAGCAGATATGGTGGTTGAGACACAGCACTTCGTCGGTTTTTGCCATCACCAGATGCAGGTCGTGAGACACCATCAGCACGGCGCAATCAAGCTCCCGACGTAGCTGGTCGATCAAATCATAAAGCGCAACCTGACCATTCACATCCACACCCTGAGTTGGTTCATCCAGTACCAGCAGCTGCGGGCTGCTCAGCAGCGCGCGGGCAAGTAAAACACGCTGAGTTTCACCGCCGGACAGTTTTTGCAGCGGCGCATCGACAAGATGGCCCGCCTGCACGCGTTTCAGCGCCGGGAGAATATCGGCTTTACGGGTGCCGGGGCGCAGACGCAGGAAACGGCTGACCGTCAGCGGCAGCGTGGCGTCGAGGTGAAGTTTTTGCGGCACATAGCCAATACGCAATTTTTCCTCGCGCTTAATTACGCCGTCATCGGGGGCGACCAGACCCAGCACCACGCGCACCAGGGTGGATTTGCCTGCGCCATTGGGGCCGAGCAGCGTCAGAATTTTGCCGGGCTTCAGATCGAGCGACACGTCAGAGAGGACGCGGCGCTGCCCGAATGAGACCGAAATATTTTCAAGAGAAACCAATGTCGTCATGTCATTTTAAGCTTGAAGAAGTCAACGAATGTTATAATATCACATTCCACGCATTCACTACGATGATTAGTCGCATTATGTTACATAAAAATACGCTTCTTTTCGCAGCATTATCCGCTGCCCTTTGGGGTACAACCGCACAAGATGTTAACGCTGCGGTTGTCGCTTCGCTTAAACCACTCGGTTTCATCGCGTCCGCCATTGCAGACGGGGTAACGGAAACCCAGGTTCTGCTCCCTGATGGTGCATCCGAGCATGACTATTCCCTGCGCCCGTCGGATGTAAAACGCTTACAAAACGCGGACTTAGTCGTCTGGATTGGTCCGGAAATGGAAGCGTTTATGCAAAAGTCAGCAAAACAGGTTGCTGGCGAAAAACAGGTCGCGATTGCCGAACTCTCCGGGGTGAAACCGTTGCTCATGAAAGGGGCGGATGACGACGGCGACGAACATGATCATCATGCCGCAGACGGCGAAAAAGGTGATGGAGATCACCATCACGGCGAGTACAACATGCATCTTTGGTTATCCCCAGAGATAGCGCGGCTTTCAGCGGTTGCAATCCATGACAAATTAGTGGAACTTATGCCGCAAAGTCGAGCCAAACTAGACGCCAACCTGAAGGATTTTGAGGCACAATTAGCCGCAACCGATAAGCAGGTTGGTAATGAGCTCGCACCGTTGAAAGGTAAAGGGTATTTCGTTTTTCATGACGCCTACGGCTATTACGAAAAACACTACGGTTTGACCCCACTGGGCCACTTCACCGTCAACCCTGAAATTCAGCCTGGTGCGCAGCGTTTACATGAAATCAGAACACAGTTGGTTGAGCAAAAAGCGACATGCGTTTTTGCTGAGCCACAGTTCAGGCCAGCGGTCGTAGAAGCCGTGGCCAGGGGAACATCCGTGCGCATGGGAACCCTTGACCCGCTAGGTACGAATATCCAGTTGAGCAAAGCGAGCTATTCGCAGTTCCTCAGCCAACTGGCGAACCAGTATGCGAGCTGCCTGAAAGGAGATTAACGAGGAAGTGAATACGTGCAACAGATAGCCCGCTCTGTCGCCCTGGCATTTAACAATCTGCCACGACCCCACCGCGTTATGCTGGGGTCGCTTACAGTTCTCACCTTAGCGGTCGCCGTCTGGCGGCCCTATGTTTACCACCCGAGTTCTGCCCCTATCATTAAAACCATTGAGCTTGAAAAGAGCGAAATCCGTTCTTTGCTGCCTGAAGCCAGTGAGCCTATCGACCAGGCGGCTCAGGAAGATGAAGCTATCCCGCAGGATGAGCTGGACGATAAAACCGAGAACGAGGCGGGTATCCACGAATATGTTGTCTCTACCGGAGACACGCTGAGCAGCGTGCTTAACCAGTACGGCATCGACATGGGCAATATCAGCCAGCTGGCGGCTGCGGATAAAGATCTTCGCAACCTGAAAATCGGACAACAGCTCTCCTGGACTTTAACGGCGGATGGCGATCTCCAGCGTCTGACCTGGGAAATGTCCCGCCGCGAAACCCGCACCTACGATCGCACTGCAAACGGTTTCAAGATGACCAGCGAAATGCAGAAGGGTGACTGGGTTAACAGCGTTCTGAAAGGCACCGTGGGCGCGAGCTTTGTCTCCAGCGCGCGCGATGCAGGCCTGACCAGCGCTGAAATCAGCTCGGTGATCAAAGCCATGCAGTGGCAGATGGATTTCCGCAAGCTGAAGAAGGGCGATGAGTTCTCCGTCCTGATGTCTCGCGAAATGCTGGACGGCAAGCGCGAGCAAAGCCAGCTGCTGGGCGTACGTCTGCGCTCCGAGGGCAAAGATTACTACGCGATTCGTGCCGAAGACGGTAAGTTCTATGACCGTACCGGTACGGGCCTTGCAAAAGGCTTCCTGCGCTTCCCGACGGCAAAACAGTTCCGCGTCTCCTCTAACTTTAACCCGCGTCGTCTGAACCCGGTAACCGGGCGCGTTGCGCCGCACCGTGGCGTTGACTTTGCCATGCCGCAGGGCACGCCGGTACTGGCGGTTGGAGATGGTGAAGTGGTGGTGGCCAAGCGTAGCGGTGCCGCCGGATATTATGTCGCGGTACGTCATGGCCGCACTTATACGACCCGCTACATGCACCTGCGTAAGCTGCTGGTCAAACCGGGCCAGAAGGTGAAGCGTGGTGACCGTATCGCGATCTCCGGCAATACCGGGCGCTCTACCGGCCCGCACCTGCACTATGAAGTGTGGATCAACCAACAGGCCGTGAACCCGCTGACGGCGAAACTGCCGCGCACCGAAGGCCTGACAGGTAAAGATCGCACTGATTATCTGGCGCAGGTGAAAGAGGTGATGCCGCAGCTGAGCTTAAACTAAGCCCTCTGTTTTTGTTAAAAAAGCCGGCGCACACTGACGCCGGCTTTTTCTTTTGTGCGTGGACGACTGCCTCGCTACACTATCTGAATAAAATTTTTGCGTCATCAGACCCTGGATCCAGCATGGAAACCAAAAAAAACAACATTGAATATATTCCTGAGTTTGAAAAATCCTTCCGACATCCGCGCAACTGGGGTGCCTGGCTTGGTGTTTACGCCTTTGCGGGGATGGCGATGCTGCCTGCCTCTGTTCGCGATCCCGTTCTCGGTAAAATTGGCCGTCTGGCCGGGCGTTTAGGCAAGAGCGCCCGCCGCCGCGCGCAGATCAACCTTTACTACTGTTTTCCTGAGAAAAGCGACGCCGAGCGCGAGGCAATCATTGATGAGATGTATACCACCGCCCCGCAGGCAATGGCGATGATGGCTGAACTGGCGCTGAAAGGGCCGGATAAAATCGTCGATCGCGTTGACTGGAAAGGGCTGGACATCATCGAGGAGATGCGCCGCAATGACGAGAAAGTCATTTTCCTTGTCCCCCACGGCTGGGGTGTTGATATTCCGGCGATGCTGATGGCGTCTCAGGGCCAGAAAATGGCGGCGATGTTCCATAACCAGGGAAATAAAATCTACGATTTTGTCTGGAATACGGTGCGCCGTCGTTTTGGCGGACGTTTGCATGCGCGTAACGATGGCATTAAGCCCTTCATTCAGTCGGTGCGTCAGGGGTACTGGGGCTATTATTTGCCGGATCAGGACCACGGTCCCGAGCACAGCGAGTTTGTCGATTTCTTTGCGACCTATAAAGCGACGCTCCCCGCGATTGGCCGCCTGATGAAAGTCTGTCGTGCCCGAGTGATCCCGCTGTTCCCGGTCTATGACGGGAAAACGCATCGCTTGAGTATTGAGGTTCGTCCGCCGATGGATGATCTGCTGACCGCTGACGACCACACGATCGCGCGTCGAATGAACGAAGAGGTGGAAATCCTGGTGGGGCCGCATGCCGAACAGTACACGTGGATCCTGAAGCTGCTTAAAACGCGGAAACCGGGTGAAACAGAGCCCTATAAACGCAAAGAGCTTTATCCGAGGAAATAAAAAAAGCCCTCTCCAGATGGAGAGGGCTTTTTAACACAGACGTTATTACTCGACGGTCATAACGCGCGTGGTGTTGGTTGAGCCGATGGTGCTCATCACGTCGCCCTGGGTCACAATGACGATATCACCGGACACCAGATAGCCTTTGTCGCGCAGCAGGTTTACGGCATCGTGCGCCGCAGCTACGCCGTCATTGGTGCTGTCGAAGTGAACCGGCGTCACGCCGCGGTACAGCGCGGTCAGGTTCAGCGTACGTTCATGACGGGACATGGCGAAGATCGGCAGACCAGAGCTGATACGAGAGGTCATCAGCGCGGTGCGGCCAGATTCGGTCATGGTGATGATCGCGGTAACGCCCTTCAGATGGTTTGCCGCGTACATCGCAGACATCGCTATCGCTTCTTCCACGTTGTCGAACTGCACGTCCAGACGGTGTTTAGAAACGTTGATGCTTGGGATCTTTTCAGCGCCCAGGCAGACGCGCGCCATGGCGGCCACGGTTTCTGCCGGATACTGGCCTGCAGCGGTTTCCGCAGAGAGCATCACCGCATCGGTACCGTCCAGCACGGCGTTAGCCACGTCCATAACTTCTGCACGGGTTGGCATAGGGTTGGTGATCATCGATTCCATCATCTGAGTGGCGGTGATCACCGCGCGGTTCAGCTGACGTGCGCGACGGATCAGCGCTTTCTGGATCCCTACCAGCTCAGGGTCGCCAATTTCCACGCCCAGGTCTCCACGCGCAACCATCACCACGTCGGACGCGAGGATCACATCGTCCATGGCATCCTGATCGCAAACGGCTTCCGCGCGTTCAACTTTCGCGACGATTTTAGCATCGCAGCCTGCATCACGAGCCAGGCGACGCGCATAGTTCAGATCTTCGCCGCAGCGCGGGAAGGAGACCGCCAGGTAGTCAACGCCGATCAGCGCAGCCGTCACGATGTCCGCTTTGTCTTTATCGGTAAGCGCTTCTGCAGAGAGGCCGCCGCCCAGTTTGTTGATGCCTTTATTGTTGGAAAGCGGGCCGCCGACGGTGACTTCGGTGAACACTTTCATGCCCTGAACTTCCAGCACCTTAAGCTGTACGCGACCGTCGTCGAGCAGCAGGATATCGCCTGGCACAACGTCAGCCGGCAGGCCTTTATAGTCGATACCGACTTTCTCTTTATCGCCTTCGCCTTTGCCCAGGTTGGCATCCAGCAGGAATTTGTCGCCGATATTGAGGAAAACTTTACCCTCTTTAAAGGTCGATACGCGGATTTTTGGACCCTGCAAATCGCCGAGGATAGCAACGTGGCGGCCCAGTTTGGCTGCGATTTCACGCACTTTATCGGCACGTAACTTATGGTCTTCTGGCGTACCGTGAGAGAAGTTCATACGCACCACGTTGGCGCCGGCAGCGATAATTTTCTCAAGATTATTATCGCGATCGGTGGCCGGGCCTAAGGTGGTTACGATCTTGGTTCTGCGAAGCCTTCTGGACATGTAATACTCCGTTGACTGAAACAACTTTGGTGTTGCGTGAACATTGAATCGGCCTTCATCTGCTGCAAGGCAGCAGAGAGTGGACCGAATGCCGTAAATCGTTACATCGTAATTATTGGTTACGTCTTCGTTATCAACTATCAGGGAACATCGCTCTTTATAAGCAATTCTTTATCAAAACGCGATTCCTTCAGCGCTTCCTTGACCCGCTTCAAGTTATCCCGGAATTTTGCGCCCCGACGCAAGGTAAAACCGGTTGCCAGCACGTCAATCACGGTAAGCTGCGCCAGTCGGGAAACCATCGGCATATAAATGTCGGTGTCTTCCGGCACGTCGAGGGTGATCGCCAGCGTCGCCTCACGCGCCAGCGGCGTGCCTGCCGTGGTGAGGGCAATCACCATGGCATCGTTTTCACGGGCCAGCTGTGCCAGCTCTACCTGACTCTTGGTGCGGCCGGTGTGCGAAATCAGTACCACGACGTCATCTTCACTGCAATTCATACAGCTCATGCGTTGCAGCACAATGTCATCGGAATAAATAACCGGGACGTTAAAGCGGAAAAATTTGTTCATGGCGTCATGCGCCACGGCTGCCGACGACCCGAGACCAAAGAACGCAATCCGCTTGGCCTGGGTGAGCAAATCCACCGCGCGATTCACGGAACTCATGTCCAGAGACTGGCGCACGTGGTCGAGCGAAGCCATGGCCGATTCAAAAATTTTCGCGGTATAGGCATCAACGCTGTCGTCTTCATCCACATTACGATTAACATATGGGGTGCCGTTAGCCAGACTTTGTGCCAGATGCAGTTTAAAATCAGGAAAGCCGCGCGTTTCCAGGCTACGGCAAAAGCGATTGACCGTGGGTTCGCTAACACCCGCTTCCTGTGCCAGAGCGGCGATGCTTGAATGAATCGCCTGAGCGGGAGAGGCGAGAATGACCTCGGCCACTTTTCGCTCGGATTTGCTAAGGTGTTCCAGTTGAAACTGGATTTTTTCCAGCATGTTCATGTTAACAGGATGCTCATGGGTGTAAACGATTTCATAAATTGATGAAATCGTGATTCGATTTAGCCGATATTACCCCTGTGGCTTCCATTAAGGGTAACAATCGACAAGATAATGTTGTTGTTTTTTTTCATTACTTGATCGGTGTCGGGTTTTGCTGTGACCCTGTTGCGCAAAGAAACGGCGGTTGTTGCGTCATTACGCCGTCGTAATCACCCAGATGGTGAAAAATCGCGGTATCGCACGCGACGATAAGCGCTAATGGTTTCGGGAATGACGTAAAAGCAGTACAGTGCATTGTAATAAAATTACAACGATACCTGGCAGAAGTACCAGGTGATCCAACTGAGGAGAATGACATGGCGGTAACGCAAACAGCCCAGGCATGTGACCTGGTCATTTTCGGCGCGAAAGGCGACCTTGCACGCCGAAAATTGCTGCCTTCCCTGTATCAACTGGAGAAAGCGGGCCAAATTCATCCGGATACCCGTATCCTGGGTGTCGGGCGCGCCGACTGGGACAAGGACGCTTATACCAAAGTCGTCCGCGAGGCGCTCGAAACTTTCATGAAAGAAAAAATTGATGAAAGTTTGTGGGATACCCTGAGTGGACGCCTCGATTTCTGCAACCTGGACGTCAACGACGTCAGCGCGTTTACCCGCTTAGGCGCGATGCTGGATCAGAAAAACCGTGTCACCATTAACTATTTCGCCATGCCGCCAAGCACCTTCGGCGCCATCTGCAAAGGTCTGGGCGAAGCCAAACTGAACGCCAAACCGGCGCGCGTCGTGATGGAGAAGCCGCTGGGTACGTCGCTGGCAACCTCGCGTGAAATCAACGACCAGGTGGGCGAGTTCTTTGAAGAGTGCCAGGTCTACCGCATTGACCACTATCTCGGTAAAGAGACGGTTCTGAACCTGCTGGCGCTGCGTTTCGCTAACTCCCTGTTTGTGAATAACTGGGACAACCGCACTATCGACCACGTGGAAATCACCGTGGCGGAAGAGGTGGGGATTGAAGGTCGCTGGGGTTACTTTGACCAGGCCGGCCAGATGCGCGACATGATCCAGAACCACCTGCTGCAAATTCTGTGCATGATTGCCATGTCTCCACCGTCTGACCTGACGGCTGACAGCATCCGTGACGCAAAAGTGAAAGTGCTGAAGTCACTGCGCCGCATCGACCGCTCCAACGTGCGTGAGAAGACCGTCCGCGGTCAGTACACCGCCGGGTTTGCGCAAGGCAAAAAAGTGCCGGGCTACCTGGAAGAAGAGGGCGCGAACAAGTCCAGCAACACCGAGACGTTCGTGGCGATCCGCGTGGATATCGACGACTGGCGCTGGGCGGGCGTTCCGTTCTACCTGCGCACCGGTAAACGTCTGCCGGCCAAATGTTCCGAAGTGGTTGTTTACTTCAAAAACCCGGAACTGAACCTGTTCAAAGAGTCCTGGCAGGAACTGCCGCAGAACAAGCTGACCATTCGTCTGCAGCCGGACGAAGGGGTGGATATCCAGATCCTGAACAAAGTGCCGGGGCTGGATCATAAACACAACCTGCAGACCACCAAGCTGGATCTGAGCTACTCCGAAACCTTCAACCAGACGCACCTGGCCGATGCTTACGAGCGTCTGCTGCTGGAAACCATGCGCGGTATCCAGGCGCTGTTCGTGCGTCGCGACGAAGTGGAAGAGGCGTGGAAATGGGTCGACTCCATCACCGAAGCCTGGGCTGCCGATCAGGATGCGCCAAAACCGTATCAGGCGGGTACATGGGGACCTGTCGCGTCGGTGGCGATGATCACCCGCGATGGCCGCTCCTGGAACGAGTTTGAGTAAGATAATCCTCTAGCTCGAAAGTGTTATTTTACCGGTAACATGATCTAACACAGCTAGTGGCACAATTTTCAACTTTTAAGCTCCGCGTGGATTCACCCGCGGAGCTTTTTTTATTACACTGCCGGAAGCGATTTTGCCCCTGAGCTCCGGACAGCAAGCGTTTCAGCGTTGTTAACAACTGCCAGCGACTTTGTAAACTCCCGAGCCGGACAGATAATTTAGAGGAGCTTTTATGAATCCGACATTGTTACGCGTAACACAGCGCATTATCGAGCGCTCGAAAGAGACCCGTTCGGCCTACCTCGCCCGGATTGAACAGGCAAAGAGCAGCACCGTCCACCGATCTCAGCTGGCCTGCGGGAACCTGGCGCACGGCTTCGCCGCCTGCCAGCCTGATGATAAAGCGTCGCTGAAAAGCATGTTGCGTAACAATATCGCCATTATTACCTCCTATAACGATATGCTTTCCGCCCACCAGCCCTATGAGGTCTATCCCACTATCATCCGTAACGCGCTGCATAGCGTAAATGCGGTGGGCCAGGTGGCGGGCGGCGTACCTGCCATGTGCGACGGCGTGACGCAGGGGCAGGACGGTATGGAGTTGTCCCTGCTGAGCCGCGAAGTGATTGCGATGTCTGCCGCGGTGGGCCTGTCACACAATATGTTTGATGGCGCGCTGTACCTCGGCGTGTGCGACAAGATTGTCCCGGGCCTGGTGATGGCGGCGCTGTCGTTTGGGCATTTGCCTGCGATCTTCGTCCCGTCCGGCCCAATGGCGAGCGGTCTGCCGAACAAAGAAAAAGTGCGTATCCGCCAGCTGTACGCGGAAGGGAAAGCAGACCGTCAGGCGCTGCTGGAGGCGGAAGCTGCGTCCTATCATGCGCCGGGGACCTGTACGTTCTACGGTACGGCTAACACTAACCAGATGGTGGTGGAGTTTATGGGGATGCAGCTTCCGGGCTCGTCCTTCATCCAGCCGGATGCACCGCTGCGCAAGGCGCTGACCGAGGCCGCGGCCCGTCAAGTCACGCGTCTGACCGGCAACGGCAACGAATGGATGCCGATGGGTAAAATGGTTGACGAAAAAGTCATTGTTAACGGGATTGTCGCGCTGCTGGCAACCGGGGGCTCAACCAACCACACCATGCATCTGGTGGCCATGGCGCGTGCGGCGGGCATTCTGATTAACTGGGATGACTTCTCCGAGATCTCTTCTGTAGTGCCGCTGATGGCGCGCCTGTACCCGAACGGTCCGGCGGATATTAACCACTTCCAGGCTGCAGGCGGCGTACCGCTGCTGATGCGCGAGCTGCTGAAGGGCGGACTGCTGCATGAAGACGTAAATACCGTGGCGGGCTTTGGCCTTCAGCGCTACACCCAGGAGCCGTGGCTGAACAACGGCGAGCTGGACTGGCGTGAAGGGGCGAGCGCGTCCCTTGATGCGCAGGTGATTGCTACGATCGACAAACCGTTCTCTCCTCATGGCGGCACCAAAGTGCTGAGCGGCAACCTCGGTCGTGCGGTAATGAAGACCTCTGCCGTACCGGAAGAGAACCAGGTTATCGAAGCGCCGGCGGTGGTGTTTGAAAGCCAGCACGACGTATTACCTGCCTTTGACGCCGGTCTGCTTGATAAAGACTGCGTGGTGGTGGTGCGTCACCAGGGGCCTAAAGCTAACGGGATGCCAGAATTACATAAACTTATGCCACCACTTGGTGTATTATTGGACCGCCGTTTCAAAATTGCGCTAGTCACCGATGGACGCCTCTCCGGGGCATCCGGTAAAGTGCCTTCAGCCATCCACGTGACGCCGGAAGCCTACGACGGCGGTCTGCTGGCGAAAGTGCGCGACGGTGACATGATCCGCGTGAACGGCCAGACGGGCGAGTTAACCCTGCTGGTGGATGACGCCGAGCTGGCGGCACGTCAGCCCCATATTCCTGACCTGAGCGCATCGCGCGTGGGGACCGGACGCGAAATGTTCAGCGCGCTGCGTGAGAAACTCTCCGGTGCGGAGCAGGGCGCAACCTGTATTACGTTTTAAGACGACTTGATTTTAACGATCTGGCGAGAGAAAACTCTGATGAAAAACTGGAAAACAAGTGCAGAAGCAATCCTGACCACTGGCCCTGTCGTGCCGGTTATCGTGGTAAACAAGCTGGAGCACGCTGTACCGATGGCGAAAGCGCTGGTTGCGGGCGGCGTTCGCGTTCTGGAAGTGACCCTGCGCACCGCCTGTGCGATGGATGCTATCCGCGCTATCGCCAAAGAAGTGCCGGACGCCATCATCGGTGCGGGTACCGTTCTCAACGCGCAGCAGCTGGCGGAAGTGACCGAAGTGGGCGCGCAGTTCGCCATCAGCCCTGGCCTGACCGAGCCGCTGCTGAAAGCCGCCACTGAAGGTACCATTCCGCTGATCCCTGGCATCAGCACCGTCTCTGAACTGATGCTGGGCATGGACTACGGTCTGAAAGAGTTCAAATTCTTCCCGGCTGAAGCGAACGGCGGCACCAAAGCGCTGCAGGCGATTGCGGGTCCCTTCTCTCAGGTACGCTTCTGCCCGACGGGCGGTATCTCTCCTGCCAACTACCGTGACTACCTGGCGCTGAAAAGCGTGCTTTGCATCGGCGGTTCATGGCTGGTTCCGGCGGATGCGCTGGAAGCGGGCGACTGGGATCGCATTACCAAACTGGCTCGCGAAGCGGTTGAAGGCGCGAAGCAGTAAGCCACTCGCCGCATGAAAAACGGGCCTTTTGGCCCGTTTTTTTATCCCTCTACCTTGACGTTCGCAGCGGCCGCTTTCGCTCTCGCCACGGCGTCGTCAACGTTATCCCCGGTGGCTAATGCCACGCCAAGACGGCGGGTTCCGTCGATCTCCGGCTTGCCGAACAGACGTACCTGCAATCCTGCACCCACCGCCCCGTCGACGTTATCAAAAGTGACGTTCTGGCTGGTTAGCTGCGGCAGGATCACCGCCGAGGCGGCAGGGCCATACTGACGAATACCGCCGACGGGCAGGCCGAGGAAGGCGCGCACGTGCAGGGCGAACTCGGAGAGATCCTGCGAAATCAGCGTGACCATGCCGGTGTCATGCGGGCGAGGGGAGACTTCGCTGAAAATCACCTCATCACCGCACACAAACAGCTCCACGCCGAACAGGCCATAGCCGCCCAGCGCCAGGACGGTTTTACGGGCGATCTCCTGAGCACGCTCCAGCGCCAGGGGGCTCATCTGCTGCGGCTGCCAGGATTCGCGGTAATCGCCATCCTCCTGACGGTGGCCAATCGGGTCGCAGAAATGGACGCCGTCAACGGCGCTGACGGTCAGCAGGGTGATTTCGAAATCAAACTTCACGACGCCTTCGACTATTACGCGACCGGCCCCGGCACGGCCGCCCTGCTGGGCGTAATCCCACGCGTTATCCAGGGCACCGCTGTCGCGAATAAAGCTCTGCCCTTTTCCGGAGGAGCTCATCACCGGCTTAACGATGCACGGGTAGCCAATCTCCTCAACGGCCTGCAGGAACGCGGCCTTATCGCCAGCAAAACGGTAGCTCGAGGTGGGCAATCCCAGCTCTTCCGCCGCCAGGCGACGAATGCCTTCGCGGTTCATGGTCAGCTTTGCGGCTTTCGCACAGGGCACCACGCGCTGGCCTTCCTGCTCCAGGGCGATCAGCGTATCAGTGGCGATGGCCTCAATTTCCGGCACGACAAAATCGGGTTTTTCGCGCGCAATCAGCTCGCGAAGGGCATCGCCATCCAGCATGTTAATCACATAAGAACGATGGGCGACGTGCATGGCGGGTGCGTCGGCGTAACGGTCTACGGCAATGACTTCCACACCTAAACGCTGGCACTCAATGGCGACCTCTTTTCCCAGCTCGCCCGATCCCAACAGCATCACTCGCGTCGCCGCAGGTCGCAGCGCAGTTCCTAAACGAATCATAACAATCCCCCTGAAAAAGTTGCGCGCAGTATAAACGAAAACGTTTGCGTCTGTCTTGCGCAGGGATAAACGCGAGGGCAGAAATTTGCGCTTCTTTAGCCCGACCAGACATTTCCTGACGCCCGCTCGCTTACGCTGTGGAACATGTTCACCGTTAAGTGAGGGAAACCATGTCTGGCTGGTTAAATCAATTGCAATCCCTGTTAGGGCAGAAAACATCGTCTGGCGAACGGGACTTCAGCAAACTGCTGGTACCCGGGGCGCTCGGCGGGCTGGCAGGCCTGCTGGTCGCGAATAAATCCTCACGCAAGCTGCTGGCAAAGTATGGTACAGGCGCGCTGCTGGCCGGCGGCGGCGCCATCGCGGGCACCGTGCTGTGGAATAAATACAAGGACAGGGTACGGACCGCGCACAGCGATGAACCGCATTACGGCGAGCACACCTCGCCGCTGGATCTGCGTACCGAACGGCTCATTCTTGCGCTGGTTTTTGCCGCGAAAAGCGACGGGCATATTGACGATAAAGAACGATCGGCGATCGAGCAGCAGCTGCGCGAGGCCGGTGTTGAAGAGAAGGGAAGAGTGCTGGTGGCGCAGGCGATAGAACAGCCGCTCGAGCCGCAGCGTCTTGCGCAAAGTGTGAAAAATGAGGAAGAGGCGCTGGAGCTCTATTTCCTCAGCTGCGCCGCCATCGATATCGATCACTTTATGGAGCGCAGCTACCTTAACGCTCTGGGCGATGCGTTAAAGATCCCTCAGGACGTGCGCGAGGGTATTGAGCGGGATATCCGGGAGCAAAAACAGGCGTTACAGGGATAGCCGTCGCCGTCGCGACGCTGTTTCGCTTGCATCATGCGTGGGTTTTGCCAACCTTATAGGGTGTAAAACTTAAAAGAATGATGACATGCCACCGAAAGCCCGACGTACTCCTTATGCGATCACCACGCATGGCGATACGCGTATAGACAACTATTACTGGCTGCGGGACGATTCTCGCTCCCGGCCAGAGGTACTCGACTACCTGCACGAGGAAAACGACTATGGCCGTAAGGTCATGTCCAGCCAGCAGACGCTTCAGGACCAGCTCCTGAATGAAATGGTGCAGCGTATTCCCCAGCGCGATATCTCCGCGCCCTGGACCAAAAACGGCTATCGCTATCGCCATATTTACGAGCCCGGCAATGAGTATCCCATCTACCAGCGTCAGTCGGTGTTAAGCGCCGAATGGGATGAGTGGGATATTCTGCTCGATGCCAACCAGCGCGCCGCCCACAGCGAGTTTTATACCCTGGGCGGCATGTCCATTTCCCCTGACAACGCGGTGATGGCGCTGGCGGAGGATTATCTCTCCCGCCGCCAGTACGGCCTGCGGTTTCGCAATCTGGAGACCGGCAACTGGTATCCGGAAATGCTGGAAAACGTCTCCCCGGATTTTGTCTGGGCGAATGATTCCGAGACGGTCTACTACGTCAAAAAGCACGCGTCGACGCTGCTGCCTTACCAGGTGTGGCGACATACCGTGGGAACAGACTCCGCTGACGATGAGCTGGTTTATGAAGAGAAAGACGAAACGTTCTATGTCAGCCTGCATAAAACCTCCTCACGCCACTATGTGATTATCTTCCTTGCCAGCGCGACGACGTCGGAAGTTCTGCTGCTGGATGCCGAACTGCCGGACGCCCAGCCGCTCTGTTTCCTGCCGCGCCGTAAGGATCACGAGTACAGCCTGGATCACTTCCAGCACAGCTTTTATTTGCGCTCCAATCGCGAGGGCAAAAACTTTGGTCTCTATAAAACCAAAGTGCGCGATGAGCGCAAGTGGGAGGTGCTTATCCCCGCGCGGGATCAGGTGATGCTGGAAGGGTTCACCCTGTTTACCGACTGGCTGGTGGTGGAAGAGCGTCAGCGCGGGCTGACCAGTATCCGGCAAATCAACCGTAAAACCCGGGAAGTGGTGGGGATTGCGTTCGATGATCCGGCCTACGTGACGTGGATTGGATTCAACCCTGAACCCGAATCGTCGCGGTTGCGCTACGGCTACTCCTCCATGACCACGCCGGACACCCTGTTTGAGCTGGATATGGATACCGGGCAGCGCCAGGTGATTAAACAGACCGAGGTAAAAGGGTTTGAGTCCGAAAACTACCGCAGCGAGCACCTGTGGGTCACCGCCCGTGATGGCGTGGAGGTGCCGGTCTCTCTTGTTTACCATCGTGCTCATTTCCAGAAAGGCAAAAACCCGATCCTGGTGTACGGCTACGGCTCGTATGGCTCAAGCATGGACGCCGATTTCAGCAGCAGCCGGTTAAGCCTGCTCGATCGCGGTTTTGTTTTCGCCATCGCCCATATTCGCGGCGGCGGTGAGCTGGGCCAGAACTGGTATGAAGAGGGGAAATTTCTGAAAAAGAAAAATACCTTCAATGACTACCTCGACGTCTGCGATGCGCTGATTGAGCAGGGATACGGCGATCCGCAGCTCTGCTTTGGGATGGGGGGCAGCGCGGGCGGCATGCTGATGGGGGCGGCGATCAACCAGCGTCCCGACCGTTTTAAGGGGATTGTCGCGCAGGTACCGTTTGTCGATGTGGTCACGACCATGCTCGATGAATCCATTCCTCTTACCACCGGGGAGTTTGAGGAGTGGGGAAATCCGCAGGATGAGATGTACTACCGCTATATGAAAGAGTACAGCCCGTACGATAACGTTGAGGCGAAAGCCTACCCGCATATGCTGGTCACCACCGGTTTGCATGATTCTCAGGTGCAATACTGGGAGCCGGCAAAATGGGTGGCAAAACTGCGTGAGCTGAAAACCGATAACAATCTGCTGCTGCTGTGTACCGATATGGATTCCGGACACGGAGGGAAATCGGGGCGATTTAAATCGTACGAAGGCGTTGCCCTGGAATATGCTTTTTTAATAGGCCTGGCGCAGGAAACTTTGCCAGGCCGTGCAGAGCGTTAAGCGTCGCCAAGATAATGTTTTAGCGTTAAGCGCAGTTCCGGGCTCATTCTGTCGAGGTTGTTATACAGCCAGCGCAAATAGCCCGGGTCTTTATCCGCCACCTCGGACACCGGCTTCCCGCGATATTTACCAAAGGTAAACGTGGTCAGCAGCGCGGGACGTCCGGTGATCGTCGCCATGTCATCCGGCGTCCAGCCAGAGATATTCATAATATCAATCAGCAGCGCGGCGGTGATATAGCAGTCATACAGGGCGCGGTGATGGTGAAGCCCCTCTGGGGTACGAACGCTGAGCTTGCGGGACTTGTACAGCGCCATATTGCTGTATTTAATCCCCGGCCACAGACGACGCGCCAGCTTCATGGTGCAAATCCATTCCCCCGGCATTTCAGGCAACACCCGGCGGTCAAAGCTGGCGTTATGCGCGACGTACCATGGGCTACCGTAGTAGTGAGGTATGATCTCTTCGATCCACGGCTTATCCGCCACCATCGATTCGGTAATGCGATGGATAGCCATTGCCTGAGGGCTGATGGGGCGATCGGGACGCACCAGATGGCTCATGGGGTTGACGATTTTACCATCAACCACGTCGACAGAGGCCACTTCCACTATTCCGCCCTGAAGATCGCAAGTTTCGGTATCGATGACGCGCAGCATTGAAAACTCCTGAGCTTAAAACGCCTAGCCTAAAGGAATGATATCGCCTTGCCAACCCTCTCCGCCGAGCGTGCCGGTCACCAGAAGCTCGCCCTTATCCGCGCGCACGACCAGCTGGCCTTTTTCATCCCACAGCGCGCTGCCGCCGCAGGCGTTCGCCATCAGCACCGCAATGGCATATTTATGCGCGAAGCGCTGCAGGTTACTGATGGACTGCCGCCAGCGATTATCCCCCACCGACTGGCAGCTGGTAACAAGCGTTGCCCGGGGATCGAGATTGGGCGAATCGGGATGTGTATCAAGGATGCTAAGGTGTTTATCCCCCGGCACCAGGCTGGCACCGCGCCCTTGCGGATAGCGCAAAATGCGATGGCGAGCGGGCGAAAACAGCACAAGGCCTTTCTGGCGCTGGCCATTCTGTTCCAGGGGGAGCCCGGCAATAACGGTAATCTGGTGTAGATGTGCCGCGTTGAGCAGCGGCTCAAGCTGCGCGTCATCGGGCGGGGGAGGTAACGTCGGCGCGCCAGAGCCCGTTAATGAGAGCTCAGGGAAAACCAGCAGATCGCACCGCTGCCGTGCTGCTTCGGCGATGAAGCGCAGGTGGTGCGTAACATGGTCATCTACGGTCTGATGCAGCCCGCCATACTGGGCTGCCGCTATATTCCAATGTGACATCGTGACTTCCTTATACACTGAGTCGCAGAGATTTAAGAATAGACCCAAATTTATCAGGGTTTTCTTATCCTGCCAGATTCCGCGTAAGGAAGTGTAACGACTCGTTAAGCTTATTTAACTTTAGGCTCGTACGGTAAACGGGAGAGATTGACCGAAGCAAGACGGTGGGCGATGAGTCTTTCGCGGAACCAGTCGCGCAGATGGGCGGGCTGTTCCCGTTCCACTACTTCAGCCACGATGGGCATGTTGTAACGCTCTTTGAACGCGACGCCAGCGGCAGCGAGATCGACATTCACTTTATCCATCTCGTCCTGCGGAAGGGCGGCCAGATTGATCTTCATTACCTTCTCCTTTTTATGCGGCGGCAACGTTACCGCGATTGCACGATGATGACAAGCGGAGGCAGGATGATCCTCGACTCGTTTATTATACAGCGTTATTCTTTAGCATACAGACATAACAAAAAGGAATGATTGGATGGGTTTCTCCGCTTCCCGCGCAGTATGCGCACTGGTTTTTGTGGCCTCGACAATGATGACGCCCTCCGTGCTTGCACATGCGCATCTTAACCAGCAGGTCCCGGCAGCAGACAGCGTGGTGACCGCACCGCAGGCACTTACGCTGAATTTTTCGGAAGGTATCGAACCTGGTTTTAGCGGTGTGGTGGTAACGGATGCGCAAAAGCAGGTCATCAAAACGGGAACCGCTACGCGCGACGAAAAGAACAAAGCTCAGCTTACCGTGCCGCTGGAACAAACGCTGGCAGCAGGAACTTACCAGGTGGACTGGCACGTGGTCTCCGTTGACGGCCATAAAACCAAAGGCAGCTATCACTTTAGCGTGAAATAGCATGCTGGCGCTGTGTTATGTCGGATTACGCTTTATCCATTTCGGGGCGCTGATGCTGGTGTTTGGCAATGCGCTTTACAGCGTCTGGTTTGCGCCATCCTCCCTTCACCGTCTGCTGTCCCGGCGTTTTCAGTCGCAACAGAAAGTGGCGGCCTTAGTGAGCCTGGCGGCTGCGGTCCTGATGTTTTTGCTGCAGGGCGGATTGATGGGCAACGGCCGGGGAGATGTGTTTGCGCCACAGGTCTGGTTCAGCGTGATGGGAACCCGGTTTGGCGGCGTCTGGCTGTGGCAAATGATCCTCGCGGCGATAACGGTCAGCGCCGCATGGCTCGCGCCGCTGAAAGGTTCGCGTCTGCTGCTGCTCGCAATGGGCCAGCTTATCCTGCTGGCTGGGGTAGGGCACGCGGCGATGAACGACGGTCCGATGGGGGCGCTACAGCGTCTTAATTATGCTTTTCACCTGATCTGTGCCGCCACCTGGCTTGGCGGATTACTGCCCCTGCTGTTCTGCATGCGACTGGCGAAAGGGCGCTGGCAGAATGCCGCCATCTTTACCATGATGCGCTTCTCGCGCGTGGGGCATTATGCCGTTGCGGGCGTCCTGCTCTCCGGGGTGATAAATGCACTTATGATATTGGGCCTCAATATTCCCTGGCAGGCTGGCTACGTGCAGTTTTTGTTGTTCAAATGTGCGCTGGTGGCGTTGATGGTGGTAATTGCGCTGGCAAATCGGTATTTTCTGGTGCCACGGTTTCGTCCGGAGAGCGGGCGAGCACAACAGATTTTTATCAGGATGACACAGGCAGAAGTGGTGCTGGGAGCGCTGGTGCTGGCAACGGTCAGTCTGTTCGCCACCTGGGAACCCTTCTGACAAGGTTAAATATCATATGAAAAAGACAGTACTTTCTCTCTTATTGCTGGCCTGTACGGGGAGCGCGCTTGCCGCACCGCAGGTTATCACCGTGAGTCGTTTTGAAGTGGGTAAGGACAAATGGGCGTTCAATCGCGAAGAGGTGATGCTGACCTGCCGTCCAGGCCATGCGCTGTATGCGATCAACCCGAGCACGCTGGTGCAATACCCACTGAATGATACCGCAGAGCAGCAGGTAGCCAGCGGCAAGAGCAGCGGCCAGCCGATTAGCATTATTCAGATCGATGACCCGTCACACCCGGGACAAAAAATGAGTCTGGCACCGTTTATCGAGCGCGCCGACAAGCTCTGCTAACGTTCGGGTTTCCAATAAAAAACCGCAGATGCTTGCGAAAGCACTGCGGTTTTTTACTTTTTATGATGCTCTTACGCTTTTTTTCCGACCGCTTTTGCTGTGGACTGGAAAACCTGGCGTCGTCATCTATTCTTAAAAGGCAAGGCGACTTAGCCTGCATTAATGCCAACTTTTAGCGCACGGCTCTCTCCCAAGAGCCATTTCCCTGGACCGAATACAGGAATCGTATTCGGTCTCTTTTTATCTATTTGTTTATCAAGGGTTTTTTCTGTCTTAACACGAAATCCCCCGAAAATTACTCGAATTTTCCATATCCTGTCTAAACCATAACATACTCTGCACCGCGTGCGTCCAGGTATTTTTTGGTCATTGTTAAATTTTTGTGTCCGAGTAAACGCTGAGCAAATTCTTCTCCGCGCTCCTTTTCATAAAGCCTGCTCGCGAGGCTTCTGATCTCATGAAAAGGCGGTGGGTTAGGGCCGAATTTTAACCCGGTCGAATCCCGTATCTCTGCGAAGGCCTGGGTGAGCCCGTCAGGAGTTAGCGGCCCCGGCTTTCTCCCGCCACGGCGAACCGGCGAGTAAAGCATAAAGTCGGATGGGTTATTTACCCGGCATCGCTCAATGACATCCTGCAACACAAGCCCGGCGACGTCCAGCCTCAAATCAAGTGGGAGCGCCAGTTTGTGACCTGTTTTCTCCTGAGTAACGAAAAGCCTCCCGTCTTTAACGTCACTGAACCTGAACAGTGAGATATCCTCCCGCCGCTGGCCGGTGATCAGCGCCAGATCGCATGCGTTAGGCGCCCAGTCAGAATGAGTTAACGCGGCCTGGCGGATTACAGTGAACTGTTCGAGCAACAAGCGTTCTCGTTTAACTTTCGGCGTCGGAGTTCTCGTCGGCTCGGCCGGGTTTCTGTCCACGTGACCTTCAACGATCGCTTCCCTGAAGATGTCCATCATTACAGACCTCAGCCCGGAGGCCATGCTCTTTTTATCGCAGAGAATGTACCCTTCAAGAAATGAGGCGATGTCCTTTGTCGTGACGGATGAGAGGGGGATTTTGCCGAACTCTTCCTTTATGGTGGCGATCTGGTTTCGCCTGACCTTCATCGTGTTTGGTTTCAGCTCGCGCCGCTCGAGAATTACCTCGTAACGCTCAAGCCATGCAGCCACTGTGAAAGTGGGCACGTCTTTTATGCGATCCAGTAGAGAAGAGGGAAGGTAATTCTGGTCGATGTAGTTGTTGGCCTCAATGGCCTGGGCAACAGCGTCCTTGCGATCAATCCGTCCAAGAGAAATCTCCTGCCCGGTCACCGGATTGCGCCAACTGTATAGTCTGTCTCTTTTACGATAGGTCAGGTTACGGGGCAGGTTAGCGTCGTAACGTACTGGCCTTTTCGCCATGAGTCAGTCTCTCCAGTAAGGTGCCGCCGGACGGCAGTTTGGTGTGTTTCGGTTTAGCGCGCAGATTCTTCTTGCGCGGATCCACGTAGATAGCGTCAGGCTGAACTTTATATTCCTTTCCATGCAGCTCAGGCGCGGGATAAATGCGCCCCTCCCGCGTCCATCGACGCAGAGTAGAAAGGGAGGGTGGAGTCGTGTAGACCTCAGCAGCCCATTCCTGCAAGTTGAGAAGCTTAGCCATGAGAACTCCTTAGCCGCCAGGCATTATAAGCGAGGCCGCGTTGACGTGTTGATTAATCGAAATCAGGTAAAAAGAAGCCCGGCTCAGGGCCGGGCAAAAGGGATTACGTGGCAGTGCTTTCGCACTCAATAGCCAGCTCATAACTGGCTATGAGTTGCGTCATGGTTTGATGTGAAGGCGCGGTTCGCCGTCTTTCGGTTCAGGCCACTGGCGGTCCATGTTCACCTTTAGCTTTTCTTCCAGCGCTGCGGTGATCTGCTCATCGGTGATGCCGGCGCGCCGCTGCGCGTCCCATAGCAGGAACTGCATATCAGCCCACTCACTGAGGTCGCCAGGAGCGGCAGCAGCTTCCAGCGCCTCTTTGGAAAGGTGCTTCAGAGGTCCGATGGGGCCGACATTGCCGAATGTCTTTTCTGACCATTCAGCGTGGCGCCGCCGGATCAGGTTTCTGGTGAACTGTGATTTCTTCGACTCGTAAGGTTTCACGTTCTCTCCTCATGCCGCACGCTGGGCGCGCAGCTTCTTCAAGTGTTCTGTTGTTTCGATTTCTTCGGCGATCCGCTTGGCCTGTGCTTTGGTGAGCGGCTCGAATTCGTGCTGAAAGCGGCCCATGCTGGCAATGCAGGTGCGACCGTTGCGGATGTAGTGGATAACTTCGTGGGTAGCGCGTATGATTTTGCAGGGCGCGCCGTGGGGATCGGCGTACCAGGTGTTAGGCTGGATTATCCTGAACATGGGCTGACTCCTGATTGCGCTTTATTTCCTTTCGGTATGCTGCAACCTCTTTGGCTTTCCTTTTCTGCCGCGGTGATGGCTTTGCGTGCTCCCAAACAAAAGGCCAATTGCTACCCCATACCAACCAGCGTCTATTGCTGATTCGATAAGTGTTATTGATGTGAGCACCAAGCAGCCTACGCGCTTGTCGGTTGTTCATGACAGTCCCGTCTGCTTATTCTTCAACTCGATGACGGATTGGCACTCCGCGCAAGTCTTGCAGCCGGGAACGGCAGCGCGCCGCGGCTCGGGAATTGGTTCGTCGCATTCTTCACAATGCTCAGCTGATACGGCGTTGCGGTTGAGTCGGTGAGCGGAAAGGGCAGCGTTACGCTGAAGCTCTTCAATCTCTGCTGCTGTGTCGATGATATCGGCCATGGTCACTCCTTACCGAGGGCTTTGTTGATGGCATGCAGCGCCTTCTTTCCGGCAGGCTCATCTTCGAGCCGCCAGTTACCGGCATCGCCTGAATCAGCGAGCTGCTTATAGTTGTTGAACGGGCATTGCAGAGCTTCTAAAAGGTCAGGTGCCGAAGCGATAAGTCTGGCATTGGCTCTTGTTTCCACTGCCTCTCGGTCATGCACATTTTCGTAAACAGGCGTTATGACGTTGGCAATTTTGTAGCGTCCACCAATATTGGTGCCGCGGATGCGGATGTAGTTCTTATCTACTTCTTCAGGCAGGGCTATCCAAGGCCCGCGCGTAAATCTTGTTTTTTCCATTTATCACTCCGCGAACAGTCGGTTAATTCGGTTGAATGTGAACGCGAGCAATAAAAAAGGCCGCCCGAGCGACCTGGTTATCAGTTCCTTCATGCTGGCTCCTTTTCGGCTAACTCGTCCGGTATGTCCACCTCATGACCGATCTTTGCAAATACAACTGCGCGGCAAATGGCTGTGCGAGGATTGTCAGCAACCAGGCCCCGGCGTCGGCCAGGCGAAACCAGTTCATAAACCCCAACCCAGTGATGCAGCTTGCCAGTAGCTGGGTCTGCTGACTGATAGCAGCTGATGGATAAGTTCTCCATCATAGGGCCGCATTGCGCCCATTCCGTTGAAGGGCTCCAGGTGAACCACACATCGCGCTCTTCAAACCAAAGACACCCGGTATCAGCTTCAAAATCCACCTTCTGACCGGTTGCTAGCGCTGTTGCATAATCAAGCTGGATGCCTACTAAATCTTCAGTCTTAACCTTCACGATTCAACTCCGAAGCGGCGATTAAGCCGCCCTGTGTATACGACGAACTCCAGGAGCTAACCCCCAGAGCTTCAATTTTCTTGTGATGCTTGTTGATGATTGGAGGCACCGTATCGTTCCAATTAGGCTTTGGCTTCCTGCGCATGGCCTGCTGGATTTCTTCGGTGCAGCGGCGGCAGGCGGAGCGGATGGCGTTGTCTGTTTCTGACGTCATGCGGCCTCCCGGCGGGCGAGAAGTTTCGCCCCGAAAGCCATCAGTTCGTCCCGGTCCACAGTTGCGAAGTGGCAGTGTGTACGCGGGTACGGTCGCCAGATTATGAGCATCGACCCTTTGTTGTTGCCGCTTACCGGCTTACCGGTGACCGGGTTGATAAATGCCAGCCGCCCGGCTGTGATGAAGCGAACCTCGCTGGCGGTCTGGATAGCCTCCTTAAACCAGCCAACCGAAGTGTCAGCTGGGGCAAGCATGACCGTGCCGATCTGATTGACGCTCTCGGCGGCAGCCTTCTTAACGAACGGTGTGATATCGCTGTATGGCGGGTTCAGCCAGACGTAGCCGGGAATGCTCAGGTATTCAGCCCACTGCGTTTCCAGTGTGTTCTGCTCGGCGGTGATGAACTTCCTGCACAGCGCGTTATACGGCGCTGCTGCGGCATCCAGCTGGAAGCAGAACTCAGCATCAAGGGAAGCGAACAGCGCTGGTGGAGTGCGCCATAGGTCGCGCTGATCCGCTGGCGTGTTGCTGCCGGTGTAATCAGTCATGCCGCCTCCCGTCTGCGTGCCAGCAACGGCCCGTCGTGTCCTGCGTTAAAGCTTTCAACCATCGCGCGGCAACACGCCGGACAGCAGCTATAAGTCCTTTGCGGTTCTTCGTCGAATTTCCAGTAAGAGGAACGCATAGACGCGGAGAACGTGGCGCAGATATCGCAATGAAAGGCTCCCGATTCCAGAACCTTCATTAGCTGAGGCTCTGAGAGTTCGAACTTTCTGGCGATAACCGCATGCTCAAGTCCAGCATCAAGCAGGGCTTCAATCAGCTGCAGATCGTCGATGGTTAATTTCCCGCAGCGGTAAAGACCCATGCTGCTGGCCTTCATCTGGATAGATGCTTTGGTGCGCTGTAACGTTGCGCACAGTTCATCCATGTTCATGTAAAGGTAGGTTTTGGACAAAAAAATGGCCTGTGAATCAGGCCAGGGCATTGAGTGCATCTGCATTGTCATAACTACACCTCAAGGCTTTTCGCCAGGATAACTTTGACGAGCTGCTCAGCAGCCGATTTCTGCGCCGGAACGGAGGCAATGATCGTTGGCCGGTCTTTTTCGGCATTCACGCAGATACCGCTCCATCGCGAAATCAGGAAGAAGTCTTCCATCTCAGTGGAACCTGCATTGCTCGCCAGTTCGTCAATCATCTGGACGATATCGACGATTGAGTGGTCAGCCATCAGCCGCTGAACGGCGTAGCCGAAGGCATTGATCATCACCGCGTGGAACTGAATGTAGTCGCGCTTATAGTCTGCCTGGCTGGTGCCGTGGCGAATCGCCTCGATCTGCGTAAGTGACAGCCAGGCCTCCCAGATGGATTCGATGTCGCCCATTTCCAGCGGCTTACTGCCCGCGTTGGCAAACTTGGCCGTCGCGTCGCTCAGCGCTTTGAAGCTCACCCACAGCTTACTTTTCGCCGGAACGACGTTGTGCTCGAAGTCTGTCACCTCTGCGAAGGTGTCGTGCTGAGACAGGAACGTCACCATTTCCTGTGCAACTTCATTACGCCTGTCATAGGCCATGTTGATCGCAGCTGAAGGTTTCGAGACGTTGTTATTGATATCGGAGAAGAACTGCTGGCGTGCCTTCAGCGGGAGATTATGGGTCAGCATCAGCGGGATGCTGATTGGCTCTCCGTAAGTCCGGCAGAACTCAGCTAATCCGGCAGCGCGGTGCTGGCCGTCGAAAAGTTTGATCACCGCATCCATAGGGAAGCGTGCGACGCCCACATTCGTATTGCCGAACTCTTCAAACTCAATATCCGCGTCGCAGTTGCCGACCAGCGGCGGGATGATGAAGGGCTCTTTGTTTTGGTATGCATTGACGAGGTACTGGTAAAACTTCTTCACTCGCGCCTGGTTAATTTCGCGTTGAGAACGCTCGAGCGTGCTGCCGTGATTGTCGGAGGCAAGTATGCGCGTCAGAGCGCGGGCCGGTGCCGTTATCATGTAAGTCGCCGTGCCACCCTGCATGCCGCGCGACGCCGGAAACTCGAAGAAATAATCGCCTACTTTGCTCATGCATCCTCCCGCTCCGGATCGTTAACATCCCAGCCATTACGCTCAATATTGGTTTGCAGCCGCTTATCTCCGACCTCTTCAATGCTGCGGCCGGTTATATCCGCGACTTCAGCGTTTGAGTGCCGCCACAGCAGCGCAAGCTCTTCGAGTGACCACGCTTTCATAGCACTGACTCCATTTCGTCGATGTAGAGGCCCTGAGCAATCAGGCGGCTACGGCGGGCGGCACGTTCAATGCATTCCTGCCGTCTGCCTTCCTGTGATTGCTCTATGGCGCGCCGGGTGAACAGCCGCGATTTGCCCTGTGGTGTTACGACCTTTGGCTTCGTAACCAGGTCGAATGTCCGGTCGCAGATGCCGTCCTCGTTGACCCATTTTTCCGACTCAACGATCTGAGCTATCTGTCCGGAGCCGCGGGTAATGCCGTTGGCTACCCGGTTGAACTCGATGAGCGTTACGCCGAACTTCTCTGCGATTTCGCTGCCGGTGACCGGGCGACCGCGCGTCTGAATCATCCAGATCACGCGCTCACGGAGGCCGGAGAATTGCCCGGTTCGCCCGGGCCTGCGGTAGAATGGGGTGCGTTTCATTCGAGCTCCAGTATGCGGCGTTTAGTGTCCGCAACAAGTTCGAGGAAATCATTTCTGCGTGCGCGTAGCCGGGCTATTTCTGTTTCACATTCAGCAGCTGTAAGGCGATAAACGATGAGCTGCTTACCGTCCGGGAAGTCTGAGCAGAAGCTGATGAAGTCAACCCAATCCCTGCCGGAGCAATCGAGGTGACCGACCAGTTGCCATCTGTATGCCGGATCGAAGGAGCCGCGGGTGAGGGTGGAGTAGTGAGTGGCGGCAATGACCGACTTAATCTCAACGAGCCCGCTCTGGCCAACGAGGCCGTCGGGGCTGTCACCATACGTTTCGTGATCAAAGAAACCGCCGTTATCCACATCGACGAAGTTCATCTCTTCGTACAGCATGCGTGCAATTGGCTCCTGTTCGTGCCCGCGCTCCATGTGGTCGTTTGAGAAGCCATACTCAGACTTGCACCCCTTAATCTGCTCCAGAGCCAACTGAAGTGCGTAACGCTTGGCTGGTTCGCCAAAAGCCTTTCCATCGTTAGCCATAATCAGGCCGAAGTTGGACGCGGTTGCCTTACCCAGGCGAAGAGCATCCCACTCTTCACCATTTTGCTCGACGTCGTGCCAGATCATGATGAACACTCCTGCTCAAGCTGGCGCCGATGCTCTGGAGAAATATCCATTCTCGCCAGCACTGCATCAAGGTTGCCGTCTCGCTTGAAGGCAGCTTTGGCGTTATTCCATGCCTGCGTTTTTTCCGGCGAAAGCACCGGTTTTGTGACGCGCGCCGGGCTTAAGCGGAGACCTTCAACCGATTCCTTTCCGAACCGGACATTTTTATCGACGTAAACAGTGACCTTCACGCCTACCCAATCCTCAAGGAAGGGGGATCCGGTGATGCTTTTCAGCATCTTGCTATTGGTTGCATTCAAAATCATCGGCTTAAGCTTTTCGCCAGGGCGCAGCTCGCGCTCTTCAAAATAAGCGGTGTTAAAAACGTCTTTGGATTTTTTTGTTTTGTCGTTTTCTAACGTTGCCCGGGCGATCGTCAGCACCGTTGGCTCAACGATGTCGGCGCTGCTTAGGTAAGGGGAGTCAAATGCCTTGCGGTAATGTGTTTTTGAATCTGTCATTTTGCAGCCTCTCTGATGAATCTGTTTACCAAAGGCCTGAGAGCATCCTGAATGGTGAAATGCTCGCGTCGCTCTTTGCTGCTGTCATAAATCGGTGTCCAGCCGCATCCCGTATTCACCTGGATCACCTGGTAACTACCTTTCCCATCTCTCCACTGAATTCCGTTCATCGAGAGCCACTCCTTAAAGTCGGCTAATTTCGATTTGTGGAGTAAATTTCTGCGGGCCATTAGCTCTTTCCTTAAAACGGGCAGCCGGTACGGTGTTCCCAGTCGTATTCCGCCTGGGCGTAAGCAACTGCCGAAATGAAATCGTTGTAGGCTTCGCCAGCTTTATCGCTGCGAAGTCCTTCGTATGGGCTGGAGTCAATCGGGACCGAGAAGCGGAAGAGGCCGGACGGCTCTTTTGGCATCATGTCGATGATTTGCTGTGCCCGGTCGTCGATCCACTTCTCTTTCTCGTCGTCGAGCTGCTGCTCAACCCAGCGCCGATCTTCGATGCGGTCGTAAGTGAGGTATGCGTTCATGGCTTAACTCCTGAAATTTGGATGTGCAGATCCCGCCCGCATTGAGCCAGGCCGATCGGTTGAACAGGGTGGTTGGTATCAGTGAACCATTGGCTCGCCGCGCTCATTCAGCAGCACAACGACGGAATCACTTTTGATGATGGTTTTTTCGAAGATGTTGAAGGCGTACAGGCCTTTCTCAACGTTCGCAGAGGCGCAATAAGTTTTGCCGTGGTGTTGCAGCATTGTGCCCGGTAAAACCTCGCTACGTGGCACTGATGCGGTGCCGTAGTGCATTCCAATCATACCTTCACCTCAACCTGTTCCAGGAGGCCAGCGATATGCATCTGCCAGCGGTTCAGCACCAGTTTTTCCCGCGGTGCCGATAGCGACGTCAGTAGCCACTCGTTATCGTTGAGCTTTTTGGCGGTGTACTGCTTTCCGTTGTGGGTGACTGTCATGATGCCTCCCGGGCGCGGAGCATTGCGTCAGCCATCTCGTAAGAGATTTTAGCTACTGACTGAGCAAAAATATCCATTCGTCCCAGAGGGTTCTCTGGCTTCGAAGTTAACAAGGCCGACTGCATAGCTTTAGCCGCGAAGTAGTCACGCATGCTTATTCCACGACCACCAAAATCATCGCTATCCCATGAGTTAATTTCAGGTGTACATACGCCTGATTGTGGAAAAGCTGGACCACCAGTTTTGTTGTTCATAAATCCTCTTGGCCTTATCGCGGCGAACGGAACGGTTAATACAAGACTTCAACGCATTTATTCAGTGTTTCAATGGGCGGTGGATGGCCGCCGGTTTTCATAACTAAGCCGCCTCGGTGAAGCGACTGAGGTATGCATTTACCTTTTCCGTAGTTGCTAAATTTGAGATCGCGTGTTAAATCATCAATTGCTTAATCAACAACGTAGTTCGATGTTTTCTAATGAAAAAGGAGATCTTATGAGTGATGTTATTAACCCCAGAAATAGCGCGGAAGCAGCAGCCCAGCAGGTCATACTTGAATTAATAAAAGCTGGGAACTTAGGTGCTGTGGGGAACGGAAAGGCTATAACTGATGTTTATGAAAACCTTGTAAAAGAATACAAACGATTAAATAAAGAAAGTCAGTAACTTAAAAACTGAAGCTTATATTTAAGCTTCAGTTATTTCGCCACACTCTCGCAGTGGCCGCGCTCATGCCCTTGAGTACCTGTCGCTCGTCGCCGCTCATAACCGGTGCGCGTATGGCGTTCGCACTGCTTTACCGGCATACCCTTTTCCTCGATTTACCCTGACCAGCGGTAAGCCGCAGTTCGGACCTGCGTCTGGCTCTCTCACTGAGACTCGGGGCCGCATCATTACTGCGGCTTGAAAGTGCGGTCTGTCCGCTTTAGTGCTTCATTGGAATCACTCCTCTAAGTTGAATCAGCGCCAACTCCTTGCCAGTGTTGCCCGTTCTCACGCCGTTCTCGCTCTCGCGCGGGGATACTCTCTCACCGACCGGATCGCACCCGGTGATACAGCACGTTTACGTGTAGGGGTCTTAACAGGTCATTGACGCTGTAAATCTGCATGTTGTTAAAAAGCAGGCGACTTGCTGTCCGCCGCTGGCTAACTTCGCTCAGCTGTCGATGTTTCGTTTCGATGGGGTAAATTTAGCGTGATGCTAAATTATGCGCAATAGCAAAATGCTAAATTGTTGATGATTTTTATTTAGCGTATTGATTAATAAGCGATTAAAAATTTACAGCGCAGGGATTCGTGACGTAAAAAAGCCCGCGCGATGGCGGGCTTGAGGGGGTTTGCGTGAGGTTATGGGATGTTTAGTATTTTGGCATCAACCACAACGCCGATAATTTTGCAGTTTCCATTAACCTCTAGCATTGGATATGCGGGGTTAAGTGGCTTAAGGAAGCGTCTGCCGGCATCGATTACAAGCTTCTTAAATGTCGCTTCGTTATCGCCTTCCAGCTTTGCGACAACCAGCTTCCCGTTGCGCGGTTCGACTTCAGGGTCAACAAGTATTGCTGCCCCCTCGGGTATGCTCAGTCCGGCCGGGGAGGTCATAGAATCCCCTTTAACGTCCAGCCAGAATGAATCTTCTGAGCAGTCAACAGTCGTGTCATACCAGCGATCTATCGCTCTTCGGTGATAAGGTTCTACAGCTTCCATCCATTGCCCCGCGCTTACCCAGCTGATTACAGGATAACTTCCTTTTGTCTCGTTCAGTCCTCGAAATGCAACGTTCGAAGATTCCTCACTGGCGTGTAAAACATCCATCCAGCCAAAAGGCAGATTAAGCGCAGTTTCAATTTTGCGAGCCATCTTATCGCCGATATTGCGATGAGGGTTTGGTCCCAGTAGCTGGCTAAGCGCAGCCGGACTTGTCTCGATGAGCTCGGCGAACTGCGCCTTGGTCATTCCAGACTCGTGCTGACGCTTCTCGTACAGCGCTTCCAGGTTGGCTTTTCTGATTTCTTTATTTTCCATACCTGCATTGTTACTGCTTTTAGCAAAATGATAAATGTGCAAATTGCTAAATGATGCTTGCGTAGTATTTAGCATAACGCTAAACTCCAAATCAAACGACTCACCCGGAGACACCAATGAGCACTGAACTACACCGCTGGCGCAAGGCCGCCACTACCGACGAATGGGCGCAGCTCGCAAAGTTGGCTAACACGACGCCAGGTTACCTGGACCAGATTGCCTACGGAAATCGCCGGGCATCTCCAGAAATGGCATCTGCTATCGAGAAAGGCACGAAGAATTTTCACCGCCAGGCTCCGGTCCTCAAAGAAAGCCTGGTATTCGCATCGCCGCGTGATACTGCGGCCTAACCACGAAAGGGAAAGCAATGCATTCACTTGCGTATCAACAAGGTAACAAATTTTCGCCAACGGCGATGATTTACCAGAATCGCCGGGAGCCTGATTCCGTGGCGTTAAACATCGATGGGATCCGCGCGGCTGTTCGCGCCTGGGCAGCTGACTGCCGCAGCCGTGAATTTGTCGCGGCGCTGATTGTGGAAGAGTGGCGGGCTACCGGCGGCACCGGGCTGGATATCCCGACTGACTCGCACCGCCAGATGCAGAAGGTGTTTCGCTGGATTGATGGCGATACCGAATACGCCGCCAACAACATTCGCCAGATGGCGCCGGCAATCATGGCCGTTCTGCCGCTGGAGTATCGCCATCGACTTCTTCCTGAGGACAGTTTCATGTCCCGCTTAGCTCGACTTGAGAAGGAAACGAGCGAGGCGAAAGTGGCCGTTGCGATGAACGCCCCGCGTCACCAGAAGCTCAAGGAGCTCAGTGAGGGGATTGTAGAGATGTTCCGTGTCGACCCGGACCTGACCGCGCCGCTGATGGCCATGGTCACTTCGATGCTGGGGGTTATGTGAGAACTACAGAAATGGCGAAAGCCGCGGTGCTGTAACACCAACGGCTTTCAGGTGCAATAAACGTCAGTCAATTGCGAGGCAATTATGCCAAGTAAATCGAAGAGAGTAAACAAACCGGAGGTAGCACGTGAGCATGTCACTTATGGCGAAAGCAATGGGGGTCAAAGTGGGAAACTCACTGCGTAAGCTCGTCCTGATTAAGCTGGCTGATAACGCCAACGACAAAGGCGAATGCTGGCCTTCGTATCAACACATCGCCGACCAATGCGAATGCAGCCGAACGGCTGTTCGTAACCATATTGATGCGCTTGAAGAAATGGGTCTTATCAAGCGTGAGAACCGTGTCGGCGTCAACAACGGAAAAGGTAACACGTCAAATGTGTATTACCTCAAATTAGATGCCACCCCTATGCCATTAAATGGCACAGGGGTATGCCACGACGAAGCACACCCTATGCCATCAGATGGCACACCCCCTGTGCCACCAGATGGCACCAGAACCAGTCACTCTTTTGAACCAGTCATTGAACCTAACTCTCTCTCTGGACGCGAAGGTTTTATGAGCGAAGCCGCTAAGCGTCGGATCGGTATTTCACCAAACGGGGAGATTCCATTCCCGCCCCTGTTCAAGCCGTCGGCAGATCACATTGCTATGGCTGCCGAGAAGGGGGTGAGCATTGAAACTGAGCTGCTGAACTTCCGGGACTATCACCTTTCCCGTGGCACGCAGCTAATCGACTGGAATTCGGCTTTCAGAGTCTGGATCCGGAATGCCAGGGTTAACCCGCTGGCTAAGCGTGGTCGTGCCGAGCAGGAAACGCCTCACTGGAACAGCCGCGAGGGATGGGAGGACTTCCTGTGAATAATCAGATTATGCAAGCCGTTAACGGCCGTGATGGCGCGCTACTTTCCAGAATGGCGAACGGAAGTACCGACCAGCAGAAGGTTATCAACCCTGAGGCTGAGGGGCTTGTTGATTCTCTCTTTCGGCAGCTGAAGCAGATTTTCCCTGCGTCTACGCAGACAAACCTGAAAACTGACGCAGACGAGAAAACGGCAAAGCGTCAATGGATCGCAGCGTTTTCAGAGAATGGGATCCGCACACGCGAACAGCTTTCTGCCGGAGTACGGCACGCCCGCGCCAGTGAATCACCTTTCTGGCCGTCGCCGGGGCAATTCATCAAATGGTGCAAGGATAGCAGCACGGTGCTTGGCATTGGCCTGGCTGATGTGATGAATGAGTTTCATCGGTATAGCCGCGAAAAAGGGCTGCATACCGGCGGAGCAGAAGCTTTCCCGTGGTCTCATGACGTCATGTACTGGATTGTGACCGATACGCGCAGAGCGATGTACCAGCGCCAGCTGAGCGAGGCTGAAACTGAAAAATACGCGTCAAAAAAACTTGAGGAATGGGCGCTGAAAGTTGCTGGTGGGGAAAAAATACCATCTCCCGTCCTGGCGCTCGAGAATTCTGATGAAGTGATCCCGACAAATCACGTGAGCCGTCAGGCCGGTTATCACCCGGAAGGAAAAAGCTTCGGGTGCATGCCAAACGCAGCGACTCTCGGAGCTCTAACCCCGGCCCAATGGCTTTGGGAAGAGTATCAGCGCGGGAAAGAGAGAGGGCTTATCCAATGAAAGGCAAACAGGCAATCCTGCGTTATCTCGAAACGCACCGGACCTTCACAGCGAAGGATGTGGCCACAGAGTGCGGCATGACCATCAATTGCATCACGAAGAACGCCATCGATCTGGAGCGGGCCCGCAAGATTGTCCGGGTGAGCAAGGTCTGGCGAACGGTGACTTATCGCCTGGCGACGCCGGAAGAGCAGGACGGCACCGCGCGCAGCTGCACCAACGGAATATTTCAGGAGTGCCGCAACAGCGCGGCTATGAAGCGTGTATTGATGGTTTGGGGGAGGGTAGGGGTATGAAAATTTACATCGCAGGACCAATGACGGGTTACGAAAACTACAACCGTCCGATGTTTAATGCAGTAGCACAGCAGATGTTATCAGGTGGTCATGTGGCATTAAATCCGGCCACGCTCCCGGATGGTTTATCTCAGCATGAGTATATGGACATCTGCCTGGCGATGCTTCGCTGCGCCGACGCCATTCACATGCTGCATGGGTGGCAAGAGTCGGAAGGCGCCGTCGCTGAGCATGCCATGGCTAAAAAGCTGGGAATTAAAATTTCCTAACAATTTGAAGGAGCTGCCGCATGAAACCAACATACGAAGAACTTGAAGCCAAGAGCGCGTCTCTGGTTGCGGAGAATGCGCTTCTGAAAAAATCTGAGCCAGCACCATTCAGTAAGCTGATGATGGAGGCGCTTGATGTTTATCAGGCAGGGGCTGACGAAGTGCCGGAGCTGGCAATGCTAAGCGCGTACACGAAGCTGCGAGATGGTCTAAAAATCCCGGCCACCGACGCTTTCCTGGCTGAAGTGCGGGCGCATGCGCGTAACGAAGGCATCAACTATGCCGCAGGTCGTCTCGCCGCTGCATTCAATCACGGTTTTGTCGATAAGCCGCTGGCTGAAGTCTGTGACGTGGTGCACATGATTCTGGACACCAAAGAAGAATTGGCAGTGTCCATGATTCCAGCTGTTGACGGTTTATCTGGCGAGTACGCAGAAGCGTTTCTCAAAGATTCCGCCGCCCAGCTTCGCAAAGGAGTGCAGTCATGAGCATGATGGATTTCGCAGAAGCTAAAAAGGCGGTCGACGCCATCACAACCGACTGGTCTATACGTGGACCTTATCATGAAGACGACGGCAAATATTACGCCTTGCTTCGTGGAGAGTGGGTTGGTGGCGGATATGCCGGAAAACGGAAGGCTCTTGATGCCATTCTCGAAAAGTTAACCAGCGAGGCCGCCCAATGAGCAACATCGACAAACGCGCATTACGTAAAGCCGCCGAAAAACATGGAGATGACGACATCCTGGAGCTGCTGGATGAGCTGGAAGCCAAGGAAAAGAGGATTGCTGAGCTGGAGGCACGGGAGGTTGTACTGCCGAGTACGCAAGATGTTCACCCATTAGGTCCACAGTCGGCGAAAATTTTTTGTGAGTTTCACCGGAGTATCGTGAACAGATGCGCCGATGAGATTCGCAAGGTTGGCGTCAAAGTCAGCATCAAGGGGAATTAGGGTTATGGCTGAATTAACCAAAGAATGGCTCCAGAAGACAATCGCGGAGCTTGAAGAAGAGCGCGATGAGACACCCGGCGCAGTAAACGAAGATGCAGCCAAGGCGCTCGCTGCGATGAAGCTGGCGCTGGCATCGTTCGAAGCGGAGGCTGTGGCGTATATCAGAGAAGGTTATGGTCTTTGCTATTTCAGGCCGCCGCGTGAGTACGGTTTAAAAATTGGTGACAAGCTCTATGCCGACCCGCCAGCGCCGGCATCTGTGCCTGATGCCATTCATTCCCAGGGTGAGAAATCCGTTGGCGATGATTACTACGCTCTTGGCTGGAACGCCTGCCGCGCCGCCATGCTTCAGGGTGCCGAACATGTAAGTAATCGTGATGAGTTGCCAGATGGTTGGGTGATGCTTCCCGCTGAGCCAACCCAGGCAATGATGAATGCGTGGCTATCAGAGGTCGCCAACTGGCGCGGACATGCAGCCGGTTACAGGGCCATGATTGCAGCAGCACCGCAGCAGGAGGTGAAGTGATGAGACAGCGGAGGCCTCAGGTGAGGCCTCGTTCTAAACAACCTTCTTTTGCCACCGCCTCCGTCTCGGTATAGGTATGCAAGATATAGAGGTGAGGCGTGTTCCACAGACGGAGCAAACCGCACCATGAGGTTGGTTTAAGTCTGAACTAAAGGTCGTAAAAAAGAACTTTTTGTTCGAACAAACCTGGCACTTGAATTGGATGTTGGGGATGGTCCCCTCCGGCCAGTTGATTGGAGTCTTAAAGTTACAGTAATTATTAGTCTGCGTATTTAAATATTTGAAAGAAATTTGAGTTGTGAGGGTTCATTTACAATCGCCAGACAATTTCTCTTCAAGGCCATTTTTCTCATGAATGGTAATCGGGCCAAAAAAAGCCAGCGGCTAGCGCGCCAGCTGACATCATAATCAGAATTGTTATCAACAACCTGGATTTAACAGAGGGATCCTTGTCCCCGCAAAGGTAATGTCTAATCAAGGCGAAGGCAAACGCGGCACTTAATGCTGCATGCACATAGGTTAGCTTTTCTGGTAATGACACATACGCTCCTTGCGACCAGCACTGACACATCAAACATGTGGCACCTTAGTCTAATAATTTTTGGAGAAAAAATTAAGTTTGTGGTGAGTAAATGCAAAATTTGATTAATCAAAATCAACCCGCCATAATTGAGTCATCGGAGCCTGAACAACTCCGGTGACTTCTGCGCATTTAAGGGGACTTAAATGCGACCACAATCTGAACTCCTCACTTTGTCACAGATGCAGAAATGCACCTGCGATTTTCTGCATTCTGCGGTTTCCGGGAAGGAGGCCGTATGACTCTGACAGTAGACGGCATCAAACTCCATCGCGGTAACTTCGCGGCCATCGGCCAGCAGATTCAGCCATTACTGGATGCCGGGCAATGTTTCCGCCTTCAGGTTAAGCCATGGCGAGAGAAGCGCAGCCTGTCACAGAACGCTCTCAGCCACATGTGGTACACGGAAATCAGCGACTATCTCATCGCCCGCGGCAAGACCTTCGCTACGCCTGAGTGGGTCAAAGACGCGATGAAGCACACCTATCTCGGCTACGAAAGCAAGAACCGGGTAGACGTCGTGTCCGGCGAGGTCACCACGGTCCAATCTCTCCGCCATACGTCCGAGCTGGAAACCGGCGAGATGTACATTTTTCTGTGCAAAGTCGAAGCCTGGGCGATGAATATCGGCTGCCACCTGACCATTCCGCAGAGCTGTGAATACCAGCAACTGCGCGATAAGCAGGAGGCATGATGTCTACTCCACTTTCTCGCGTCATCACAAACGAAATCTTCCGCCTCCCGGCGCGCCGCCAGCGCAAGCCAGAGGTTAAGCCGTCCGACATCCCTACCATGAAAGACTACACCGCCCGCTTGGTGGATCAGAAATGGCTGCGTCTCGCGGCAAGGAGGAAACGTGCGTAAACCATCCCGCCGTAAGTGCAAAGTATGCGGTGAATACTTCGTGCCGAAATTCCACGATATCCGGATCCGCTGGTGCTGCCCGGAGCACGGCGCAATCCTCGCGATGGAAGAACGCGAAAAGGAAAAGGTGAAAGCCGCGGCCAAGCGCATCAAGGAGCAGAAGGAAGCCGAGAAGGCCGGTCGCAAGCGCCGCAAGGAGCGGCTGGCAGAGCTTCGGCCTGCCGGTTACTACAAAGCGCAGGCTCAGCAGGCATTCAACGCCTACATCCGCGCGCGTGATGCTGGTTTGCCATGCATCAGCTGCGGCGAGACCAACCCTCCTGATCTGCATGGCGGCCAGTGGGACTGCGGCCACTTCAAAACGGTCGGCGCTAACCCTGAATTGCGCTTTGAAGAGCGCAACGCCCATAAGCAGTGCAAATCGTGTAATGCGGGAGCGGGCAAATACACCGCCAAAGAGGCGACGGTCGCGCAGCAATACGAAGCTGGCCTGGTCGCTCGTTACGGCCAGGAATACGTCGACTGGCTCAATGGCCCCCACGAAATGACCAACTACCGCCGGGAAGACTTCATCCGGATCCGCGATGAGTACCGCGCCAAGCTCAAAGCACTGAAACAGCGGGAGGCCGCATGAAACTTGAGTCTTTATTTCTGCTGGCCTTTTACCTCATTCCCCTGATCGCGATGGGCATTATCAGTCATATCAATTACAAAAAATGTCGCATTCAGTTCTCAGCAATCAGTAAAGGTATTCGGTTTCAAAGAAATTACCAAATGCTGAAAAGCCTTCACCCAGACCGGGAGGACTTATGAATTTTTCAGAACTTCTCCGGTACCAGGCAGAAAGCGTTAAGCGCGCCAGCCTGCCGCCAGTAGCAAAGCACAGCCAGACCAAAACCAACCAGCCACAGAAGGAAGCCGCATGAACAGTCAGCAACTGGAATACGTACGTCAGCAGCTCATTGTGGCGACCGCAGATCTGAGCGGGGCGACGAAAGGGCAACTGGTAGCTTTCGCCGAGAACGCGCAATTCACCGCGACGGCGCGCAGCCGGGGTCGGAAGAAAATCACCGATCCGGTCACTGGCAGGAAAGTTAACCCTGACGGTCCGGCGATGAGCGGCAGCCAGTCCCGCGCCAAAGGTTCATCTATTGCCCTGGTAAGCCCGGTAGAGTTCGGCACCGCATCGTGGCGCCGCGCTGTCCTATCGCTGGAAGAGCACCAGAAGGCGTGGCTGCTGTGGAACTACAGCGAGAACACGCGCTTCGAATACCAGGTATCGATAACCCAGTGGGCGTGGGCAGAGTTCCTGGAGCAGCTTGGCGCGAAAAAGGTGGCCGGCAAGACGATGGAGCGCCTGAAGCAACTTATCTGGCTGGCAGCGCAGGACGTCAAAGCAGAGCTGGCAGGGCGTGAAACGTACGAATATCAGGCCCTGGCTGATCTGGCAGGTGTAGCGAAATCCACCTGGACAGAAACCTATCTACCTCACTGGCTGGCGATGCGTAACAGCTTTAAGCGACTCGATAGCGGTGCGCTTATATCCGTAACGCGATCACGTTCACAACAAAAGGCGACAAATTTAGATGTAAGTCTTGCAAAACCGAACTGAAACGCATATATTTCATGTAAATCTGATATCGTCGCCATAGCTTCGTAGGTCGACAAAGAATTAAGAGCCTCGCCATCGAGCGGGGCTTTTTATTTGAACAAAAGAGATATCCCAAGTTTTACCAAGAAGACGAAAATAGCGATATCGATAATCATGTGAATAATTCGATCCGCTAAGTCCGGATTCTTGTTGATTCTGTACCTACCACGTCTACGTCTGCCCATTTTTCTCTCCTTTAGGGGATGTATCGGCAGTGATGTAAAGAAACTTTATTCAAAGGCTCACTCATGTGGGCCGTTTTTATTTCAGGCTCCGGGAACCATCATCGACACGCCTACTTGTTAAATCGTCCCGAGGGCCTGAACCAACTACACACGGAATAAATATGTCTGAGACCTTCACTATCGTAGGCGTTGGTCTTACATCGTCATCAGTCGGTGTAACCTTTGCCACGCTGTTTCCGGAGGCGACTCCAGCAGTCATGCTCGGATCACTCGCCGGAACTGCGCTATACGTTCTGACCTCAGATCCCCATCAACTCTGGAAGCAGGCTATCTTTGCGCTGATATCGTTTATCAGTGGCGTGTTCTTCTCCGTACCCATGGCGAAAATCATGGCCGGAATCATCAACACGCCGTTAAGCCTGATGAAGCCACCGGCCAGCATTGAGGTATCGCCAGCTGTCGGTGCAATTGTCACTGCTTCCATTTCCGTGGCAGTCCTGCTGCGTATTCTCCGCAAATCCAAAAGCGGGAAGATGCCGGGGCTGGGGGAGGAAGATAAATGACATGGCAGCTTCTTCTGATGGATGCAAACGCCATAGTTTGCCTGTTAATCATGGTCAGGCTGATGTTTTTTCGAAAAGAGGGAAAGCGTCATCGCCTGAGTGTCGCGGTGCTGGCCTACTTGGTCATCCTTGCCGCCGGATTCAACGCCTTCAACATTCTGCTCGGCCACTACGTACAGGTTAACCTCGGCGATCTGCTGCTTAACTCCGTCATCTGCATGGCGGTGTGGCTGGCACGCGGGAACCTGGCGAAGGTCGTTATAACGGGGTAGTCCATGCAAACCAGCGAAAAGGGCATTGCCCTGATTAAAGAGTTCGAAGGATGCAAACTCACCGCATACCAGGACAGCGTCGGCGTCTGGACGATCGGCTATGGCTGGACTCAGCCTGTCGACGGCAAACCAATCCGCGCCGGGATGACGATTAAGCAGGAAACGGCAGAACACCTTCTGAAGACAGGACTGGTCAGCTACGAAAGCGACGTCTCCCGCCTGGTTAAAGTAGGGCTGACTCAAGGGCAATTCGATGCTCTGGTGTCGTTCACGTATAACCTTGGCGCCCGGTCATTGTCGACATCTACTCTCCTGCGAAAACTCAATGCCGGAGATTGCGCTGGCGCTGCCGATGAGTTCCTGCGCTGGAATAAAGCTGGTGGGAAGGTGCTGAATGGCCTGACACGTCGCCGTGAGGCAGAGCGCGCTCTGTTCCTGTCGTGATTGGCGCGCTGGTTAAACGTTACTGGTTGCAGTTGCTGGTTATAGCGGTAATCGGCGTGCTGGCGTTCTTCGTGAACCACTACCGCGACAACGCCATCGCCTACAAAGACCAGCGCGATAAAGCCACTGAGAAACTCAGCCTGGCGAACGCCACCATCAAAGATATGCAGACCCGCCAGCGTGATGTCGCTGCACTGGATGCCAAATACACCGGAGAACTGGCTGATGCGAAAGAAACCATTGAGCGTCTGCATAGCGATGTCATTGCTGGCCGTAAGCGGCTGCAGCTCAACGCAAACTATCCCGCGAACGGAGCGACCAGCACCGGCGGCCTGGGCAATGCTTCCGGCCCCCGACTTACTGACTCCGCTGAACGGGATTATTTCACCCTCAGAGAGCGAATCGTCACTGTGACGAAGCAGGTTGGCTATCTGCAGGACTACATCAAAGATCAGTGCATCAAATAACAGCCTCGCATTCGCGGGGCTTTTTTGTAGTAACCAGAAGACGAAGAAGGAAGTAACCATGTTCACAGTGAAAACCATCATCAATGGTGTAACCCATATCTGCGAGTTGCCGACATTCACAGTAGCGCGACCAGACTCAGAAAGATTTGAAGATATTCTCAAGCTGATTGATTACCACTCAAGCCCTGACTTTGCTATTTGGCTACCTGATGTTTATGCAGATGCAGAGTGCAAAAACGCATTGCAGGAAGAGGAGCTAATCATCAGTGAGCGAGAGGGTGTACTAGATTACCAGGCTATTGCTGTTCTTATCGAAGACTTTGAGAGTCCTGAGCATGCAAAGCAGAAAGCATTTGATGGCATCCGATACCAGTTCATCTATCCGGGCGACCAGGTTTACGTGATGAACTCTCACGGGTCGACCATCGAAACAGTGAAGTAGTCATTACAGAAGCTCCTTGCGAGGGGCTTCGATAATGATCTGTGTAACCCCGCAAGGATGGTGATCACATCTTGCTGACGGGTAAGCCGTAGGTGGCTAAGCACTTCTGAGAAGCAGTGCAACAGCTGCGACAAGGCAAAGAGGTAATCATGTCCGACATCTACCAAATCACGCTAACCACCCAAACAGGCGAAACCTTCACGGGCAAGATGTCACGACGTCAGCCTGAGCTGGTTAACGGCTTTGTGCCGCTGGCGACGGAAACGGGCGAGTGGCTTTACTTCGCTCCTGGCGACGTGAAGCGCGTGCAGTTCACGCCAGTACCGGCAGAGCAGATCGAACAGCCAGAAGAACAAACAACGGAGTAACGAATGAGCAAACCGGACTGGGAGGCCATCGAGACGGCGTACCGGGCCGGAGTGATGTCCCTCCGAGAAATAGCATCACAGCACGGTATTAGCGAAGGCGCTATCCGTAAGCGTGCCAAGCGTGATGACTGGTCGCGTGACCTCAATGCGAAGATTCAGCAAAAGGCTGAGGATCTGGTACGCAAGCAGGAGGTACGCAGAACGGTACGCAACGAAAGCACTTTGACCGAGCGCGTACTGATAGAGGCGACTGCCGAGGTAATTGCCACGGTACGCATGGAGCACAGGGGTGACATTCGCCGGGCTCGAGAACTGACCAACACGCTATTCGATGAACTTGGTGCGCAGTGCGCAGATGTAAGCGCGCTCGAGCAGTTGGGCGACATCATGTTTGACCCCGACGATAAAGGGCGGGACCGGCTCAATGAAATTTATCAGAAAGTGATCAGCCTGCCTTCCCGCGTTAAATCCATGAAAGACCTGAGCGACAGCCTGAAGACGCTGATCGGCCTCGAGCGTGAGGCATACAGCATCGAGAATAAGGCTGAAACGAAAGAGGTCACGCATAACGTCATGCTGGTGCCAACCAGTGACAACGTGGATGACTGGGAAGCGGCAGCGCAGAAACAACAGGGCGGGGTGCTCGGTGGATGAATTACAAAGCTGTATGGAAGCCACTGCCTGGATCTCAGTCCCTGGCGCTGAGTTGCCCGTGTAACGAAATCCTGTTCGAGGGTACTCGCGGACCGGGAAAGACAGCTGCGCAGTTAGCCAGGTTCCGGCGCAATGTCGGCGTGGGTTATGGCTCATTCTGGCGCGGCGTCATTTTCGACACCGAATATAAGAACCTTGCCGACATCATCACTCAGTCGAAGCGTATGTTTCGCCTGTTCAACGACGGTGCGCGCTATCTGTCATCTGCGAGCGAATTGCGATGGGTATGGCCTACTGGCGAGGAGTTGCTCTTCCGTTTCGGCAAAGAGGCGGACGACTACTGGGACTTCCACGGGCAGGAATTCCCGTTCATTGGCTTTAACGAGCTGACTAAACAGCAGTCCCCGGAATTCTACGAAATGATGTTCTCCTGCCGACGTTCATCGTTCAGGCCGGAAAACTACCCGTTGGAGAATGGCAAGTTACTGAGGCCGATCCCGCTGGAGACGTTCAGCACTACCAACCCGTTTGGCATCGGGCATACCTGGGTGAAGAAACGCTTCATTGAGCCAGCGCCGCGCGGAACCGTGCAGCGCGACCGGCAAATGGTGTTCAACCCTCAGACAGAACGAGAAGAGGAAATCACGCTGACCCGCGTGGCCATCCACGGATCGTTCAAAGAGAACCCGTACCTCGACCCGCAGTACATCGCCACCCTTATGGCCATCAAAGACCCGAACCGGCGCAAAGCTTGGGTGGAGGGTTCATGGGATGTGACCAGTGGTGGGCGATTTGACCACCTGTGGAATGAATCGCTGCACGTCATTAAGCCATTCCGCATACCGGATAGCTGGACAGTTGACCGCTCGCATGACTGGGGTGAGTCGAAGCCGTTCGCTAATCTGTGGTGGGCGCAGGCTGATGGCACTGCCGCCGAGTTGCCTGATGGTCGGCAGTTCTGCCCGCCGGCAGGGACGTTAATCCTGATCGGAGAATGGTATGGCTGCCCGCCTGATGAGCTGAATAAAGGCCTGAATATGTCATCCACCAACGTCGCGAAAGGCGTGGCGTGGATTGACAAACGGCTGGTGGGCGAAGAAGTCGACGAGCCGGAAGAGATTCAAATCGACGGGGTCACGCAGGGCCAACTCAACATTGCGCCGGGAATTTGCTCGGAAGTTATCCCGGGCCCGGCTGATAGCGCCATTTTCAATACCGGTGACGATGAGTTGTCGATCGGCCAGAAAATGGAAAATCAGGGTGTCGAATGGCTTGAAGCCAATAAGAAGCCAGGCTCGCGAGTAAACGGGGCCTCGGTATTCGCTGACATGCTTGAGGCTGTAGTTGAAGGTAAGAAGCTGGAATCTGGCATCCCTGAGAAGCCTGCCTTTTACGTTTTCGAACATTGCCGTGGCTGGATCAGCCGCATACCCGTACTTGTTCGAGACAGCAAAAACCCTGATGACGTTGATACCCAGCAGGAAGACCACGACTGGGATGCTACCCGCTATCGAGTACTGCATTCACCACAGAAAATAACCGGCATGTTGGTGCGCTCGCGCTGACGGAGGAAACCGTGAACGAAAGCGAAAATAAACAACTCGCCACGAACGCCAGCATCGACCGCGAGCGGATGCGTTACGTCAACGCGCTGTTCAATGGCACCAGTAATACCAAGCGCCAGCGTCTGTACCAGGAGTTTGGGTACCCTAAAGAGCTTTGCTTCGATGACTTTTACCGTGCTTACCGCCGCAATGCCATTGCTGGCGCCGCGGTGACGCGCATGGTTGATGGCTGCTGGGAAGATTACCCGGAAGTTTACGAAGGGGACCAGACGAAGGATGCAACCCAGCAAACAGCATGGGATAAGCGGGTCAATAAGCTGCTTAAACGCTGCTGGAAGCAAATTAAGGGCGCCGACAAGCGCAACTTGGTGGGGCGCTACTCTGCTCTGCTAATTCAGGTGAAAGATAGCAAGCCATGGTCGGAACCGGTTGATAAGGCGACGGTTGGCAAGCTGCAGGAAAGAGCGCTTGTCAGGCTAATCCCGGTCTGGGAGGCTCAGCTCGACCCGGTCAGCTATAACGAGGACCAGAACAGCGAGAGCTATGGCGCTGTGAGCATGTATTCTTTCACCGAGATACCGGTGCAGCAGCAGCGCAGTGGCCAGCCAGGGCGAATTATCAATGTTCACCCAGATCGCGTCATCATCCTGGCTGAAGGATCTGATGACGGGCGGCTTGATTCAGGCGAGTCACTGCTGGAAGAAGGATTCAACAAACTGCTGGACCTCGAAAAAGTGTCTGGTGGTGCTGCTGAAGGGTTCCTGAAGAACGCCAGCCGACAGCTCAACTTCAACTTCAGTGCCAAGACAAGCTTTGCGCAGCTGGCCAGAGCGCTGGGCGTTAGCGAAGCTCAACTCTCAGAAGGGATGGATGATCAGGTTCGCCGACTCAATGACAGCACGGACAGCGCCGTCATTATGCAGGAAGGTGATACCCGCGTGCTTTCCGTGGCAGTTGCCGACCCGGAGCCAACATGGCGGACTGCGCTCAATGAGTTCTGCTCCACAGTGCCGATCCCGGTGAAGGTGCTGGTGGGCATGCAGACAGGAGAAAGGGCCAGCACGGAAGATGCGAAGGACTGGGCAAAAACCCGTATGAGCCGACGCAATGGCTTCCTGACCGAAGTAATCACTGAGGTGGTTACCCGCTTCTGGACGCTTGGTTTCATTCCTCCAGCCAGCGGCGAAGAAGTTACAGTGGGATGGTCCGATCTACTGGCGCCGAGCCAGGCAGAGAAGATTGCCAACATGGACAAGCTCGCGGACGTGGCCGTGAAGTCGACGAACGCGTTTGGCCGCTCAGCAATCACCGAAAACGAGATACGCGCGGCGGGCGAACTGCAAGCCCTGCCTGAACTTGATGATGAGGTGCCGCCAGATGGCAACCAGCCAAAGCCTGATCCACTGGCCGACCCAGAATCAGAAGCCGAAAAGTCCGGTGATACCACGGTCGAAAGTTGACCCCACAATGTCGCGTAAGTCCGTCAGCAGGAAGGATCGCGACATTGTGGATAGGTATTACGCGATAAAGGTAGCGTTGAAAGCACTGTTCGATCAGCGCCTGACCGGGCGAGAGCGAGAGGTGAACAGCCACAACTGGCACTTCCTGTGCCACGACCACGGCGCTGACATGCGGCTCTACCAGGTCAACGCCGGCAAGTTCATCTACGACATGTCAGCGCAGGAACTGGCTGATTTGCTGGAAGCGGTGCAGGCTATTCTCGAAGAGTACCTGTTGGATGGTGGCGAGCGGAACCTATGGGCGATGGATTACGTCGTCGCAGAAGCACAGCGTGGCACGCTGGAGGCCTTCAACAACCTCTCGCAGCAGTCGCAGGTGTACGCCAGCCAGACGACGCTACAGCAGCTTTTAAGCAGCCCCGGTTATCTGAATCAGATAGCGGCGGCCAGGCTGACAACGTTCAGTGACTGGAAGGTCATCAGCGACACAGCCCGCGGCGACCTGACGAATATCATCACCGACGCGGTAGCGCGCGGCGTGAATCCACGCGAGACGGCCAGCGTCATCAGCAAGCGCCTCGATGTATCGATGTCGAAGGCCAAGACCATCGCTCAGACTGAGCAGGTCGGCGCGCTGCGGCAGGCACAATGGAACGAAACGGACTGGGCTGCTGACCGGCTGGGGCTGAATACCGGCCTGCTGTGGCTGTCAGCGCTCAAGCCTACGACGCGCACCTGGCATGCCAGCCGTCATGGCAAGGTCTACACCACCGAAGAAGTGCGGGACTTCTACGCTGAGAACGGCAACCGGTACAATTGCTATTGCAGCCAGATTCCGGTGCTGCTCAACGATGACGGCAGCATCTTCAATGAAGGGCTAGCTGACAAGCTGGCGAAAGAGCGCAAGCAGTGGTATTTATAAGCACCCCCTTTACTTTGTGGTCATTTCCAGTGAAAAAGATAGGAATACTTGCAAAAGTTTTTTCGTGTGAGGAATACAAAGAGGATTTCCTTAACGGCAATATATATATGAACACAATTCAGTTTTTTAGAAGCTATGAGGAAGAAACTGAAGGTAATATAGGTGACAAATACGAAGCATTAACTGGATGGATGCATCCTCATGAATACAGGTTTGAGCTTGAGGTTGATGGCGTAAAACACATTTTGAATCCTGATGATATAGTGGGGCCCATCACCACGAGTATGAAAATTCATGACCATGCCAATGTATTCTGCATGACGCACTTACATTCTCATGATCTCGATATGTCATCCATTAAAAATGAAGAAGAGTTTAGACTAGCTGAAAAATATTTTACTCTCCCGGAAGAGGTTAAAAACCTAGGTGAATATATGGTTGTTATCACCAATCCAAGGGAATTCGTCAGGAGGGCGAGAGATGAGGCTCAACGGCTCCACGACATTGGTGATGCAGTTTATTATCAGTCAAAGCAGGTAATTTATTATGATGCGGCAACTCAAAGCATCATGCTTGATAACCACAACGACGCTCCTTTTTACAAACAAAGCAAATACGCTCATCAAAATGAGTATCGTCTTTGTTTAGTAAGGAATAACCCAGATAATAAGCCCTACACAATGAAAATAGGTAGTCTCAGAGATATATCTATGGAGCTTAAAACTAATGACTTCAATTCTTTATTGGAATTAAAGCGATAAAGGTCAGCTACATATTTATTATTGCGGCGTAACTCAATCGGTAGAGTAACGCATCAACGCGGCCATGCCATTGCTGGTCGTGCTCGGTTCGGCATGATGTTGACGCCTGACGAGAGTGCTGGTTCGAGTCCAGCAGCCGCAACCTAAAACAAGACCCAGCCGTAGTGCTGGGTTTTTTATTGCCTGATATCCACCAATGAGGACGCAACGTGAAGCTATCCAGCATCCACGTTAAATCCCTCGCCATCAACGCCTCCAACATCTCAACGACAACCATCAGCGGCCAGGAACACTACGTCATTCGTGGTGCGGTCCCGATCGTCGATGACATCGTGATGAATGGCGGGCTATACCCGGCGGAGGAGATTAACAACAGCTACCAGACGATGGAGCGCAAGTTAATGCCGATCGGCCACCCGATGGTGAACGGCAAATACGTTAGCGCCAACGACCCGCAGGCGGTCAACGATTACTACGCCGGGGCATGGGCTCAGAACGTCAGCAAGGCCAACGACAAGGTCGTGATGGACGTTTACGTCAATAAGGCAGTGGCAGACACCAAGCCTGACGGTAAGCGCCTTATTCAGCGCCTGGACGACATGATTTCCGGCAACAACGCCGACCCGATTCATGTTTCTACCGGTCTGCTGCTGAACAAAGAGCAAAAGGCAGGTGAGTCGAAGCAGAAGAAATACTCCTGGGTCGCTCACAACATGCAGTTCGACCACATCGCGATCCTGCTCGACGAGCCTGGCGCCGGTACTCCGGATGAAGGCGTCGGCATGTTCGTCAACGCTGACGGACAAGAGGCTGATGTTGAAGCGACGAGCCTCATCGATGCTGCCAACAGCATGAAAGACGGCTGGTGGAACAAAGTAAAGTTCTTCATCAGCAACGCTTCAGAGATGTCATTCGACGACATCTACCAGGCGCTGCGCATGTCCATCAAGCAGGACGACAAAAAGTGGCGCTACGTCGTCAGCGTCTGGCCTGACCATTTCGTTTACGAAGAGGATGGCGAAAACGCCAAGCCGAAGCTCTTCGACCAGAAGTACCTCATCTCTGACAAGGTCATAACGCTTGTCGGCGATCCAGTAGAAGTCGTGCGCAAACCAACTGAGTACGAAGTCAAAACCAACGGAGAAACAAACCCGATGAAAGAGAAGATGATCGCCGCGCTCAATGCCGCAGGCGTTAAAACCGAGGGGCTGACCGACGATCAGGTCTGGGATGCCTACAACCAGCAGATGCAGAAGAAAGAGGGTGGCGGCGACCCTGGCCAGGCTCAGATCAACTCTGATGTGATTACTGCTGCTGTTAATGCTGCGCTCACCCCGCTGAACGAAAAGCTGAGCAAGCTGGAAACTCAGCTGCAGGCGAACGCTGAAAGCGAGCTGAAAACCAAACGTGACGCTGTTAAAGCGAAATTCTCGTTCATGACCGAAGCAGCGGTTAACTCCCTGTCCGGTGACGCGCTGAACGACTTGTACTCACAGTGCCAGACCAGCACCGGTCTGAACCCTGCATTCCAGGGGAATGGCGCTCAGAGTGAAATCCTTAACATGGAGGCACCTGAATAATGGCTCTCGCACCTCGTTTCCATACGGTAATCGCGGGCCCGGCCCGTAAGAATGACCCACAGGTCATTGAAGCAATCATGGCGGCGGACGTGAAACCCGGCTCACTGGTGATGCTCGACAGCACTGGGAAACTGGCAGTTCACAATGTCGCTGGCGGTGCAGGCGTTGCCCTAGCTCTCCAGCACAACTACATCGGCGGTGGTGACATTCGCGACTCGGTTCCTGCAGGTGATACCGGCGCGGCCATCATGTGCGAAGACGATGTGGATTACCACATGCTGGTCAAAGCAGGCGAAGTGCTGCTGGAAAACGAAGGTCTGGTTTCTGCCGGTGACGGCACGCTGGCCAAGTCAACCACACCAGCCACCGACCAGGTCCTCTTTTATTCACGCGAAAAAATCACCGTTGGCGCTGAAGCTCAGCTCGTGAAAGTTCGCAAATCAGGGAAAGCAACCGCATGAGCATGATCGTATTTAACAAAAAGCTGATCACCGAGCACAACCAGGTGAAGCAGGCATGGAATCAGCTGCTGATGCAGCGTGAATCCTTCAACATCAACCAGGGCACCATTTCTGCCCAGTACGGCGGCGCGCTGGAAGTGAACCAAGCCGCGCTGATCTCCAAAGACTACTGGCGTGAAGTGGATAACATCACTACCCGAGTCTTCCGAAATGACGAAGGCAACGGCCTGCTGGATGATCTGCTCGGTCTCGGTACGCCGATCTCTATCGGCAAGACAGCGGCGCTTTACCGCGTCTCCAGTGACGCGGGCAAGGTTCATCGCACACTGACGGGCCACGTTCCGGAAGAACTGGATAAAGTCATCTACGACGAAGCTGGTGACCCAATCCCGATCTTCAACACCGGCTACAGCCGTGAATGGCGTGAGTGGAACGGCATGCAGTCAGAAAACCTTGACGCAATGGCCGATGACCAGGAAGCGCACGTTGCAGCCATCCGCGAGGATATGGCCGACTACATGCTTTCAGGTGATGCGAAAGTGAAGGTGAAGGGGTATGTTGGCGCAGGCATTACCAACCACGCCAACACTAACCAGGTTGATCTGAGTGCGTCCGGTCTGAATATCGACCTGACCACCGCCACCCCTGACGAGATGGTCGCATTCTTCACCGGCCCGTTCGCGAAGCTCCTGGACGATAACTACGTGCAGGAGAAGGTGAAGGTGTGGGTGTCGCCTGACATCATGCGCAACATGAGCAAACCATATTCCTCCGCTGCCGGCTTCAAAGAAGGCACTGTGCTGGAGTACATCCTGCGCTACGGCCGTATCGAGTCTGTTAACCAGACCTTTAAGTTGACGGGTAACCACTTCATCGCGTACGTGCGCAATTCGCAGTACATCAAGACGCGTATTGCCGCGCCGGTGGGCACCTTCATGATCCCGCGCCAGAATCCGTTCGACAACTACAACACTCTGGTCTGGAGTGCTGTCGGTCTGCAGATTAAGCGCGATTTCAACGGTCGCTCTAAAGTGTTCAACGCACAGGGTTAAGGGGCTTCGGCCCCTTTTCTTCGGGAGAGAGCATGAAAAAGTTAAAAGTCGAGAAGGCTGGTTGCTGGGGAACGATTAACGGAGTATTCCAGCAACTGCCGGTTGGTCATGAGTTTGTTGCGGTTGATGTGCCGCCAGCTTTCGCTGGACGCGTTTCAGTGGCAGGTGAAGTTGATGATCAGGAGCTTGAAGTTGCCACTCCAGGTACTGACAGTAAACCTGCAGAGCAGGCAGAGCAGGC
>NZ_JADCKW010000004.1:0-12507 GCF_014982155.1 Enterobacter cloacae complex sp. P16RS2 | reverse complement strand
GAGCAGGCAGAGCAGGCAGAAACCCCCTCTAAATCGAAGAAGGCGAAATAACCATGGCTGACCCAATCACAGCGGCAGACGTGCAGGCGTTCCTCGGTGAATTGGGTTACTCCATCCCGGGCGCGCTGCTGGATCCGATCCTCTGCGTGGTGAACAAGATCATCCCGTGCCTCGATGGCGCGGGGTATGACGAGTGCACCGCGAAGCTGATCCTGATGTATGCCGCCGCGCTTATGGCTACGTCGTCCGGTGCGCGCCGCATCAAATCGCAGGGGGCGCCGTCCGGCGCGTCCCGTTCGTTTGAATATGGAGACGACAGCATTACCTGGCTGCGCGACTCGCTGGCCCGTCTCGATACCAGCGGCTGCACCGGTGAGCTGCCAATCAGCGCCGGTAACAGCGTCGGTCTGTTTATGGTGGTCGGGGGCTGCTGATGAAGTCCAAATCAGTTATGCACGGCCTGCCGCGTCCGTTCACCCGCGTCTGGGTGATTACCGACACCGGGCGTGAGACTACCGGCTACGTGAAATCGGATGGCGAGTGGTTCATCAATTGCCCGCGCATCCGGGCGACTGGCGCGAAGGTGCTGAGGTGGAAAGATGGCTGAAAATTATGAAGTCCATGCCTTTGAATGCGAAGACAACTGGTCGCTGTTCATCTGGATAAACGACTCCGGCGTTAAGTTTATTGGCCGGCATGCTGAAACTTACGAGAAAGCCAAAGCTGACTTTCTGGAGCAGGCTGATGCTAGGCGCCTCGCCAGCCAATCAGGCTCGATGCGGCCTCTTGATGATTTCAGAAGCGTTGAGAAGGTGGAGGTATTCACTCTATGAGCAGCGTTGCCAACTGGTCTTACACCGCTACGGCGACCATCTGGCGCAAGCTGGAAGGCAATGACGAATATGGCGATCCGCTTGGCTATGCCGAACCTGAGCAAATCCTCTGTGATTACGAGGGCGGGCTCAGCAAGAAGTTAGCCAGTTTGGGCGCTGAAATCGTCGTGAAGAATACCGTCTGGACGGAGTTCGCGCTGGCGTCCGCGGGTGATTACCTGCTGATTGGCGCATCGACCGAGGCTGACCCGATTATGGCTGGTGCCGACGAGGTGCGGCAAGTTATTCGCTATGCCGACACGTTCGAGCGCCTGGCGGATGATTACGCCATCCTGACGGGAGTATAGCCATGGGCATCAAAGTGCGCGGCGTTAAGCTGTCGAAAGCCGGGCTCAATCGCATCATTAACGACGTGAAAGGGCGAAAGGTCGCCAGGGCGCTACAGTCAGTAATGATAATTGGCAGCTCCCAGGCCGCGCTTTATACGCCGATCGACACCTCAACGCTGCTTAATAGCCAGTATCGGGAGTTGATTAACAACGGCGTTCGACTGACAGGTCGTGTTGGATACACGGCGAACTACGCTGTTTTCGTTCACGATCCGAACGTGCCGCAAACCTTCCGCCGCGCAACCGCGCAGAAAGAGTTCCTCACCAAAGGCTTTGAAGACACCCGCAGCCAGATTGATGCCGTGATGCGCAAGGAGCTTTCAGTATGACACCTGCCATGTATGAGCGCGTGCGTAACTACTTCGTTGATGCCGGGCTTACCACTGGCTTCATTGTTCAGTTGCTGGCTTGGGACGACACAACGAAGTTAACCGACGCATTCATCGTGTTCCGGCCTAACGGCGGTACCGACATCCGAAATGACCTCGGTTCTGATCACTACGTGCTGGTGGATGTCATCTCTGCCAAAGATAAGCGCCGCGCAGCCGCTGAGAAGGCTCAGGAAATCATCAATTATGTCGAACAGAACGACATTACCGACGAATGCCTTGGTCTGATTCAAAACCTCGGCAATATGCCTGCACCTATCCTGACCGAAGAGGGCCGCCTGGTCTTCAGACTCCAGTTCATGTGCGTCTACGGCGAATAACCCCATTACCAACCCATCAGGCTGCCATCCGGTGGCCTTTTTTATTTGAGAGGTACACATGCAAGGCTGTGCTAATGATTTTGGCAAGCTGATCGGGAAAGTAGCTGTGCTACGCATGGCCTTTGGCTGCCCCGACGCAGTGCCAGCGCTTTCCGAGTGGAAGCGTCTCGGCGCTATGACGACCAAGGGCATCGATTATTCGATGAATACCATCAACTCCGATGCAGATGATGCTAAAGGTCTGGTGGAGAACCTGGTCAACAACATGGACCTGACAATCTCCGGTGAAGGGGAGTTTCGAAAGTCTGATAAAGACAACGAGATCGGCGCGTGGCGTCTGTCGAAGTATATCTTTGACGAAGTTCAGGCAGGCCGTCAACCTAACTTGTGGGTGCGGTTTGACTTCGCTGGGGAGAACGCCGGTACTTATATCCAGGGCTACATGAACACCACTTCATGGTCTGGTGACTTCGGTACAAACGATATCTCCACCTTCTCCGGCGAGTGGAAGGTCTACGACGCCGACACCGTTGTGTTTGAGGTCGCTGACTTTATCGCGGCCACTGGTGTTGAGGTTACCCCTGCAACTGCATCTCTGGTCGTTGGCGCAACCCAGCAACTCAGCGGCGCGGTTCAGCCAACCGATGCGACTAACAAGGCCATCACCTGGACGACTTCGGCGGCATCTATCGCAACAGTCAGCTCAACTGGTCTGGTAACGGCCGTCGCTGCAGGAACCGCGACAATTACGGCTACTACCGCAGATGGCAATTTCACCGATACCTGCGCTGTTACCGTTACTGCCGCACCGTAATCACTACAAAGGGCAGCGCGCTGCCCTTGATACTGGTTATGGAGAGCGATATGACCCCTTTGAAAGAAATTGGCGAGTGCCTGATTGGTTCTGGCGGCCGTGAATACTTCTTCCGGCCATCGTTCCGTAACATGACTCGGATCGGCGATCCAGAGCATATCGTCCGCACTTTCTACGCACTGTTCAATGACGATGTGGCAAAGATGCTTGAGGCGGCACGAGAAATTCACAGCGCGATACCAGAGCACCAACGCCATTTTTACGCCCACTACTTCGGCGACGTAACATACCCTCTGTGGTCGATTGAGGCTGCTGGTTCAGCGGCATTCCTACGTGAAACTTTACTATCAGCGATTAACGTCATTCAGTCATGTTGCGATGAGGATGTTTCTGATTTGACTGGCTGGCATGAGTTGTCCCGCACCGGGCGGCGCACTTTCGTATGGCATCGCGGCGCGCTCCCGCCTGAGGATCTTATCCTGATAGCTCAGTCACTCATCATGCACGGCATTATAGGCCGGGCGAAGGTCCGTAAGCTGCAGAAGCACGAGAGTAAGGAAACTACACCGGAGTTTCATGCGACTGAATACATCATGGCGGCGCGAAACCATTTCGGGATCAGCAGAGAAGAGGCTGAAAACCTTACCATGACCGAATTCGCCATGATGCTTAACGCCAAATATCCCGACCAGAAAGGTTTCACCAGGGAAGAGTACGACGCTGTTATGGACGATGACGATCGCCGCTGGCAGGAAATGATTGAGCGCGAAAAATCAGCAAAGAAAGCCGCCTGAGGTAATAATGGATGTACCGTAATCGCCTGACCGGGCGTAATATGGCTCGACAAAAAAACTCAGGGGATAAGAGTGAAGAAAATACTTTTGGCTTTGGCTATTCCGCTGGTTCTGGCTGGCTGCAAGCCTGGTGAGGAAAAGGCCATTTCTCTGGCGCAATCTGAAGTTTCAGCAAATCTACTGGATCCTGGTAGCGCGCAGTTCCGCAACGTGAAAATTGCAAAAATGACCGATGCTGAAGATGGCCGTGTAATTGCTGTAGTTTGCGGAGAAATTAACGGTAAGAACGGTTTCGGGGCCTATGCAGGGTTTCATCCTTTCTTCGTTGAGTTAAACATGAAATCGAAAGGGATCTTCTCGAAAGGCGTCGATTATACGCTTGGTGAGCATTTCCTTAGTTCGCGTGACACTCCGCCACCGCCAGCCTACACCGAACGATGCCAATAAACGACACGAATAACTAACCCACCTCTCGGTGGGTTTTTTTATGCCCGGAGAAAAGTGATGTCTGAAAAAGCAGGCGAGATTTATTACGACATCGAGGCTGATGTTTCTGGCTTGCTGAAGGCGCAGGGAAAGGCCAATAAGTCGCTCGACTCTATCGGCAACTCTGCAACTACCGCAGCCAAAAAGATGGATGAGCTGCAGACAAATATCAACCGCGTTGCCGGGGCTATTGCAGCTTCACTAGTTGTTGACTGGGGAAAGGCATTCCTCGTAGCTGCTGACAACATGAGTCAGCTCAACGCGCGCATAGAGCGACTGACTGGCAGTGCGGCGGTTGCATCGCAGACAATGCAGAGCCTGATGCGTATCAGTTCAGCAACAGGCGGCTCATTGCAGGACACTGCGAAGTTGTGGGAAACACTCAGCACGGCATTGCGCGATACAGGCGCGACTAACGGCCAGATCATTCAGCTCACAGAAACACTTCAGAAAATAGGGCGTATCGGCGGATCCTCTTCTGAAGAAATGGCGAATGCTCTTCGTCAGTTCGGCCAGTCAATTTCATCCGGCACTGTCCGGGCTGAAGAATTTAACTCCATTCTTGAGCAAATGCCTGAACTGGCGCGCCAGATTGCTGCAGGTATGGGTGTGAGTATTGGTCAACTTCGTCAGCTCATGCTTGACGGGAAGTTGACAGCAGAAGATGCGCTGAATGCCATCCAGAAACAGACCGGATCAGTCAATGCTGAGTTCGAAAAGCTCCCGCGCACGCTGTCGCAGGCAAATACTGCGCTGACCAACTCATTCCTGTCGATGATTGATTCTGTCAATCAGGCTACGGGAGCAAGTCAAGGCATGGTCGCCGTGATTGACTCGCTGACAGCTGCGCTCGACAGGCTGGTTGGGAAGGCAATATCTGCCGATGCGCAGATTTCTGATCTGAACAGCACGGCTGAAATGTTTACCCGCCGGGCCCGCACCTGGTCATGGCTTGGTCTTGATGGCTGGGAGGCGCAAAACAAAGCGCTGGCCGGTCTGAGCAATAAAGCAGCTTTGCTGGTTGGCGATCTGGCTGCTGTAACCAAAGCTTCACAGACCGCGGCTAACACAAAGCCCATCGAGATTAAAACCACTGGCACGGCCACTGGCAGCAAAGCGAAGGGCGGAAAGTCAGAGGCCCAGAAAGAGGCTGAGCAATACGCAAAAGCCCAGGAATCCGTCAATGAGAAACTTGACGAGCTCAGGCAGAAAGCGGAGATCTCAGCAACCAGTGTTGGTGAGTTATCGCGCGCCCAGGCTGTGCTGAATGCTCAGCAGTCTCTTGGCAATAGCGCCTCGCAAGATCAGCTTATTCTCGCAGGACAACTGGCTGCTAAGGCCTGGGATAATGCTAATGCTCTGCGTGAACAGGCAAAGGCAGAAAAAGCACGCACTGAGGCTGCCAGTAACTTTAGCGCCATCCAGGGTAAAACCAGCAAAACGGCTGGTCTGGACAGTCAGTACCAAAAGGACATTGCTGATATCCAGCTTTACGCACAGCTTTACCCTCAAAAAATTGGAGAGGCTGAAGCCGCAAGGGCTGCGATCGAGCAGCAGTACCGCACACAGCGCAGTGCCGCAATGTTTGAAGAGTGGACACAGCTCAACCTGGCAACGCAAATGGCAGGCGCTGCATTCACCTCGCTAGGTAATAACGCGAGTAATGCATTCACCGGAATCATCACGGGAAGTATGTCAGCGCAGGAGGCCGTGTATTCCCTTGTGAGTAATGCTCTGAATAGCGTCATTAATTCCGTTGTTCAGATGGGCATTGAGTGGGTTAAATCTGCCGTAATGGGTGCCGCGGCGCAAACCTCTGCGATTGCCACGACTACTGCGGCGCAAACTGCTGGTTTAGCTACAACCACTGCTGCAAGTACCGCGGCGGCCACGACCACTATGGCGGTCTGGACGCCAGCTGCAGCCGTCGCATCAATCGGTTCTTTCGGTGGCGCAGCGGCGATCGGTATTGCTGCTCTTATCGCGGCTATGGCTATGGCTGGCGGTATTGCCGGAAAGCGCAAGAACGGCGGACCGGTATCTGCTGGCTCTATGTACCAGGTGGGTGAGGGCGGTATGCCTGAAATCTACCGTGCCAGCAATGGCAGCCAGTACATGATCCCCGGCGACAACGGAAAGGTCATCAGCAACAAGCAGATGAATTCCGGAGTCGGAGGCGGTTCTGTTCCTGTAACCATCAACATTCAGAACTATACCGGCGCGACTGTTGATGCCCAGGCCACGCAGGACGGCAATGGGGTGACCATCGATATGATTGTGGCTGATATCAATAACGGCGGTCGTGTCAGTCAGGCCATTCTGCAAAACCATCAGGCACCACGTAAAGCAAGGGGATAACATGCCAATTCCGTACCCTGACTGGTTGCCTTTGGCACAGAAAGGGAAATCACCCACTACCGATACCGGGTTTCGCGTCGACCAGCCGACGGTCGGCGCGCCGGTATTTCAGAAATTAACCGACGATCTGAAGACCTCCTTCTCGTTGACGTGGATATTCACCCAGGACCAGCACCGGGCATTCATGCAGTGGTTGCGCAGCCCGAACTACCTCGACAACTGCAATCAGTGGTTCACGATGCCGCTTGGCACCGGGACCGGCGAAACTGGTGTAGAGGTGCAGGAATTACACTTTCTCTCCTGGCCGTCATGGTCGCAGTCCGGTTCCATTTTCACGTGGAGCGGTGATGTCGTTGCGCGCGAGCTGGTTAACTCTGATGACGAGTTTGACGACATCATCATTGAGCTGCCGCCACCATGGGCCTCAAGGCTGGATATCATTGTCACGGGCTATCCTGACGGGCGCGACCCGGAGAGTTTACCGAAGGTGCCATAATGCCGACGCTCAGAGAATTCCAGAGCCGAAGGCCAAACCGAATCCTGTACGAAACCATCACGTTTTACAGCCCGGTCTTTGGCTATATCAGGCTCGTTAATAACCAGATTTTCCCCAAAACGCTCGGCGGTCAGGTCTACACACCATGCAGAATGGAGTTAACCGAAAGCCAGCAGAGCAACACGCCGATCCTCGACAGCACCGTCAAATTTGGCCGTCTGGCGCAGGACTTCAAGCAACAGCTCAAGCAGTGGAAAGCCTACTCGCGTATCACACCTATCTCGGCGACATATCAGCAGTTTGACGCAGCCGACATGAAGACTGCCATCAAGTCGTGGACGCTCTACGTCAGTGACAGCTCGATGGACGACAAGGACGTTACGTGCAGCCTGACGCGCGTAAATCCGCTAAATCGTAACGTCGGACGTCTGTATACCGTCGAAGAATATCCGGGGCTCCAGAATGCTTAAAGACGATTTCATCTCGCGGGTTGAGGGTATCCCCTGGAGTAACCGCGCCTGCAGCTTTGAGGCTGCCGACTGCTGGGGCCTGGTGGTGCTCTATTACCGCCATGTCATGGGCATTGAGATCCACCAGTCAGCGGATTACGAATCCGGGCGCGACTTCATGACGTGCTATGGCGCTGATGTCGTTTTCTGGAAGCCCGGCGCCACGTTCACTGAGGACGGGATCTTCGTCGCCTGGGTTGGCAGTAAGCCGGTGCATGTTGGTCTGATCGTCGACGGTCGCGCGCTGCACAGCCGCGGGGAAAATGGACATGTCCGTTTCGACGCCATCCGGACAATTCAGAAACTATTCACCAGAGTGGAGTTTTACACCTATGCCGGTAATCGAGATTCAGCGCGTTCCGGGGATGCCGAAGGACCGGGCGGTAGTTAAAGCCGGCACCGTATTTTCGGAGTGGCTTGAGCAGGAAAGTTTTCACCGAGATATCCGCATCAATGTTAACGGCAAAGAACTGCAGCAAGATGATGAGCTGCAATTTGCACTCCAGGACGACGACCGGGTAATCATTTTCGACCAGCCACAAAGTGGCGGTCTTGTCGGCACGCTGCTAAACCCGCTTGAGCATTTCAACCCGATAAAGTTCACCCAGAAGGTGCTGTCTTCGCTGATGCCGAAGCCAAACACCAACGCAGCCAGCGGGAACAGCAAAACCTCTCCGAACAACAGCCTGAAAGGGCAGACGAACATAGCGCGCAATGGCGAGGCGAAGCCGGACAATTTCGGCCAGGTTCGTTCCTTCCCGGATCTTGTGCAAGAGTCTATTTTCGAATATATCGACAACTTGAAATACATTACTGAATTAATGTGTTTTGGTATCGGTTTTTACGATAAAACTTCTATGCGGTTCTCTGAATCCAACTTGGGATCAATGGCTGGCGCCTCTTACACATTTTTCAATCCAGGTGAAGCCATTCCGGTTGTTAACGAGGGGTATCAGTTCGACGACGTTGACGGGCAGGAAGTGCCCGGCTTGAACGAAAGCGACGATTTCCCGATCGAGACGGCAACAGCAAACACCGTCATCAGTGGCGTTTATGCTGGCGGGCAGATAGCGATGAAAATCGTTAAACAGGCTGACTTCGACTACTTTGCTGACCTGACTTTCCCGCACCCGGTCACGTTCACTATTAACGTTACGTACCCGATCACCGGCGGTACTCGAACGGAAGATGTCACGCTGTCAGGGCGCCTTATCAGCTTTGCGGAGACAAACGATGGATCAGTTGTCAGCCCTGTTTACTATTACACTTTCACGTTCGACAACCTGAATGGTCCGTCTATTCCCATCCAGGACGCAACAATCAACACAACCAAGTTCATCCTGAACGATAACGCCGCGCTGATCGTCGGTCCGTTTTTCTCGCCGATACCCTCAAGTCAGCTGTGGCTGCATACGCAGTCCGGGCTCGGCGGGAACAGCGAAACGAACTGGGTGGTCAACATCTGGAAAGTGGACAATGACAACAACCTGATCCCCGGAACTGAACAGACGTTCACCTACCGGCAGACAACGCCGCACGACTACATGTCGGAGACGTTTAACCGGACCGACAAACTTACCCCGGCTGGCGGGTTTGGGCGTTATGCGATCACTTTCCAGAGGACCGATAACAGCAGCGACGCGAGCAAGCTGCAGGTAGAAGAGATCCACGCGGTAAACGTCAGGACGAACGTCGTTCACGCTGAAGATTCACTGGTGATGGTCAAGGTCCGGGCCACAGAGAACGCCACAAGCGGACGAGACAGGAAGTACAACGCGTTAATCACCCGCCACGTCATCAGCTACAACATGACGACGCAGCAGGTCGACTATACGCTCAGGCCATCACGCAAGTTTGCTGATATCGCGCTGTTTAACTGGCTGGTCGTCGGGCAGCAGCCTGAGTCGAGCATTGATATTTACGGTCTGTACCAGATCCAGGCTGAAATTGATGCTATCGACCCGCGACTCGGGTATTTCGACTATACGTTTGACGATGAGGATGTGTCGCTCGGTTCGCGCATGGAGACCATCTGTGACGCCGCCAGCGTCTCGGTTTATGACGACAACGGCATGCTGTCTTTCACCAGAGACGGCAAAAAGACGTCTGCTGCCACCATATTCAACCGCTCGAACACCAAACCTGATGGCTACTCGCTCTCCTACGACATGACGCTCCCGGGCGGTTACGACGGCGTAGAGGTGCAGTATCGCAACCCTGACACCAATAAGCAGGACTTTGTCCGGTACCGCATATCAGGCAACTCCATCATTGAAGGATCGCCGGCCAAGGCGAAAAAGTTCGAAATGCTGTACGTCAGGAACAGGTTTCAGGCCGACGAGCGCGCGCTGAGGGAATGTAAGAGACTCATCTACTCTCGTATGACCATGCAGATCACCGCTATGGCAGACGGAGAATGGGTGAACATCGGCGATATGGTGCAGGTGCCGGACACTTACGACACCAACCAGCAGGCCGGTTATATCGTGTCGAGGGTCGGGAATGACTTCGAGACAAGTGAGCGCATCAATTTCTCCGGAACCATGTTTGTGCAGGTCACGGATTCGTTCGGTGCCACCACGGCGCGATATCCGGCTTCTCCGCGTGCTGATACTGCGTTCGGCTTTACCGCTGCTATCCCGAATATCGATCTCAACATGTTTGATGGTTTCGACGTCCAGTCACCTTCACGGTACGTCATCGCCACCTCACAGGAGCTTGATGCAGGGCAGTGGACAATCACCGCCAAGCAACCTGATGGAAAGGGTAATACCGCTTTAACCCTCGCTGAGTATAGCGATCTGATTTACCAATAAGACCCATCCCGATCACCTCAGCCCGGCCACCGCGCCTGGTTTTTTATGGAATCAATATGGCTACGCAACCAACACAAAATCCGGTACCAAGCGAATCACCTCGCGACCTGAAATTTAACGCGGGGAAAATTGATGAATACGTTACGTCTATGGGCTGGACGTATACCGATCGTTTCGGTCAAAAGCATTACACGATTGAAGGTAATAATTATCTTGCTCAACAGGCAATGGCTGCCTTTGGTTATGTGGTTCTTAATGGAAAAACATTCACAACAGGCGCAACTATTAGTCAACCAAACGAGGTGCTGCTAAATACTGCCGATGGCGAATATTATAAATGGACTGGTTCTTTTGCATCAGGCCCGAAGGTGGTTCCCGCTAACTCAACACCAGATACCACTGGGGGTATTGGTCCAGGCGCATGGGTCGGTGTTGGTGATGCCTCGTTACGCGCTGCTCTCGCTGCTCCAGGCGGCGTAGATCTAGTAAACGGAGCTGCAAAGCAGACTGATGTAGATAAACTGAAGAAGCAGAATGAGGCGTTTGCTTACATAGAGGATTACTCCTCAATGGTCGTTTCAGGGGACTGGACGGCAGCAATTAATGCGGCATTTGCCACAGGTAAGCCGGTAGTTGGTAAGGGGCCATATTCTGTCTCAGGAATAATTAACACCAAAGGCCAGCCCATCGTTAGTCCGTTTATTATAAGTACAACCCGATATTCGCTTGGCGCAGTGACGGCGCAGACTGTAGAGCCAGACTCGGAAAGCATCCGCATGCTTTATCTTGAAAGTGCGTATGATCTGGCAGAACTTCTGTACATTAAAGCGTTAGGATTTAACACAATTAACCATTACTGTTATTTTGCCAACAACGGAACAATAGATGCCTCAGGTACTGCAGAGCAGTTGCTTGATAATGCACGTACAGCTGGGCTAAGAGTTAATCTTGGAACTGAAAGCCCACGCGCTACCACAAGCCTCAGTGAATTTGTAAATGCTACAAAAGAACACCCAGCAACATGGGGGTATAGCGTTTATGATGAGCCAGCATCCAGAGGCATTAGCGTTGCATCGCAAGATGCTAAAATAACAACATTAAGAGGCCTCACTACAAAACAGTTGAGCTTCGTAGACTTAATTTCTGAAGGCAATCCGTTTAACCAACTATTTAGTAAAAGCTATGACATTGCATTTGTAGATTCATATTCGAGAGTATGGACCTCTGGGGTGGCGTTAGACAATGACCTTAAGAAGATGCGCTTCGACTATGGATGCATTAAGGCTCAAACAGGTTTATCGCGAGTTATCCCTGTAGTGTCTGCTTTCACAGATTCAGGCGGGTATTATGCAAGCAGTGAGTCTCAAGTTATTGCTGCCAGTAAAGTATTTGGGGCAATATTTGGCGGAAACTTTGGCGCTTTTGTATGGGATGGTGTTGGTGACCCGAACATTACTGGCCGCGTTCGTTCCAATATCAATCTTCAGAAACTCGTGGCAGGATTGGCGTCTCAGCGTACTAGAAAAATGTTAAATACAGAAGCATATTTATTCGGAGGTGCTCCGGGTAATACTATGTGGCCTATAACAAGTCTTTTGGAAAAAATCCCGGTTAAAGATCCATCTAGCTCGGACGCGTATTCCTTTGCGAATGCATTTCCTGTAAGAGTAAGAACAGGAACTACTGAGTCGGACAGAACTACAACTATTCCTAATTCGGATTATTCAGGGATAGGTTTTAAGGGAGCATTCGCAAGCCTAGTTACGAATATAAAATTCCGCAAAAATGTTAGATGTTCTTTGGAATACTTTAATATTTCAGGAACAACAGCAGGAACATTCAGTTTGTTTGGGACAAACGATGCAGGTTATACAATATCACTTAAGTACAATGATGCCATCACAGGCAATAGCGTCCTGGATTTTAATGTAAATTCTGCATCGTTTTATGATGAAACAATAATATTTAGGGTGGAAAATAACGGTGATGTATCAAATTATTACAGGAAGTTTTTGAGAGGGCTTATAGTTTGTAGTGATTGGTAAGTATATGAGTAAAGCGCCACTTTCGTGGCGCTTCTTTTATTGATGCTTCTTAATTCTTGAGGCCGCTAGAATCAACAACAAGAACAAGGATAAATCAAAACTGAAATTCATACCAAAAAGATGCTTATCCATGTCTCTATAACCCTCCCCAAGGAATGCTATGTAAAACTGAGAAACACCAAACGATGAGGTTATAAATAGGACTCCTGACATTCTCCGCTGCCTCAACAAAATCGCCCCAGCAAGAATAACCAATAT
>NZ_JADCKW010000039.1:32711-35457 GCF_014982155.1 Enterobacter cloacae complex sp. P16RS2 | reverse complement strand
CCGGCGCGGTGAAGGCGTTCCGGACGGCACGGCCGGAGAAGCCGCAGCCTTTGACCTTCGCCATCAGACCCTAGCGTCAGCCCGAAACCCGAAGGGGTTCGGCGGAGCCCGGCGGGTGCGCAGCAGCCGCCCTGGCGGAGTGGGGCTCGACGACCGGACAGCAGCGCTGGCCGGGAGCCGAAGGGGGCCATCGCCCTGCCCGTTTTTTGGGTTATGGCCACTGAGCTGCAGCTGAGAAAGTTAACCAGCAGGACGCAGGTTATGATCGCAAGAGAGGAGAGAAGCACTGCAACGGGGAACGGCAGGAGCGCCGGAGGCGCTTTCGCCCTCCCCGTTTCCCCGAAGGGGTAGCGTTTTTTGCGGTTGCCCCGATGATATGCACCGGGGCCAGGATTTCCGCTCAGATCGGTTCTTCGCTGTCACCTCCGTTTTCCTGTTCATAGTGCATCATGGCCATATTCAGCAGGGCATTAAATCCCTCGATGCCAGCCCCGTCCGGCTCGCACTGTTCGCACAGATGCAGCAGATTGGCCAGAAAATCCGTGATAACAGTTTGCACGCTTTCGCTTTCCCTGTTCAGCCCGGTTTTACGGGCAAATTTCCATAGCACATCTGCAGCCAGTGCGGCGTGATCATCGTTGCTGCGGATTTTTAGCGGTTCAGGCTGGCCGTTCAGGCGTTCTGCCATCGTCTCCAGCACGGTCGCCGGAACAGCGTTCAGTGTGTTGCTTGTCATTTTCTCTCTCCCTGCGGCAGGTCTGCCCTGCCGCTCTGTCAGTCAGGCTGCCACGGTGGCCAGAAATTTTTTCATAGCTTCGAAACGGCTGCGGAACGCCAGACGTCCCTGCCAGTCATTGAAGTAATAAACGGGGGTATAACGCACGCGATTTGCTTTCAGGGTCAGCGTATTACCGGTCACGACTTTCGCAGGAATACCCAGCAGTGACAGCTGGATAAAGGCCATATCAGCCACCATCGGATCGATATCTGTGCAGGTGGCATACAGCTGTTCTGACGGGTTATATCCCGCGTCAGTCATCCAGTATGCAAAGGCAATGACCATACCGGCGCTACCACATGCAGGCTCATCGAGCGTCATCCAACCCTCACGCTTTATCGTCTCCTGAGCGCCGGGCATGAGTAGTCCGGCCATCAGGCGGGAGATGGAGGACGGAGAGAAATACTGCCCCATTTCGTCCGCGCCCAGCTCCTGCTCCATATACAGCGCGCCGAGGAAATCATGAATTTCACCCGCCAGTCCCTCCACCAACAGGCAGAACAGCTGGTTCATGGCGTCTAAATCGGACGGTTCATAACATTTGCAGATCAGATAGCTACTTTCCATGCCCTCTGGCGTGCGCACCCGAGCCACATCCAGCTGGTTGGCAGCAAGCTGGATAAAGTCGCGGAACACTTCTGAACGGCGCATATGTTTCGCAGTCTGACGGAAGACACTGGCGAACTCTCTACGCGCCTCAGCTGGCGACAACATTCGGGCAGGAGCAGAAGCCTGCGGCTGCGCCTCTGCCTGGTCAGACAGGAACAGGGATTCAAAACTCAGTTGTGACATGGTTTCTCCTTACCGGCCGCCCGCGGGCGGCCGTCTCCTGTTATGCCAGTCCAAGCGCCGGGTAGACGCTGACAGCCAGACCACAGTCAGCATCGGCGGCGTAGCCCGTTTCGGCATTTACCACGGACAGGAACGGCTGCCACTGTGAGAAGCGCAGCGCGGGTACGCGTGCGCGTTTCCCGGCGCGGAGGGCATTTACAAATGCCTTCGCCTGTGCGACAGTTTGCGGGTCAAATTTCACGATCAATCTCCTTACTTTGGTTGTGATTGCCGTATCTCGTTTTGGTAGGCCAGATACGGCGTTGAGGAAGCAGGGGCAACCCTGCTTTTTTAATGCGCGGAATTCAGCGGCGCATCGAGACAGAAACGGGCGATCACGTCGCCAATCAGCTCCCGGTGATGGCGGGTGTGCAGGTCATGGCTCTCAAAGAAACGCGCGCCGTACCGTACAAAAATCGCGGTCACGTCCCCGCCCGTAAACTCCATCGACTTGAACGACTCCCCGCCAAAACCTCGGCACCAGTCCACAGGCGGCAGCGTTTCCATCTGGTCGATGTACCGGGCCTCGGTGATTTCCACCCAGGGACGGCGATAGCCGTCATTCTGCTTTTCCTGTACCAGAGTCGCGGGGATCAGCTCCGCATCCGGATAGAGGCGGCGCAGGGATTCCAGCGTTATCGCTTCACGCTGAGTCACCCACTGCCCTTCCAGCTGTGTTGCCCGGTCATAAACGGCGTTATGTGACGGAACGAAAAAGGCCATTGGTGCAGCGGCCGGGGTATTAACGTTCATTTTTATGCTCCTGTCTGATGAGGTTCCGTGCGGCGGCTGCCGCACGGGGTGAACCGGATTTAAATGTCGATACCTGCGCGCTCGATCAGGCGCACAAACTGTTTGAAGTGGTCAGCTTCAGCCACATGGATATGGCGGAACTGTTTATCGACGCCGCTGCTGAGGGCGTAGAAATAGGTGCAGCGCATTGTTTCGGGACAACGTCTGCGCAGTTTCTTCAGCTCAGCAAGGCTGCTGAACTCCAGAACGTCCGATTCCTCCTCAGAGTTTTTTTTCGTCTCAGCGACGAGGATCGTGTACGACACGGTTTTTCCCCCCATCTTCCTGGAAGATTCTTGAGCGGCGGTTTTGACGTTGACGTTTTGTGTGTGCATCCTGGTTTTC
>NZ_JADCKW010000039.1:26913-32491 GCF_014982155.1 Enterobacter cloacae complex sp. P16RS2 | reverse complement strand
CGCCCTGGCGGAGTGGGGCTAGACGACCGGACCGCTACGCGGGCCGGGAGCCGAAGGGGGCCAGAGCCCTGCCCTGTTTTCGGGTTATGGCCACGGAGCTGCAGCTGAGAAAGTTAACCAGCAGGACGCCGGATATGACGCCCGGGATGAAGAACACAGGGAAAAACAGGCTAAAGTCAGGTACAGGCAGGTAACTCATGGCGCTCTGACTTCAGCAAAATCAGGCAGGAAAGGCTGGGGTGTGGACAAGGCGGAGGGAGCAGAGGGGCAGCGCCGGAGGCGCGTCCCCCTTCCCCCGTTCCCCGCAGGGGAACAGACCTTCCGGGTTGTTCATGCATGCGACTGCACCCTTCGGGATGGAAAAAGGGGCTACCTGTAAACCGGCAACCCCTTCATAAAGGCGCTTCAGGCATGTCGTGGCAACTCAGCTCCTGAAAAGGCGGGGTTTCCCCCGCCTTCAGGTAGCTTACTTACCGGATTCGTAGGCCAGAACGGCAGCGACCTCCCGCTCTCCGTCCTTCAACCGGATTTCGCAGAGCGATTTTCGGGTGAGGAATGTGAATATTAAGAGTGTTAAACACACGATTAATACGCACCAGATAACAGTACTTCGCGGCAGTTTCATAGCTGACTTCTCCTTGCCTTTCGGCAGGTAAGCGGCCATACTGTTGTTGATCAGACATGCAGTGGGCCTCGGGTTAATTGAAAAATTACTCGGGGCTTTCTGCTTTCTGCCACACAACACGGTAACAAACCACCTTCACGTCATGAGGCAAAAAGCCTCAAGCGCCACGTCGATTATACCGGGCAGGTGCTATTTCTTACCAGGTATATCCACGCTTTATTCTGCTTAGCGCCTGAAATATCTCATGTATCCCCATCCCGCGATCACTACGCCCGTGACAAGCGCAAGATTAGGCAGAATCACGTCCCCGGCACTTAAAAATACGGCATCAGAATTACCTTGCCCCCAGAATGCCAGCTTGTACCCGACACCCCAGACAAAGAAGATAATCCCGGCACTCAGAACGACGTATTTCATTACGCCGAGCAGGATTTCATCTAACCAGCCAGGCGGATCACGCCATGTGATGACCACAGCTATTAGTGTGAGGATGAGCTGGCCTGCATAATATCCAGGCGTACCATGCCATTCTGGCGCAACATGCTTAACGATTACATAGAACGGCACGTTCAGTAAGATAACGAGTAACCAGTACCTCATAATTCTGCTTTCTTTATATGTTCCGTCTGAGCAGTCAGACAGCATTGTATCTGACTCACCTGACGGACTTACCATCAAAATACGCCGGACGCGCTGCCAGCTCACGCTCGATTAACTCATCGGCAAACAAAGGGGCAACACGGTTAATACGTGCCTGCATATTGCGCCTTCTCACTGCGGCTTTCCGTTCATCGCTCCAGCGCTGGAGCTGTTTCTGACCGAGAAAATCCACGCATACAGCGTAACCTGAGCCAGCAACCCAGCGTGACATCACCTCTTCAGGTGCCGCCTGCCCTGCTTCCACGACAACTGAAACCAGCTCCAGTGGGCCAGGGCAGGGCTTGTGTGGCAATTTCCAGCGCAGGGAATAGCGCCACTTCATACACCGCTCCGATCAGCCAGCTTATTTGGCACCTGCCAGCGTTCAGCAACACGAACATGCTCAGGTGTTTCCCGCACGATAAACGGGATTTCGTACATCACTGTATACAGCGGCTCACCGCTGATGCGAAGCCAGTCAAGTTCCTTCAGCGACGCGAACCGCGACTGCCAGCGCCAGAACGGTCCGGCAAGCTCTGCCGCGTCAAACTCGTCGCTCCACCGGGTGTACCAGGTGCAGACGGTTTCCGGTGACTGAAAATTCAGGTCGATTTTCGCCTGCTCCAGCAGGTTCTGGCGCAGTTTCCAGCGCTGTTCGTACTCGCGGGACTGGCGGCGCAGCTGGCGCGTGGTCTTAATGCCGGACCTGTGCAGCCGTCGACCCGTGCGGGTGTGCATGACTTCAGGAAACAGTTCGGCCTGTACGTCAATCGTGAGCGGCAGCGGGCAGGCTTCGCCACTGGTGGCGATCATCGTGTTAAGCGCCTCCTCGACCTGTTTCAGGTTTGAATGACGGTTATTTGGCACCCAGTGCAGGCCGGGTATTTTATTGGCCACCGTGGCGTTGAGACGTCCGCTACCCGTGAGAAGGCGCAGAAAGGTACGGACATACGGCATGGCGGGCAGCCGTGCGCCGCGTTCGCGGGCAGACTCAACATGGCTGATAGCCTGTATTGCAGCCTGACGGGCGGGCTTCAGGGAAACGAGCGCGTGTGAGGACGGGATCATGCTGTCACCTCCACATTCATCAGCTTCACCACGGTGCTGGCAGTGCAGTTAAAGCGGCGCATACCTGCCAGCTGCGCGACCATCTGGTTTATCCGATCAGGCTGGAGCGTGTCGCTCTGGTAAAGGGTACGCACCACGTCACCGCCGGAGGACAGCAGCACCAGAAGCCAGTACGGCGAGACTTCGCCGGGGCTGCACACGCACAGATGCCAGTCATCACTGCCGTCCGCGCTGAAGCGGCACTGGACGGGGAAGAAGCCGCCGAACTCGCTGCGGAACTCGGCGCAGACGCGCCATCCTTCAGGTGTCGACAGGAGGCCGGTCACGGCATCGCTGAGGGCGCGGCGCGCGTCCTCGCCCTGCTGACGGATAAACTCCAGGTCGGATGCGGTCAGGGTGTTGATTCGGTTCAGGTCATATTGCATGGTCATGTCTGTTCCCGCCGCCCGAAGGCGGCGGCCTCCGGTATTAAGCAGCGTGGTCAGTGGTGTTAGCGTCGGTTTCGGTGGCTTCTTCAGCCCCAGCGGCTGGCGCTGTGCGCACCATCCAGTCAGGCAGCCAGCCCTGAGCATTCAGATCCTGTTCGGCGGCCTTTGCCGCATCGCGGCGCTTGAGCTTCACAACTTCACCCGCACGGGCGCTGAGTCCGGCTTCTTCATAGGCTTTGCCAATCTGGGAAATCGTGAGCTTGCCGAAGTAGCTCTCAGCATCCGGCTGCCACCATTTGCGCAGGTCAAAGTCCAGCGCCGCTTCCAGCCCGTCCAGTTCGCTTTTCTGCGTATGGTTATACATACGTTCCTGAATACCGTTGATACCGTGTGCCGCGCAGAATCCCAGCAGGGTGTTCACCTGCTCTGCTGACCATGACAGCAGCCAGGTGAAATCGAGATGCCAGTTTTCGGGCAGCGTTGCCTGAAGCGCCTCTTTCTGTGCTTTGAGCGCCATCAGCGCCTTCCCTTCTTCACCGGATGGAGCCAGTGATGAAAGTTGATACTGATTCGAGGACACGGAGGCTTTCAGCGGTTCATTGCGCTTGCCGTGGGTGCGGTCAAAGAGCGCAAGACACAGCGTCCACGTCAGGAGTGCCACCGATACATCAGGGCGACCCGCCAGTTCTGCCTGAACGGCGAGAGTGCGCTCCGCAGACATGGCCTTAACCAGCGTTGCCGGATAGGCGTCAGCGGGAATGTCAGGCGTGGTGTATCTGATAACGTTCTTTTCACGTTCCTGACGCGCCTGTTCTTCTTCTGCCCGGTCTTCGTCGGTCAGCTTGCGGATACCAGGCTGAACCTGAAAACTGTCACCATCCCATGACACCCAGATACCGTGTGCGGCGCGAAATTCCGGCGTGGCTTCGCGGTACTCCGCCTCGCAGTAAATGTCATCGATCTGCTGCTGAAGCTCGTATTCGTCATCGTAGGTTTCAGTAGCTTCCATTTGTTCTTCAAGCTCACTGACACGCTTCTGTTCTGCATCCGTCAGGACAGCTTTCGGCATCGCAAAACGGTACTGTTCACCGTCCTCACCGCTGGCGCGCAGTTCCGTCATACGGAACTCAGCCCAGCCCCAGCCCTGCTCCTGCTTAACGCGAGCGGCGAGCACGGTGAGCTTGCCAGCCAGCAGAGATTTCACCAGCGCCGCATCGGCAAAAGTGCTGTCCTTGTCGCTGAACAGGTCGGCGGTCAGCGTACCGCCAGCGGCGATATAGGCTTCCTCGCCCACATACTCAAACATCGGGTGGCTGATGGCCATCTTGTCGTCAGTCACCATTTTGCGAAGTGTATGGGGCATTGGCATACTGCCGTTCCACTGCGCCTTCGCTTCTTCCCAGACCTGTAGCTGCCGTTCATGAGTGTCGGCAAGGGTCATCACTTCACAATGTTCAAGGGTGATTTCATCCCGCGCCAGCGCATCCAGCAGGGAGGGGGCAAGATTCGCCAGCTTCAGGCAGCGCTGAACGTGGCGCGGGTGATAGCCCATCAGTGCGCCAATCTGAGAGGCCGTTTTACCTTCCTGCTGAAGGGTACGAAAACCGATAATCTGCTCGGCGGGATGCATGTTTTTACGTCGACCGTTCTCGATCATCGAGGCCGCCACCGCCATCTCCACGGGCAGGACTTTCACCGGAACAAACGGCGTGTCTGCATCGAGCACACCGCGCATCACCAGAATGCCTGTGCCTCTGCGGCGACCTTCCCCGCCGACAATGCCGATCGTACCGTCCGGCAGTTCTGCACCGATCAGGTTTTGCAGGATGCCCATTGCCTGAATGCTGTCTGCCATCTCTTCCACTTCCTGATCGGTATGCGGAATGATGCGCGTGTTTAAGTCAGTATGTGACAGGCGGGAGTACGGGAAGATTTGCACGGGCGTATCAGCAAGCAGCTGGACGAGCTTCTGCTTGGTAGACTGCGCGATTTTTTCCGCAGATTTTGTCTGACGGGTGGTCTTAGCTGTCTTTTTTGCCGTAGTATTGGTGGCGACCATGATTTTTACCTCTCAGTGATAGTTGTGGTCAGCCGTGGCCGGAGTGCGATCCGGTCACGGCACCCGGTTAACCGGTAATGCGTTTCGGGTGTGCTGCCAGTGCTGCAAAGGACGGATAGCCATCAAGAACCTGCATCATGACTTTTGCCCCTTCCAGCATCGCTTTATCCGTTACGCTGCCGCTGTTTTCACACACGTTGATCGTTGCCACGATCCCCGATTTCACATCTGAAAAACGCTCATACATGCGGTTGCTGAACAGGACGCGTTTCCCTCCTGCCATCACCTGCCAGTTGTTGCAGTCGTTAAAGCGGGTGTCCACGTTGTCAAACTCGACCACGTGGATGTCGCTGGCCTGAATACGCAGCAGCTTCACGATTTCGGTGCTCTGCCCGACCTTACGGGTCGCCGGACGGGTGTTAAGGTTCTGCATGTTTCCTCCTTCTCTGGGTTAAGGCCGGACATCCGGCCTCCGGTTAAAGCTGCACGTATTGCAGATTGCGTTTCAGTTCAAAAAGAAAATCCGGTTCAAACGACCAGGCGCGCCAGTTAAGCGTTCCGTTGGTGCGGATCTCCACCTGCACGTCGCCGTATCGGGACACGTCGGACAGGGTGACGGTGACCCCCGCCTTCAGCGAAGTGGCCTGAGCCACCCATTCCCGTGCGACAGAAACAGGGCTTTGTTCTTCCCCCATCTTGCTGGAAGATTCTTGAGCGGCGGTTTTGACGTTGACGTTTCGTGTGTGCATCCTGGTTTTC
>NZ_JADCKW010000039.1:7592-26744 GCF_014982155.1 Enterobacter cloacae complex sp. P16RS2 | reverse complement strand
ACGGCCGGAGAAGCCGCAGCCTTTGACCTTAGCCATCAGACCCTAGCGTCAGCCCGAAACCCGGAGGGGTTCGGCGGAGCCCGGCGGGTGCGCAGCGGCCGCCCTGGCGGAGTGGGGCTCGACGACCGGACAGCAACGCTGGCCGGGAGCCGAAGGGGGCCAGAAGTGGGATTCAGGTGTTTTCAGAGGATTTGCTGATCGGGTTTCAGAGCCGCCACGCCACGCCACGCCACGCAGGACCGTATCCGTGACAATTTGCTCTCACAATGGCATTCCTCTGCATTTATCCTGACTTACACCAGGACGGGAGGGGGCAGCGCCGCAGGCGCTGGCCTTGCCGCCCCGTCAGCCCGAAGGGATGACAGTGTTTTCGCGCGCGAACAGGCGGCGCATATGCCCCGCCCGGATTATTTACTGTGCATCCCCCTCACCGCCCTGGAGAATGAAGTGGCCGCAAAGATAGACGGCACACTGGCGGGTAGCCGATTCGCAGATCTCGTCCAGCACTTTCGATGTGGTTACGGGGCTGAGTCCGGATTCGCGACGTCGCTCGTTGATGAGCGTTTTATACTGGCGCAGGATGCTGCGGGTTTCCGGTGACAGTTGCATGGTGTTCTCCTTTTTTCAGTTTCCGGAGGCAACGCCTCCGGTTTCTCTGTCAGGCATCGAGCGCAGCGCGCAGGCTCAACATGACGTCGTTTTCTTCTTTCAGGGTTTCTTCTGCCGATCCGCCGCCATCCTCAGCGCATACGGCGATACGCTCCATTTCCTTCCCTGCAAGCTGCATCACCACCGCAAGCGCCGCTGCCGGAATGGTGACATTACGGTGTTTCCGTTTTTCTTCCACCATCACCTCAACAATGTTGTAGATGAGAGGGACACATCCGGAGGGATACAACTCTGCCTCCAGTCTTTCCATCACCACGTCGATCTCTTCATCACTGAGATCCCAGTCAATGCAGAGACCGCGAATATCGTTCCGGCTCCAGCTGGCGAATACAAATTTCTCGCCGTCATTATCGTCATCACGCAGCATTTCGATGGCTATCTCTTTTGCTGTACCAATCATGTTTTTCTCCATTAGTGGGGCGGCATTGCCGCCCGTGGTGAATCAGTCAAGAGCACGCCAGATCGTGGCGCTTTCAGGATGGGTATCAGCAAATGCCATAAGCTGCTCATAACGGCGGCAGAAGTGGCGGCACAGCTCCTCATGGTCATGGTTACTGTGGTGCCAGCTCCGGTGATTCAGTACCAGCGCCGTGAGGATGATCCCCGCCACCTCCCCGCTGACAGTCTGCTCAAACCAGTTGTCCGGATTGCACAGGGTCAGGCTCTCCACGTCAGGCGCCATATATCCGCCACCTTCCGGCAGCCGGTAAAACTGCCAGAATCCCCCCAGATACTCAGGGCAGTAACGCTGGGCATAGGCGTACACGGATGCCTCGGACGTCATAAAATCGCCGCCAAACAAATCAGGCAGGAAAGTCAGGCGCTGCGCACCCTCAAGACGAACAGCATCACAGGCCACGGTCTGGTTCATAGATCCTCCACGGTTAACATATTCTCGGTTCCGGCATCGCCGTGACGACACGACAGACCGGCGAAAAGCGGAGGACACAGGGGCGACGCCGCAAGCCGCAGCGCAAAGCCTTCACGGGCTGAATGCACCGTGAAGGGTGCGAACGGGTGAGGACGGAGGCGTGAGCGAACCCTTGTGGCCGATGCGGCCGGGCTACAGTGAAGTCACGGCGCATGCCGTCACCGCACGGAGCTTCAGGGGAGTTTCATTGTCCCGACGTGGCCCGGAGGGCAGCGGAGGATAAAAGCGGAAGATACTGACATCCTTGTATTATCAGCTATACAGAATGAGTTAATTCTCTACGTTAACGACCATGTTCAGGGCAAAGCAGGCCGGTGACATCCTGTGGCTAACAAGCCAGTGAATAAGATAACTACCGCTTTGCCTTTCATTCAGTGAATGACCGAAGGGTATCTAAGGCCCCGCACACCGGTGAGCCTGTATTTGCAAGGTAGGTCAGTGCTGAACTCAATGAGGAAAGGTTATGACTGTTTATCTTGGTATCGATATCGCCAGCAAGAAATTTGATGTTGCAGAACTCTGTGACGGAAATTACCGATGCAGAGCTTTTGCAAACACTTCTGCCGGTTTCTTGGCTTTTTACAAGTGGCTCAATACAGAGAACAAGCAGGACATTCACGCATGCCTGGAGGCAACTGGTGACTACGGCACGGGGCTCGCAACCTTTCTGTATGAAAGGAACTTAAAGGTCAGTGTTGTGAATCCTGCTCGTATTAAGGGATACGGCGCATCCGAGCTTTCGCGCACTAAAACTGACAGGGCAGACTCAAAACTGATTGCCCGTTTCTGCAAAGCAGCCAATCCTGAGAGATTGAAACCGATGCCTGCACCAGTGAGAAAGTTGCAGGCCCTTGTTCGTCGTATCAGCGCGCTCAATGGCATGTTAAGAATGGAGTGCAACCGTCGTGAGAATGCTGACGCAAATATTCAGGCTTCTCTCGATCGCATCATTAACCAATTGAAAAAGGAAATCGAGGCCGTCCGTCAGGAGTTACACGCTCATGTAAGGAGCCATGACGAGCTGAAAAAGCAGGACGAGCTAATACAGTCAGTTCCAGGTATAGGATCTATATCAAGCCATCTCATCCTATCGTTCATATCTGGTAAAGAATTCAGGAAAGCTAAGGAAGTAACTGCGTATTTAGGTCTAAATCCTCGTCATCATCAATCAGGTAGCTCTGTCAGAGGTAAGACGCGCATGTCAAAAATGGGAGACGCGCGACTAAGAAGTGCCCTATATATGCCAGCTCTGACTGCATTGAAGCATAACCCCGACATTAAGGCATTCGGGCAACGTTTGTTGCTTGCAGGCAAACCGAGAATGCTCGTCGTCGGAGCCGTCATGCGGAAACTAATCCATATAGTCTTCGGGGTACTAAAGTCAAATACAGCGTTCAGTTCACGTATAGCTCTAGATTCTGTTACTACAAGCTGACTTAAAGAACTGACTGATGCAGGACAGGTTCAAATGTGCCTACTTCCATTTGGCCAACGGGCAGCTTTGTGCCAACAGCGGAAGTTGGAGTGCCAGAGACTATAAAAGTTGATGGTTCTTTTTGCAGGGATGCTTACACCTCTGATTGTGTCCATGTATTATTCCCTGAATGTGATAAATTGTATGAACGTCAAGCTCAGGCGTAAATTATAATGGCTATACATCCCTAGATCTCAACTTCAGCACTCTGTTAAAAAGGAATAAAAATGGATCCGGATAAAATTCAAAACGATATTGATGCTTTATTGATTTTTATGAATGACGATATGGAACGAATCGGGGGAACTATAAAGGATACGTATTGGGGTTTTGCTCAGGGGCAAGGGGATCGTAATGCTATAGAAAAGTTACATGGTTGGTCAGAAGAAAATTTATTCGAAATTATAAATAGATGCCATTCACGCGGCTTGTTGAAAAACATGTCAACCAGATACGAACGTGTGGTATTAACAGAAGAAGGACAGAGCCGCGCGCTGTCGGTTAAGCACGGTAAGAACCGCTCTTATGAACTTGCAAGGAGCAGTTATACGATTGGCGCTATCCATGTTGCCGGGTCAGCTCAGGTAGGCGATGGTAATACGCAAAATATTTACAATGTCTTTCAGGAAGTGATAGACAAAATTGACCGTGCTGAAGCGACTTCAGAAGAAAAGGCAGAAGCTAAGTCGCTTTTAACAAAGTTCCTGGAGCATCCACTCACTTCTTCTGTGGTAGGCGGTGTTGCTGGTTCTCTTACCGGACTTTTATAAAAAGGTAAGCCACATGGAAGAACTGAAGAAATCCATCGGCCTGAGATGTACTTTCTGCCACTCCGTGCTGTTTGCATTGCCACACGAAAACTACGCCCCTCTTCATGGCTCGCTGATTGTGTGCGCAAACTGCGGGCGCGAAAATGATGTGACTTCTCTCATCTTTGTTGTTAAGGCTAAAGCGATGAATATCGCAGAAGACTATGCAGACAAGCTCATTGATAAATTTCAAAAGGATTTAAAGAAAGCATTCAAAGGAAGTAAGCACTTAAAATTTAAATAAATTCTGTAAGAATGCTGCAAGCTCTTAGTTAACCATATGTTTTAAAAGGGGTTTACCTTTTTATACTCAAATCTACTTTCATTTAACATGATGGTGAATAATTCTTAACACAAAACCATCTACTCAGGATTTTTTTGAATCATATTGATTTACATAGCAATGAGCTATCAGGTGGTTTTACATCGATAATTTGACTTAAAAACAGGTGTGGCACCTTAGGGCTAGTTACGTTTTGCACAAGATTAAATGCTGGGTCTTTCTGACCTCAGCAATAACTTTATTGTGATTGTCTGCTTTTCGCTCACTGCGGACCTTTAGCTCAGTCAGCAATGTCCGTTGCGTGCCAGAAGCGGACAGTGCTGAAAACTCACCAATTATATGATGTGTGGAGATGGCGGGTTAAGATCACAGCGCTTGTGTTGGTCTCAGCCCTGAACAATTTGAAAACCAGAATCTCAATTAGTGCGGTGCCCACATTACGTGGCTAGGATCACTAACCTGTGATTTTAAAGCAGAGGAATAATGTCTAATTTTTATTTTAATCTTGCACTCTTTGGTGCCACTTCATCTATAGCGGATATGAGAATGCTTGCTGAGCAAACTGAGCACGCTATAAACAACTCCATAGCTAACACTGAAGTAGTTGAAAGTGAGTACGGTGATGAGCATGAAGATGAGGAGGGTAACATCTATCAGTACACTCAGAAAGTCTATTCATGTGGTTCCTGTGTCAGCTATGAGGAAAGTGAAGCAAAAGCTCAACATGAGCACCTAATCACACAACTTTCACGCAGGTCAGCCTTCCTGACTATTTTTGGAATCTTTGAATATCACATGTCTGCCTGTAGAGAGATTATGATTCGAGACACAGGTTATAATAAAAAGCTTTCAAGAGGAATTGTTGAAGGAACAGAAGAGCTACTCAGAAAAGCCATTGGCTATAACAATGCTCCTGATTTAAAGCATCTCTCAGTGATACGAAATTTCTTTGCTCATAATGATGGAAAATATTATGAATATAAGGATGTTAAAAGCAAACCTGATATTGAAAGAGATAAAAAGGAAAGGCGCACCCTTTTTGCGTTTGAACAAGCTACAACAGAATTTTCAGGGATTTCTCTCAACGACTTCAACTCCATAACGATGGATGAAAGCTTCCTTCCTGAAGCGATTGATGTACTGGAAGCATTCGCAAAAACGTTATCAGACGCAATTACGCATTACGGAAATCATAAACTAAAGACCACATCACCTTAATGTTTGTGTAGGGGCAATCAGTACCGATGCCATTCTGCATCTGGCAGATGATGCGCAGGCGTCTGGTGCGAATGCCCTTTTACTCCCGGCGGTCTGACCTGCTCCCCGCTATTCATCAGAATGCTGTTAGAAATGTCCGCAGATCGCTCAAAGCTGGCCTTCACATGCACTCCCAACTAGATTGAATCCTTTTGGCCCCAATAGAAGGTTGCTAATTAAGAGGGTATCTTATTCGCTGTGGATGTCCACCGGTTGCCGGGGCGTTACCCCGGCTCTCTCCCTTACGCGGCCAGCGTCTCCTGTAATGCGTGAACGTCCTTCAGCTCATTCCTGACGGTTTCTGGCTCCTGCCGCCCGGCTTCCCAGGCCATACCGATCCGGTTTTCCAGCTCGCATTCATAGTTACGCAGGACGCGGGACAGGAGTACCGCTGGAACACTCACCTGACGGTTTGCCGCTTCGCGCTGACGGGCCAGGAGATCGCTGACTGTCAGATTATTTACCCCCTCCTGGCGGTATTGCGTCATTTTCATTTCGCCTAGCGCCTTCATCACCTCCCGGATTTCAGCCCCGTCCGGTTCTGGCAGGGCTTCACGGCAGGCTACGCTAATCCCCTCTTCCGTCCAGATCAGCAGGACCAGGGGTTCGTCAAACGTGAACATGTTTTCAAGCTGTACACAAAGGTCTTCGCGGGTTCCGTACATCGTTTTTTCTCTCTTGTAAGGGGTTACAGGCCGGGCATCAGCCCGGCAGGGTCAGTTAGTCCTGAAAGGTTTCGTCCAGCACCAGGGCTTCGCGGTAGGCTTCAAGAAGCAGGGTGTTGATCCGGCGCAGAGTCTGCGCAGCCATACGTTCGGTAAGCGTTGCCGCGTCGTGCCGGTGCTGCGATTCGAGGCGGTTCAGCAGCATCCGCACGTCACACATGGCATTGCTGAGCGCGGCCACGTCCGCGCGCAGGTGTTCAAGGCCCGGGTAGTTCATGCCGCCTCCGGATAGTCGGGGTAAAACGCACCGTCATTGGCCGCCGGCATCCTTCTCGCCCGATCAACCTGTGCCAGACGTCGAACGCCGGCGGCGTGGTACTGCTCAAGCATCTCGATCCCGATATAGCGGCGGCTGGCTTCGGCGGCGGCCACGCAGGTGGAGCCGCTGCCGGCGAACGGGTCAAGGACAATGGCCCCCGGACGCGTGAGCGATTCAATCAGCGGTCGCAGGCTCTGCACCGGCTTCTCAGTCGGGTGATGTCGGTTGCCCGTGTATTTCCAGGGGATCACGTCCGGGATGGGACGGTCCGGGGTTTGCGGCCTTCCCTTCGCCAGCAGGTAGGCGCTCTCATGGGTGTAACCCACGAACGTCGATTTTGAGGCATAGCTCTTGGCAAAGACGATATGGCCAACCACCCGGAAACCTGCTGTTTTCCACGCATTCAGAAACAGATCCGCGCGGTTCCAGGCATAGAAACTCACCATCAGGCTGTCGTTTTTCAGCACGCGGTACATTTCATGACAGGCGGGCTGGAGCCATTCGGCTGAGTTGTCCCCGGCCAGGGTGCGCCCGGTACGGTCTTTATAGCCAACCAGATACGGCGGATCGGTAAGAATAAAATCGACGGCACGCCCCGGGAAACGGGACATCACCTGCACGCAGTCACCCAGAATAAAACGGGACATAGACACACTCCTCTCTGATATGCGGCACCCTCTTGCGCCGTGCCGCCACAAAAACCCGGCTCTGAGCGGAGGGCGCAGGGGCGACGCCGCAAGCCGCAGCGCAAGCCTTTCACGGGCTGAATGCGCCGTGAAAGGTGCGAACGGGTGAGGACGGAGACAACGTGAACCCTTGCGACCGCAGCGGCCGGGTTAGCGTGAAGGCACGGCGTTGAACACGCCGCCGGCTGGCGGCAATAAGGCGGAGGGAACCGACATCCTTCGGTGCCGGTTCTGGTAGCTGATGAGTCAGGCAGGGTATGGCAGAATGCACACTGATAATGGATTCGCGCCGTTATCTTACATGTGTGCCTTTGATTTCAGGACGTCCCCGACCGGAGACGTCCTTTTTTTTCAGTCGGATATATGGCAGGTGAAAAAAGGCAGCGATTGTGCAATTATCTGTGCCGAAAACATCTGATGGGTTTTCACTTAAAACGAATATGACACATTTGAGGACGCTCTTTTCCCGGAAAGCGTCCTGCTTTTTTTCGTCAGCGCCCCTTCACTCCGTCAATGGCAATCTGCAGCGTGTCCCAGTTAAATCCGATTCCGGCATCATGGCTTCGGTCGCAGATACGCATGGCTTCTGCAATTTTCTCTTCAGACAGACTGTCATCAAGTGAAAGAAAATCATCTGCCAGCCAGAATGTCCCCAGACACAGTGCATCCGGTGGGTACTGCTTCAGCCTGGCCATGAGTCCTGCCACCGTCACATCATCCCGGCTGGCTGAAACAGGCGGCAGCACGCGATCGGCGATGTCATTCCAGCACCAGTCATCCTCCTCCGGCACCGCTTCATGCAGGGTCTGTAATTCCACGCCCGGGAGCTGGGAAAGCTGCTCCCGGATTTCACCCAGGCACAGTCGTTCACTGCTGGCATCCTCGCTCCCCAGGTAGTGGTTGTTGATATACACGGCAAATTCGCCGTTATTCAGTTCAATACAGGTCAGTCTGAACATGGTTGTGTCCTCAGCATCCGGCACCCTCTTGCGCCGTGCCGCCACAAAAACCCGGCGAAAAGCGGAAGACGCCAGGGCGACGCCGAAGCCGCAGCGCAAGCCCTTCACGGGCTGAATGCACCGTGCAGGGCGCGAACGGGTGAGGACGGAGGCGACAGCTTCCCTGGAGGCAGAAGCGGCCGGGTTAGCGTGAAGGCACGGCGGGGCGTTGTCCTGGAGGAGAAAGGAAATAAATCTGATAATTCATGACGATATATTTTGACTTAACGCAAACTGCTTCTAAACTTTCAGAACAATAACAGCAAGTATGCTTACGGCAGGGGTTGATGTCACCCTGCCGTTTTTTTCTGAAGTGCAGGTACCGGATTTAACGGCTCTCCGGTGCCGCACCAATTCTGCGCAGTGCCTCCTGCACTTCATGCAGCCCAAAAACATCATCTGCAGGCGGATTCTTTCCCGACAAGCTGCATGCCGTCAGGGTCGAGTTGTATGCTGAAACCCGCTGGCGATGCAGCGCCTGCAGGGCCACAATTACGAGCGTACGTTCGTCTCCTGTCAGGTCTTCAAGCTTCATACCGTTTCCTTCAGGTTAATGTTCATATTCATCCCCGTCCCTTTGGTTTTTTCTCGTCAAACGCCAGGAGAACCCCGAGGCCGATCAGTGAGGCATAGCAGACCTGCATCGCGATTGTCACCGGCAGGGAGATGTTATCAGCCAGAACGCCGGGAACCACAACGGCCACGCCTGCCAGTATCATTCCCCTGCCGGTCTTTTTGACCAGATCCGGCCACTGAGATTCAGGCACGTTCCGGGCACGCAGAAAGTTATGAATGCACTGCTCTGCCTTCTGTTTAATCACTGACATGTTCTAGTCTCCGAATGCCCGTTGCATATTTTTCTTTATCCTGGTCACTTCACCGGTTACCGGTGCGGCAGGCTGCGCTGGTTTCTCCGGTACTGCAGCCTTACTCACGCCAGCTGTACCGGCCATCTGCTGAACCAGAACCTGCAGCTCGCTGACCGTGCCGGGCGGTACCGGCATGCTGGCCAGCAGACGCGGCAGCTCCGGCGCGGTCGTATGCAGGGCCAGACCGGTGATAATCAGGTTTCTCAGCAGCTCTCCACGCAGGCGGGATGACACGCCCGTCAGCACACGCTCAACCCGTTCACTGCTCCGGTCATCCTGAAGCGTCAGGGTGTAACGCCGGCGCTGGTATTCCGTCTCCGGTGACATGGCCAGAGCCGCCACGCCACCATCAGGCTCATCTGGAAGTCCTGAGAGTGAAGACCAGGTACCGGAGACCAGGGCCATCACGGCGCAAAGCCGGATGGCGCTCAGCTGCCCGTCAAAGAACACCGGGATCAGCGCCGGTAAACGGGCATCCGTCTGGTACATCACCGCCCCGGCGGTGGCGGCGGTCCGGATGAAGTCACCGCGCAGGGGCTGTGAGATGGTGCTGATGGTCGCCATCGCCGCGATGTCGGTGCGATCGTCGCTGTGCAGATAGAAAGAATACTGGCCGTCCGGCACGTTTAATCCTCTTTATTGTAAAGGGCAATCTCTCTGGCCAGCGCCAGCTGCGGATCGCCTATAACCTCGATACGGTCAGGAGCCAGAGGCCAGGCCTGACGGATAGCCTCTTCAATGAGGGATGCCCCTCCCCCGACCAGGAATACCCGGTTAACGTTCCTGAAGGCCGTCAGCTCACTGGTGACACGCGCGCCCAGGGAAGTGATGGCCTCTGTAATTTTGTTCAGAACATCGTCTATTTTTCCGGCATCGTTGATCACACGCTGCAGATACTGACGATCATTGCGGTTGCGGATGACCGTGTCAGCAATAAGCGCGCTGGTTTCGCTGTCTGCCGCCCGCAGCGCGCCTGCAGCTGCGCGGGTGACCTGTGACACGCCGACAGACGGATTGCCGTGTACCGCACTGATATCGTCAAACTGTCCGACAATCACGCCGGCGTCGAGCGTGGTTCCGCCGAGATCGATAATCAGGGTGGTCTCTGCGGGTCCGGGCTTCAGCTCCGCGAGACGGGAGAACGCCGCCGGCAGTGATTCCGGCATCACCTTCACGTCCGTTACGGTAAATGCCCTGCCCTTATTCAAAACCAGCTCACGCATCAGGTTTTCCCGTTTGCGTCGGATATTCTCCTCGTTCCGCTGGCAGTCCCCGTCATAATACTCGCTCAGGGGCAGCGTCACGGTCAGGCTCACCGGCTGCGGCTCAAGTCCGCTGTTCAGCAGCGCATGATGCACGGCCAGCAGGTTGAGATCACCGTACTGATATTCCACGTTTGTTGTCGGGATGGCATCCCGGCTGACGCTGTCCCAGGTGTATTTGAGCGTGCCCACCTGATAGTTGAACGTTGCAGCACTGAATTCCGCCACTTTCCAGCCATGCCGGAAGGAGTTAGCAGAAACCCGGGTCTGCAGCTCGTTTCCTTCAAACCATGCCAGCTTAACATTAGTTGAACCATCATCGCAGTAAATATTCACCATTATGCTCCGTCAATTACACTCAATTTGATACATATTATAAGAGCAAAATGGAAAAATAAAAGCCTTATTTCTCATCATGAGCAATATAAAATAATCAAAATGATATCAATTAACATTTTGAGTAGCTTAGGTTACTCACTCTGTTCATGTCGCAGGCGATCTGGATTATCCTCACGCTGTTAAATATACTGTATGCATAACCAGTATATTTAGACGTCAGGAGGAAAGATGAAACTGCAGCTTTTCAGCACCGGGAAAGAACTCCCGCCACAGGCCCATCCGTTGTTTGCAGACCTGGCCAGCTGCGGTTTTCCCAGCCCTGCAGCTGACTATGTCGAATCTGATCTGGATCTCCATGATTACTGCATACGGCATCCGAGCGCGACTTACTACCTTCGCGCCAGCGGTGACAGCATGGCCGACGGCAGCCTTTACAATGGCGATCTGCTGGTTGTGGACTGTGCCGAGAAGCCCCGGCATGGCGATATTGTTGTGGCCAGCGTGCAGGGGGAGTTTACGGTCAAACGGCTGCTGCTGACGCCACGACTGACGCTGCAGCCCATGAACGCCGCCTGGTCGCCGATTTATCCCGACCCGGACGATCTGGATATCTTTGGCGTCGTCACGCACATCATCCACCGCCCGAGGGAGATGTACTGATGTTTGCCCTGGCCGATGTGAACAGCTTTTATGCCAGCTGCGAACGCGTTTTCCGCCCGGATTTGAAAGGAAAGCCGATCGTCGTCCTGAGCAACAACGACGGAAATGTGATCGCACGCAGCGCCGAGGCGAAGCCCTGGATCAAAATGGGCACCCCGTGGTTCCAGATAAAGAACGAGCTTTACCAGGAACAAATATATTGTTTTTCAAGCAATTATGAGCTTTACGCTTCGATGTCGGCGCGCGTGATGAGCTGTCTCGAGGAGCTGGCTCCCAGGGTGGAACAGTATTCGATTGACGAGATGTTCCTCGACCTGACCGGCGTGGAGCACTGCATGGACCTGGAGGATTTTGGCCGACAGCTGCGCCAGCACGTGTATGACTGTACCCGTCTGACCATCGGAGTGGGTGAAGGGCCGACGAAAACCCTTGCAAAATCAGCCCAGTGGGCCTCAAAGGAGTGGAAACAGTTTCGTGGCGTGCTCGCCCTGACCCGGAGAAATCCACAGCGAACGCGGAAACTGCTTTCACTGCAGCCGGTCGAAGAGATCTGGGGCGTGGGAAACCGTATTGCACGCAAGCTCAATGTTCTGGGCATCAAAACCGCGCTCGATCTGGCCCTGACGAACCCGGCCTTTATCCGGAAAAACTTCTCCGTCGTTCTCGAGCGAACAGTACGCGAACTGAACGGGGAAAGCTGCATGTCGCTTGAGGAAGCCCCGCCAGTGAAACAGCAGATTGTCTGCAGCCGCAGCTTTGGTGAGAAGGTCACTGAATACGATTCGCTCCGCCAGGCTGTCTGTCAGTACGCAGAGCGGGCCTCAGAAAAGCTGCGTAAAGAGCGCCAGTATTGCCGTCATATTTCCGTATTCATCAAAACGTCCCCCTTCGCGGTTAAAGAGCCTTACTACGGCAACGTGGCCACGGAGAAACTGCTTACTCCCACTCAGGACACCCGGGACATCATTGCGGCCGCCACAACGGCTCTGGAGCGTATCTGGAAGGACGGGCACCGGTATGCCAAAGCCGGTGTGATGCTGAACGACTTCACCGGCTCCGGCGTTTCGCAGCTGCAGCTGTTCGACGAACGTCCGCCACGTCCTCACAGCGCTGAGCTGATGAAGGTTCTCGATGGCATTAATCATTCCGGTCTGGGACAGGTCTGGTTTGCCGGGCGAGGGATTGCGCCTGCATGGCAAATGAAACGCGATATGCTCTCCCCTGCGTACACCACTCGCTGGAAAGATATCCCCATAGCGAGGATCGGTTAAATTTCGCCTTTCAGAGAGAGCCAGTAGTGCTCGCCGCAGCCGAACGGCAGGGCGAAGCCCGCGAGTGAGCGAGGAAGCACCAGGGAACTGCACGGACAAATTCTGCTTACGCTCGGAGTCTAATGGTTAGCTCCTTCAGGTTTATCCACTTATCCACGGACATATTTTTATAAGATCTTTTTAATAGGTTGTTAGGTTTACCTTTTTAGAACGTCTCTCAGCCCTTTATTCATGCGGGTTTGAGAAGGATCTTTGTGACAATTTGCCCTTTCAGTGTGACAAATCACCCTCAAAACCCCGGTTTATCTGTGACAGATTGCCCTTAACCCTGTGACAAATTGCCCTCAAAAGCTGCAGTATTTCACAAAGTTATCCCTACCTGTTGACTCTTTTTCATTTAGTGTGACAATCTTAAAATCTGTCACACTTTACACGGATCTGTCATGACGGAAGTTGCGGTTATCAACCATAAAAAACGTAAGAATAGCCCGCGTATTGTTCAGTCAAACGAACTGACTGAGGCGGCATACAGTCTGTCCCGCGATCAAAAGCGTATGCTTTATCTCTTTGTGGACCAGATCAGAAAATCTGACGGTACGCTGCAGGAGCATGATGGGATCTGTGAAATTCAGGTCGCCAAATATGCGGAAACCTTCGGCCTGACCTCCGCCGAGGCCAGTAAAGATATCCGTCAGGCGCTCAAGGGGTTCGCGGGTAAGGAAGTGGTCTTTTATCGCCCTGAAGAAGATGCAGGTGAAGAAAAGGGATATGAATCCTTCCCCTGGTTCATCAAACGTGCCCACAGTCCATCCAGAGGACTGTACAGCGTACATATCAACCCTTACCTCATCCCTTTCTTCATTGGTCTTCAGAACCGTTTTACACAGTTCCGACTCAGTGAAACGAAAGAGATCACGAATCCTTATGCCATGCGTCTCTACGAGTCGTTATGCCAGTACCGTAAGCCGGATGGCTCTGGCGTGGTATCCCTGAAAATTGACTGGATCATGGAGCGCTACCAGCTTCCGCAAAGCTATCAGCGTATGCCAGACTTCCGCCGTCGTTTCCTGCAGGCGAGTGTCGATGAAATCAACAGCAGAACGCCGATGCGGTTATCGTATATCGAGAAAAAGAAAGGCCGCCAGACTACTCATATAGTCTTTTCCTTCAGTGACATAACATCCATCACCCCTGGATGAATCTGAGGGTTCGATGTCACAAACATGAGGGTGGTTCGTCACACTTTGATTCTAAAGTTAAGGGTAATTTGTCACAGATGCTACCTTCACACCCGAACCGTACTGGAATTATGGTTCGCACCAGCTCAGAATCTTAGCTTTTTACCGCTGATTGAGGGCAGTTTGTCACAGTTAGCTAAGGGCAACTTATCACTCATTAGTTTGAGCACTGAGTGTCATTTGTCACAGATAGCATAACAGCATCCTCTATCCTGAAATTCTGCTTCAGGGCTAATTGTCACACTTTGCCTGAAACAATTCGGCTTCAGCGCTATCTCCGCATTTTTCCAGCGGTGAAAATGTGTCTGAGCAGAACGATATTAAACGTTTTATCTGAAGCCGCTGGCCAGCCCGGAGGATCTGTTAACAACACCCCTTCTTGCGCCATCCAGCTGTGAGTTTTGTGTTTGCGCTCGATGTACTCCCTGGACTCATACCCCATCGTTTCAATGATGAAGGTCGTCACTGAACTTTCTTTGGCCGGAGCTACGTTCAGGATAAAATCGGGGTGAATGTCTTCCTCCTCACCGTCCTTGATGCTTTTTGTCGTGAACAAGGGCTTGCTGAGACTGATCGCATCCGGATGATTTGGTTGACGGCCGGCATAACTGCTGGCGTTGATGATCACCTTCAGGGTTTCACGCTCCCTGTTACTGTCGACGGGAACTGGATTATCAAGCGTGTAGGCGGCATGGGCGTAGCCTTCATGGCAATAAACGTTACCATCTCCTCCCCTCCGGTATTCCAGAATTGTCCAGTAGGGTGCGCGGCTGCCGACATTGTATGTGTTTTCACCATTGATACTGACTCGTGCCTCCGGCCGGTGCACGAAGTCTTTCCCACGAACGCTGAAAACCACCTCTTCCCGGCTGACGTCTGTCGCTATTCCGATGACATACACGCACGGTTCTTTTTTCTGGCTGTTGATATCCAGCATCGTTTCCAGCTCTGAAAGCATGCAACCAATACGCTCGATGCTTAACCAAGGTACGCAGCTGAATAACTTGCTCAGGGGGGGGCCGTTGCTCATTGAGTGCTCTTCCAGCACGTCTTTTAGCCTGCTGATCGCGCCCGTAAGCCCTGGGCACTGGTACTCAGGAACCAGTTCAAGCTGGTTCAGGCCCGCAGCCTGGACAAGCGTCAGTAATTTACGCCCAAGGGCCGGAACGGGTTTCAGCATTTTACGCTTACGCTTACGCGGCACTACCGGTCCATCCACGGGGGCAGCTCTGGAATCCTTCTTCTTGTCCGGGAGCCAGTCATCACCACCAACTGGATTCAGTGGGCTTGTTTTACCTTCAACAGCTGTGTTGTCAGCGTCCTTCTCTTTTTTCAGACGAAACAGCGCACAGTGTTCGTCATGCGGCCTTGATGTCTTCACATGACGTAACTTGGCCACGTTCACTTCACAATTAAATGGCCCCTCAGCTTCAGGGTCCGGGTCAACACAGTCGCACTTGATCCACAGTTCCTGTCTGTCCATCTCGTCAAGAACCATATTCACAATGCGTAAATCTGCCCGGCCTGGTTTACGCCCATTACTGAAGACGTGAAGCAGGGCTTCCTTTTCAGCCAGATTTAGTTTCCTTTCAAACCGCCCTCTCGGATTTTTTTTCCAGACCAGTTCCATATATTTCTCCTGACAGCGAAAACCATTCAAAGAATGTGGTTTAAATGAATTCATAATGAAATACAAATGAAATTCAAAAGAAGCACAAAAGAACTACATTTGTACGTCATTTCCATTCTGAAATTGCTGCTGAAGTCCGTCCAGAATCTGTTTATCTATACCTGCCAGAAACCCGTGCATGAGAGCCTCAAGCTGATTTACATGATGGCACTCAATTAAATGGTGCTTCCCTTTCTTATCCCGGCCATTTCGATGAACAATGTCGTGTCGGATGATCACTGAACGCGCTATATCTTTCAATATATCGGGCGGGAAACTGACAAGGAGGCATTCCTGATAGAGTTTTGTAACGGTCGGGATATGGTGAAATGACAGGCTAAATAGCTCCTCTTCGATAACTTTATCGAGAGAATCAAGTTGGTTATAAATGTCTGAAAGAGGTTTTCTGGCGCTGCCCTTGAATTTATCATAGCTTTCAACGAAACGTCGCTTAACCGAAGGATGCTTTACTGCCCGTATGAAAATATCTGCAAGGTAAGCTTCCATGACGGTAATGATGCCGGAGTAACACATTCTCACCAGTACAGGATTTTCGGGTGCAGAGGCGACCAGTTCACTTAACTCTGAAAGACTCTGTCTGGCATGTCTAAGCGGTTGCGTGGCCCCTGCATGTTTCTCTTCCAGATCGTCAAAATCATCAGTCCATCCGGCAGAAATGAGCCACTTCAGGTCCAGTTCGCATACAGCGTCATCCTCGGTTATTAGCAGAATCGCTAAAGCGTAAAAGTCTTGTTGTGTACACGGGAAATTAAAGTTCGAATCACGAACCCATAAGCAATCACCGTCAACCGAGCTGACCATCAGGGAAAGCACAGGATCACCGGTTTCAATCCACGTCAGAAGTTGGGAAAAATCACTCTCGCTACTCGGCCAATGTGCCGCCTTGTCTAACCGGTCCAGCCAGTCATCCAGCGTCACATTGTCAAGAACCGGGATGACATGCTTCAGCCAGGTGATTCTGTACTGAAGATAATGTTCTCCGTGAGGGTAATCTTTGCTTTCAAGTTCGGCCAGCTCAGCAATAGAATCCGCTTTCCAGGACTCAATAGCAGTCGAAAAATCCCGTTCGAGAGCTGCCCGGTCATATCCGTTCAGCTGTAACCGCCGGCGCATCTGTGCCACGGTCGTCCGATAGCCGATAAACGTCTCCTCTGACCAGCTTCCGTCCTCCTCTTTGACAATCTCCCTGACACGGTCACCTTGCTGAAAATACCACTGATGATAGTCATTCTGCGTATCGTAAAGAGTGAAGTTACCTATAGAGATACTGGTCCACGTTGACATAGAAAACCCTTAATGTAATACAAATGAGATACATTTAGATTTCAATTGTGTATATCCCACCCACTTTAAGCCGATTTCAATAGACATACTTAAGTAATACAATTGTATTCCAATAAGTGAGTTTTAATGTGATTCAATCATCATGATAGGGACTAGCACCGCCGCAAAATTCACAGCCTTTAATTTGGCTAAATTCAGGAACACTGTCGCTCAGGTGGTTGCAACATTCACACTCGTCCAGCTCTGAATAGTAGGATAAACACTGGGTGCAAAGGTAACCATCACCATGCTGACAGATGCTGTCCGGGACCATGCAGTTTGTGCAACCGGCCGGGAGCATTGACAATAATTGCTCGTCGGTGCTCCGGAACGTTTCTTCATTGAGCAGTGTCATTCGGTCTTCCACCAATCCGCAATTTCCGCAGATAAAGGGCTCATCACCTTCAGGTAATGACTGGCGCTTATCGCACTCCGTACAAATAAACGAGATATGCCGGAACTGCTCGGTGCAAACACGGCACCGAGCAATGAACAAGGTGAACGCCTTGCTCCCGGTTGTCTGAGTGGTTGTGATCTGTGCCTTTTGCCGGCAGGAAACACAGGAGTCTATTTTAACCCCAGCTTTGGCCAGAGCATCCAGTTCCTGCTTGACCTGACTGAGCTTGATGGCTGCGTAAAACTCATTTCCCCTGAGCAGTCGGGTTTCACCATAAGCGAGCTGCCAGCTGTGGCTATGTATGCCTCCAAAAAGAGACTCCCATTCATCACGCATCAGACGATTAAGGGCGAACCAGGCATCGGCCTGCTCTTTCCGGATTTGATGCTGTTCCGCATCGCTGAAGGAGGGATGATAAAAGTGAACCACACGGTTTCGGTGTTTCCGGACTTTGTCGAAAACGATATGAGTTTTCTCACTCAGTGGTTTTTGGAGAACATCACGAAGGAGGGTACGAGTTTCGTCATAAGTGATGGACTGAAAATCGCCGTCCAGATAGGTCTGTTTTTTGGGGGGCATCTTTCTGCTGCAGACAAGACTCCAGTGCTCATGAGCCAGAGGTACTTTCAGCAGGATTTCAACTGCAGTCCAGAAACTGACGAGGGAGAACTTAGTCTTCTTGGCCTCGAGTTCTTCCCGTGCTTTGTTTAGAAACGCCATCCCGTTGTCGATCAGGGCCTGAACATCCTGGCTGAGTTCAGGGGCCCGGGGTTCCTGGTCTGCATCATCATCATCATCAAACATGTGCCTTTCCTTGCTTCAATTATTACCGCGCAGCAGCTGCAACGCGTCACGTGTATCGAGGGTGAACCGCAGCTGCTGACTGGCGGCGATATCGAGCGCGAATATCTTCGTGTACACCTCGGTACTCTCAAACTTCTCGTGGCCCAGCAGACCCTGAAGCACCTTCGGGTGAACGTGGCCATATAAAAGGTGCATCGCAAAACTGTGCCTGAACGTGTGGGGGCTGACGTCGATACTCAGTCTGACACCGTCACGATTTGCAGCATCCGTAGCCCGCACCAGCCAGTTACGCACCGTCCGGTCGGACACATTCCACACCGGCTGCGCGCGGCGTTCGCCGGTGATGGGGTCATCCTCAAACTGCTCCTTCGTGCTTGCGAACAGCCGGCGCATCTCATCGACGTAGGCCGGATCGGAGAGCGGGACAACGCGGTTGGCACTTTTCCCCTTGCGCGGACGGCCACCGCCGGCACGCCGTTGCTTGGCCGTGCGCAGAACGACATGCGGAATGCTTTCATTAAGGTGAAAGTCGCGTCGCCTCAGGGCAAGGCATTCGTTCAGGCGCGCCCCGGTATTCCATAAGGTATTGAAAAAAGCGTGCTGGCTCCAGTCCTGAACAAAGTGCAGAAGTCCGGCCACTTCCGGGGCCAGCAGATATTTTGGCAGCTCGGTGTAGTGCCGGGCCATCTCGCGCAGGGAAAGTGCGCGGCCGTAGTCCAGGCCAGCCGGCTGTCCTGTCGCCGGCAGGGCAGGGGAGGTATTAATAAAAGAGGGCAGAGTCATGGTGTCCCCGTCGTTCTGGTCACGCTGTGTAAATTCTGGCGGGTCACACCCCTGCAACCCGGCCATTTTTCACGCAGCGCAATCTGATGAAGTTCTGCTGTCATTTTCGTCGCTCGCGACCGCACCTGCCACGGAAAAAACCCGCAGAGCGGTGTGCGCTGAATTTCCGCTTTCTGGATATATACCATAAATCAGAAACAATTATTTTAGCGTGAGCAGAGAGCGGGATCGGGAAAGGATCGAAAAAGGATCGTTTTTGCCTGGATGATGGGGTCAGCAGGGGAGGGAAGGGCCGTATGTTGTGTTCTGTGACAAACTGCCCTCAGCCGGGTGACCTTTCCTCAAATAGCGGAAAACGGAATCTATGGTCACTCCCGTTTTTGCAACACCGATTTTGACGATAAATTGGCTTGCTTGAATCTATC
>NZ_JADCKW010000039.1:0-7380 GCF_014982155.1 Enterobacter cloacae complex sp. P16RS2 | reverse complement strand
ATTCGCAAAACCAGATCAGTGATTCTTTAAACCGGTGTATTTCTGCCGTTATGCTACATAAGTTTGCTGTCGTGCCGTTAGGGCCCAGGCTATTCTGGCCAGCTTGTTTGCCAGAGCACAAGTGACGACAAAGTTGCTTTTCCTACACAGTAGATCCCTGACCCAATCGGCCAATTTGCCAGACTGGTGTTCCAGTTTTTGTATGAATACCCTGGCACATTGAACCAACAAAGTTCGGATCTTTTTGTTACCTCGCTTACTAATTCCCAGCAATGTCGTCCGACCTCCCGTGCTGTACTGTCGAGGCACTAGCCCTGTTGCCGCCGCAAAGTCACGACTGCTGGCGTACTGCTTCCCGTCGCCAATCTCAGTTGAAATAGTACTCGCTGTCAGTGTTCCGACGCAGGGAATGCTCAGCAAGCGCTGTCCAATCTCATCTTCGTCCAACTTTCGTTTCAACTGGGATTCCAAATCTTTAATCTGCTCAACAAGATAGTGATAATGCTGTTGTAATTTCAGCAATAACTGGCTGAGGTATAGAGGCAAACTATTGTCCTCAAGAAGGGTACTCAGTCGGCTAATAACGGCAGCTCCTCGTGGAACGCTGATGCCAAATTCCAGCAGAAAAGCATGCATCTGATTGGTTGTTTTTACCTTATCCTGAACCAAGGATTCACGGACACGATGCAGCGCACGCATTGCCTGCTGAGATTCAGTTCTGGGCTGTACAAAACGCATAGACGGACGCGATGCAGCTTCACAAATAGCTTCGGCGTCGACAAAGTCGTTTTTGTTACTTTTAACGAATGGACGGACAAATTGTGGTGATATCAGCTTAGGAAAATGCCCCAACTCTTCCAACTTGCGTGCCATAAAGTGAGAGCCACCACAGGCTTCCATTGCGATGGTTGTAGCGGGGCATGTCGCCAAAAATTCGATTAACTTTGGCCGTGTAAATTTTTTACGGTAAACAGCCTTGCCGCGACGATCTTGGCAATGAATATGGAAAGAGTTTTTACCCAGATCGATACCAATGAGCGCAATGTTTTCCATGATAGTTCTCCGAATGAAAGCCTATCCTCAGCATAGTACCGGGAAGGAGGGAGTGACCATCTCATTAAGTGTGGGATGCAGGGAAGAGTAAGAACCCCGTTTATCCGACATGTCGGTGATTGAGTGTCGCGGCTCTTTTTCAATAACGGCTAATGGATTATGGTGAAAGCTGGTTTTCACTGAATTTGAAGATCTGATTCAGATCTCATCACTATTACCTTCGGAGTCCAAGTAAATGTCTGCTCATAAAATTTCGGCTAGATTCTTCGCGAGCCTGAATGTGGAATGGCCATGCCCGGCATGTGCCCAGAAAACACTGGTTATTGATAAGGAGACTTTCCACGCTAAGTCACTGCTGGAAAGTCGACAAATTCAGAATGAGGATTGGTTTGAACCTGAAATGGATGAGAAGGTTTTCAGCTGTATGGCGCACTGTTCACGGGCAAACTGTAATGAAGTGGTTGTCTGCATTGGTAAGGGAGGCTGGCAGGAGGAATGGGACGATGAAATGAGTAATCGTGATTATGTTGCCTGGTATAAACCAATGAGCTTTGTTCCGACGTTACATCCATTTGCACTTCCCGGAGAATGTCCGGAGGAGATTGCAGGGCCTGTTACAGCTTCTTTTTCTGTCTATCTCAGCCAGCCAGGATCTGCGGCCAATCTAATCAGGATCTCGGTTGAGAGAATGCTGACGGCAATTGGTATTCCTGAACATGGTAATAAAGGGAAGCGTATTTATCTCCATCAACGTATCGAACTCCTCGACGGGCAATATGCCCCCTACAAGGACACGCTGATGGCCATTAAATTCCTGGGTAACGCCGGCAGTCATACCTATGATGAAGTGACCACCGGGGATATCGAAGCGGCATTCGAGATTATGGAGTATGTCGTGAATGACCTCTTTTCCGGTCGTAAGGAGTCGATTGCAGTCCTTACCAGACGGCTGCATGACAAGTTCGGAAATCAGTGAAGTTCCCGGTAGTACCCGGCTCTGGCTTGAGGTTGCTGTACTCTGGAAGGTAGGATAGTTCAGGAGCTGAAGAACTATCCTGACTAATGAAAGCTGAAGTAATGTTGTTTAACCGGACAACATACTAATCCGCAAGATAGTCCGCAGGACGATATTGATTCAACGTACTTATGCACATATATGTTATGCACTAAGTACAACAAATAAACTCAACGCAACAAAAGTATAAGTACCAGGCATTACTTAAATAAAGAATACTTTTTTAGATACTATTTCAGTAAACGCGTCAAGCCTGCGGAGAATTTATTTTTGACTTTCATCAGGCTCTCTGGCATTATAATCAAAAATGATGCACACCCCACTCAACAGTGATTCTGTTGCCGTCTTATTTCGCCTGATGGTGAATGTCAGACCGCAGCCGTGTGTATTACGTGCCGGTTCCGGCATATTGCGATATCTGCACTTAAGTTAAATATTATCTGCACCGCTGACCTGGTTTACTCCATTATTCCGGTTTTCTCCGGAAATGGTAACAGATGCACAGACCTGGCCCATTGTGCCAGGTAACGCAGCTGCGAGGGGATATTCTCTTCGTAAGGGGTCGCAGGAAGGTATCGCTATCATGCAACAATCGTTGACGCAATAGCGAAATCGGCAAAACAGCAAGAAAATAACTAAAAATACATGTTGACTATTGACAAACATGCTTATTTCAGGGTAAGATAACCTTATTCTGAACATGACAGAGAATACTGTCATGTGGCCGACAGAGGCCAGGGCAACCCAGATTCGAATAATACTATCCGGTTCCCTGTTCTGTTGGCTCAGCCAAGACAGCAGGCACCGGTGCGCCCGGGCCTGCTTTTTTTGTGCCCGAAGAAAATGACGCGATTCTTTATTCCGCTATTGCGGAGATGGATTCGTATACCCTGAAAACAACTTTCGTGCTACGCGAATAAGGAACTGAAATGATCTGACAACTAATGAAGAAGTATCACGTGGCTATTATGGCCAACCACTTTTAAACAATCTGAAGGTTTCTAAATGAAAACTTTAAATGCTGTAAATCGGAGTAGTAAATCAATCACTAATAAAGGGGACTATTATGTCTACAAACAACTTGAAAGAAGCAGTAAATCACAATACCTACAACGCGCCAGTCACCATCAACAACTACTACGGCTGTCCCGTTCCCCCCCCTGAAGAACCACCTGTTGTTCCTGCGAAAAAGAAACGCGGCTGGGTTTTTGAAACCACCAGTATTTTACTTGGAACAGGTATTACCTTATGGCAGTCAATGTACAACGGGGTAATGATGTCAGGCTTGACGGCTTTCCTAATCTGGTTGGGGGTGTCTTCAGGGGCAGCACCAGTATGGGCTACTGGTTTGATTGCTTTTGGCGTCTGCGCCGCCCCTACATTGTTGTTAGCTTTGGGTCGTTGGGTCGTAAACCAGAAGTAGTAGGTAGTAAGTTGTATGAGTTAAGGGTAGTGGGGCTACCCTTAACTCAATACTAATGGTTATGAGAGCAAAGATCAACCATTGTGATTACATTTAGAATACTAGTGTATTTCTTTTGTAATACACTAGATATTCTCTTTAATTGCTTTCAGTACCTTCTCCGGACCGGCTGACTGAGCAAGGTAGAGCCCTGCACGCAACAACGTCGATACCGTGATATTTTTATGTGTCAGCGCCTGGATCTGTTCGACCAGCTCCTGTGCCAGCACCTTTTCGGCCGGTGTCATGCGTATTGTTTTGGGTGTTTCACCTGTCGTATTTTTCTTTTTAGCCGCAATATTTGTCAGGCTGCTTTCTTTTCTGGCCCGTTCCGGTTTTTCCATTTTTGGTCGAACAAGTTCTTTAGACATTATGCTGCCTCACTGCTGATGATTTCTTCTAGCTCGCGAGCCAGTTTGCCGTAGTCAACTAAAGCCATTGCGCTTTTCTGGTAGTAATAGAGTGGGAGACAGGCCACCTGCGACTGCACTATTGCCTGATCGGTACGAATCCGGCTCTTCAACAGGCGCGGAGAGATTCTCTCATGTGAAGTCAGTGCGGTATCGATATAGGTGTTAATTTTCTTATTGGCACCGTTGTAGTTATTACGGAACACGCTGAAACGCGAGTAATCTTCTTCAGAGATCTCATCCATGTAGTCCAGCATGATTTCCAGGCCACTGAGTGAAAAACTTCCGCCGTCGACAGGAACAAGAACATGGTCGGCAATGAAAATGGCATTGCCGGTTGCGATATTGAGACCAGGTGCGCAGTCAATAATGATGTAATCGTATTCGGCGCGGACTTTCTCGAGATGCCGGCCCAGGATTTTTTCGCGGTGACTGCGTGTCAGGGTCTGTTCGATAATTTTTTCAAACGTCGGGTCGGACGGGATCAGATCAAGGTTAGGGATAGGTGCTTCACCAGCCATCGCAGGAATGATGACATCACGGATATCAAATCGGGAATTATTATAGAGATCGCAAATTGTTGGCCCATACATGGAATAGTACTTTTTGCCATTTGCGGTCACTTCTGTCGTATTGGCCTGCTGGTCGGAGTCAATCAGCAGCGTTCGCTTCCCGGATCGGGCATAGTGGACAGCAAGATTGGTCGCTGAACTGGTCTTACCAGGCCCGCCTTTATTGTTCATTATTGCAACTATTCGCGCAGATTTTTCCTGTAGCTTGCTCATCATGAAGGCTCCAGATTAGGGTTAGTAGTCCGGAGTATTTGTAATCCATTTGGCACACATAAGCAATACAAATGTACTACAAAAATTAGGTGGACATTATTGCCGGGAGGAAAGATTTGGTGGAAATACGGGAGAAATACATAAAGCCCGGCTGAAAACCAGGCTTTACAGACCCTATACGCGTTTCATCATGTTCCAGTGGTATGTTCACGGCGTCCTGTCACCTTTCTGTATAGCCAGCAGAGAATCATGATGGGCGAAAATAGAACGGTTGATATCAGATTTATCAATACAACGTCCCACTGACGTTCTGTCAAAAATCGGATTTGTTCTGCCTGATAAGACTGACTGAATTTCAGACTTTCAATCTCCAGCTTCTGACTCACGTACTGACCCTGTAATTCATACACCCCTTTATGCAAAGGGACAGCAATAAGGGGGCTATGGAGGCCTTTTGGAAACTGAAGCTCTCCAATGGACAAGGGAAGGGATACTCTTCCGCCTGGCTCAAACCTGAATCCAATACCGTTCCAGAAATGATCCCGGCGAAGCATATTCTCCTTGTCATCTTCATCGACAGGAGATGTCCTTATGGGTTTTACGGAGGTCTCTGCTGGTAGAGTTTTTGCCCAGGAGATCAGCTGACTCATTATCCATGAGCCAAGTCCGCGCCCTCGCAAATTGTAGTCCAGTATAAAATCCGAGTTCGTCAGGTCCACTTCTGTCGTGCCATCCCAGATACTGACGTTAAACTCGGCTTTATATTCAGATTCCTGATGCCAGCCACCCCCGTTCCAGTAAAGGGAAAGAGTGCATGTACGGCTAACCAACTGTCTTTTAACGTCAAAACTACCGCTGGCCGGAGAATAAGTCTCCTTGAGGGTTCTGATAACTACCACACTGCAGGCAGGCTGGTATCGACCACCAGTTCGGTTCTCAGGTAGTGTCAGAAGCCAGCCATTATTATCTTCATCAAATGTCGGTACATCCACCGTGTTTTCCATCCTGCATGGTGTTGCGGTTCTGCTAGTCTACCGGACCGGATTTCAGTCCCCCCAGATCTACGGGATAAGAAGTGAACGAATATCCACCGTAGCCTCGTTCGGTTCAGTGGTTTCACTGCCCTGTGTCAGCTCGTCAATAAACTGGTGGAGTCGCTTTATTTGTCGCAGGTAATAACACAGTTTGAGGGCTATCTGTGCTCTGAAATCAGACAGTCCACGGTCGCGAAATTCAGCGTCCAGAACTGTAGATATTGAACTATATTTTTTACTTTCTAATATTTTAAACACATCAGCATGTATTTCAGCGAAAGTCACGGAGCCCGACAGTTTCGGATCTGAATCTGAAATCTCCATTGCATCAAGTAGCTTATTTTGCTTCAACAAGATCCAGCCATAGAGAAGCTGGCTAGCCTCTATTTCGCCGTACCACAAGTTACCCTCACTATCGCCATGTATGTACATTTCCAGCAATGTTGTGAGGCGCTTTTCAAGCTGGGCCAGTTTGGTCCGTAATTGGCCCTGGACACTGTCAATACGGTTATGAATCGCCAGATTCAGTTCAAGCATATAAAAAAACAGGTTGATATGGGCATCAGTGATAGCTGTGAAGCGCCTCCCAACTTCTTCACCGGGCTTATGGTTCAAATGCAGTTCATCAGTAAGAGCCATTCCCTGATGCTCCAGGATCGCATAGAGATCGACACCGCGTTCTTTCACCTTTCCCAACCCCTCAGGGGAAGGCATTTCGAAACATGCATCAAATTGGTCGATGAACTGTTGATATTTGATTCCTGCCTCATTAAACCGCTCCCCCCTGATATCGTTCAGTATCCGGGTTACCTGAGCACGGACTTCCTGTTTAAAGGCTTCCACATCAATATCGTTATAGAACGTGATATTCACCTGCTGGCCTATCAGAAACGGCGGAAGCATCCCGGGCAGGCGCTTATTTGAAACGTAACGACCAGTGGCCGCATCTCTGCCAGGCTGGCGAGGCGGCTCCAGAATCACCTCTCCGGCTTTCACCTTCTTCTCAAACTCAGAACGAGTCTCTATCTGCCTGGCCATGTATATCTCCGAATATCAGGACGCTAATAAAAGTAGCGTTATTTAAACGTAAAAGGCTTTTACCCGCAAAATTTCCTGGTTTGCCAGAAACCGGATCTGCGCGGCGGGAAACCCGCAATGGATATGATTGTCAATTGTAATTTGGCTGGTTAATTTTTGGCTATTTAAAATGACCGCTTAACGGCGTTTACTGTTCCGTTGCTCCCGAACCCCCTAAAAAGACCGCTGGCGCGGTCTGATAAAATGTTATGCCGCAGGCGGTGGTGTCCATCCGTTGTGTTCAGCAAGCACCTGCTTTTCATTGACGGCATGAATATTACAGCAGTAACGTATTGCCGTGGTGAATCCATTCTGTGCGAATGGGCGTACTGGTCAACTGCAGCCTGCAGGTATGCGCGCGTCGTTACTGGCTGGGGTAACGTCACCGGGAGGCACCCGGCACCACCCGAATTACAATAACGATCCGTTGTTTTCCTTGAGAGCCTGTTCGTCCGGACAGGCCTTTTTTTGCAGGTAACAGGCCCGCGTCACATCATCCAGACATTCGATATAGGGGTCGTCTCAGAAAACGGAATCTATGGTC
>NZ_JADCKW010000038.1:0-3776 GCF_014982155.1 Enterobacter cloacae complex sp. P16RS2 | reverse complement strand
GACCATAGATTCCGTTTTCTCTATCGTCCCCATCAAGGCTCTGGCCAGCACGATGCCCTTGTCGGTTTGCATGGCCAGCTCGGTCAGCAACTGGACAGCCTGCCGGTAGTGGCCAATCGTGAACGGCTGGAAGCCGAACACCGTTTGCAGCTCGACCAGGTGCTCGCGTCGGGTCTGCTCACGCTGCCCGTACTCGTCCCAGCTTTCGATGCCGACCTTGAGCTGGTTGGCGACCAGTCTCAGCAATGGCGGGAACGGTGGCTCATCAGCGCCAAGGATGACGCCGGGAAAGCGCAGGTAGCAGAGCTGCACCGCGAAGCCCAGCCGATTGGCCGGGCCGCGCCGCTGCCGGATGATGGAGAGGTCGCTTTCGCTGAACGTGTAGTGACGGATCAACTCATCCTTGGTGTCCGGCAACGCCAGCAGGCTTTCGCGCTCGGCGGCGGAGAGGATCGAACGGCGGGGCATGCGGTTTCCTTCTTCTTGAAAACGTAGGTTTGTGACAAGCCCGCCAAGGCAACCGGCGCGGCACGGGAATCAAGGCATTGCGATTCTCGAAAATAGTTCTTGAAATTCTATTCTTGATTGCATATCATCTCAACGAGTTTCGATAAGAAAGGATGCGCATGCGACCGTCTGTTGTGCTTGACATGAAGCGAAGCGCAGTGCGTGAAGCGGTAGGCCGCTTTCGCGCCGCGAACCCGCGCGTCTTCGGCTCGGTGCTGCATGGCACCGACCGGGATGGCAGCGACCTCGACCTGTTGGTCGATGCGCTGCCCGGTGCCACGTTGTTGGACTTGGGCGATTTGGAAGAAGAACTGAAATCGCTGCTCGGCGTTGACGTCGATCTGCTGACTCCCGGCGACCTGCCGCCGAAGTTCCGGGCCAAGGTGCTCGCGGAGGCGCAACCGATATGAGCGAGAACCGCCTGCCCGATTACCTCGACCACATTCAGCAGGCCGCAACCGATGCGCGCAGCTTCGTGGAAGGGATGGCCAAGGACGACTTCTTGGCCGACAAGCGCACCCAGCAGGCCGTCATCATGAGCCTGATCGTCATCGGCGAGGCGGCCACAAAGGTGATGGATGGCTACGTCGAGTTCACCCAGGCGCATGCCGACGTGCCGTGGCGCAGCATGCGCAATATGCGTAATCGCATGGCTCACGGCTATTTCGACATCAACCTCGATGTGGTGTGGGAGACGGTACAGGAATGGCTGCCGGCGTTGCTCCAGCAATTGCCCGCCGTGCGTCAGGATGCCGACGATGAAGACCGTAACGACAACTGTGAAAGAGGAATCTCCGATGACTGTTGAATCGAGAATATTTTCTGTAGCCGAGTATGTTCAGCCGTCCGAAGGCGAGCCTATTCGTTCCGTTGTGCTTGAAACCCGAGACTCAATTATCGTGGTTTGGCATGTCCATCCCGGGCAGGAAATTGCGGCTCACATTCATCCTCACGGCCAAGACACGTGGACTGTTTTGTCGGGAATGGCTGATTACTTTCAGGGCAATGGGATTGTTCGTGCCCTCAGGGAAGGTGAGATAGCCGTGGCAAGACCGGGCCAAGTGCACGGGGCGCGAAATACAGGTACCGAGCCATTTGTGTTAGTCTCGGTTGTGGCATCAGCCAATGCCGGTTTCGTATTGGCTGAGCGATAGAGCCCAATCTCTGGAGTTGGTCCAATGAGCGGTCGGGGAGATAGGTAACAGACATGCAGCGGACACGGCTGCTAAACCAGGTCGCAAACCTCCTTGCGTCGCAGCGTGCCGCAAGCGACGCGATCAATCGAATGGGGTCGGCATGAGACTGAACACCATCCAGTTCCCGACCGCGTAGCCGCCTGTCCTGCCGATCAGGTCTTGACCATCGACGCCTGGGATCAGTCCTGAATGTTCTTGGAGACCACTACGTTATGAGCCGCAGCCGCCGCAAAACACCCATCGTCGGGCACACGACCTGCGGCAGCGAGCGCGAGGACAAGAAGCTCTGGCATCAGCGCTGGCGCACCCGTGAGCGCACGGCGCTGACCAGCGCGTCGCCCGAAGCCCTGAGCGCCCATCTGCCCCTGCTGGAAAACCAGGCCAGCAGCGTCTGGTCGATGGGCAAGGATGGCCGCTCCTACTGGCCCGTCAAGCGCCAGGCCGCCACGGCGGATCGCATCGCCAATCACAAGGGACGCAACCCGCAAGAACGCGCCTCCCTGAAAAAGCGCCTGCTGCGCAAGTGGATGAGCAAATGAAGCTCTCCTTCCATCAGCACATTGCGCTGTTCTGGATGATCGGTGCTCCGGGCGTCTTCGCGCCCGTGATCGAGAACGCCAAGCGGCCCGATGCCGGCGCCGTCATGGCGTGGGGTGTCGCGATCGTGGCGGTGATGATCCTCTTCACCCCTTTGCTGCTGCGCTGTCCACCATTCCGGCGCTGGTATGGCCGGACGGATGCGCTGTCGGAGCGGCAGCGCCAGGCGCTTGCCGAGCGCGGCCTGCGCCGCTACTACCAGACCGCTTTCGATGACGGCTACGTGCCCCGCGTGATGCCCTACGTGTGGCGCATCATCTGGACGGTCGGCGGGTTGATGGCTGTGACCGCCGTACTGCCTACCAACACCGGACGGCCAGCCTTCGATGCCTTGGTGGTCTTCTCGACCTGGTATCCGATAGGCGTGATGCTGCTGGTTTTCGCGTCGAGGCCCCTTGGCCGGTTGATTCGCCAAAGAGCACAGGAGCGGCGGAAATGAGCACGTCAACCATCGAGGCGCTGGCCAGCGCCTGGGCAAGGATTGCCGAGGAAGCGGAATTCCCCGCTGACTACGAGGGGACTGCCACACCACAAGCGCATCGGGCTAGCGAAGCTATTCAGGAGCAGATTCGGGAGCGCATCGTCGCCACCAACGACATGCGGCTGTTCAGCCTGCTGCACCTGCTGGGTCAGGCGTCGCTGCGCATGGAGCAAGCGCTGTGGCCGGAGGATTACGAGCGGATGACGCGCGAGGTTGAGGAAGCCCTGCGGCAAGCCACCGACGCCAACGCCAGATCGTACACCCACGAAGAAGTGATGCAGGCGATGCAGGAACGCATCGACCGGGCGCGAGACAAGCCATGTTGATTGGCTATGCGCGCGTCTCGACGCAGGATCAGAACCTGGAGCTGCAACGCGAAGCCTTGAGCAAGGCCGGATGTAAAAAGGTCTTCGAGGACAAGGTGAGTGGCACGCGGGCAGACCGGCCTGGCTTGGCCAAGACGCTCGAAATGCTGCGCGAAGGCGATACTTTGGTCGTCTGGAAGCTCGACCGGCTGGGCCGGTCGGTCAAGCAACTGGTCGATCTGGTCGGCGATCTGCACAAGCACGGTGTCCAGTTCAGGAGCCTCACCGACTCCATCGACACCGGCACACCATCCGGGCGGTTCTTCTTCCACGTCATGGCGAGCCTTGCCGAAATGGAGCGCGAGCTGACCGTCGAGCGCACCCGCGCCGGGCTGGAAGTCGCCAAGCAGCTCGGCCGCAAAGGCGGCCGCAAGCCGAAGATGACCGACAGCAAGATCGAGTCGGCCAAGAAGCTGCTGGCCAGCGGGGTGCCGCCCAAGGACGTGGCCAAGAACCTCGGCGTGTCCATTCCGACGCTGTACCGCTGGGTGCCAGCCTCCACGCACGCTTAGCGTGCTTTATTTTTAATGAGATGGTCACTCCCTCCTTCCCAGTACTATGCTGAGGACAGGCTTTCATTCGGAGAACCATCATGGAAAACATTGCGCTTATTGGTATCGATCTGGGTAA
>NZ_JADCKW010000037.1:0-16901 GCF_014982155.1 Enterobacter cloacae complex sp. P16RS2 | reverse complement strand
TCCCGCTTAGCTCCACCAAAATTGTAAACCCTCGTCAAAAGACGAGGGTTTTTTTATGTGTTTGTAACACCCGCCACCCTATTTTGTTATCAAAAAGAAGGTATTTCTGTACCTCACCTCAATCGGCATCAATAAACCAGTCTAAAAATAGACTTGAACTTGATTCGCGCAATTAATAAACATATTATCCATCCGATCAATAATTCTCTCGGAAAATAATGCCCTGGTTAATGAATAGAAAAACTTACAATAATGTAAAGATATTTATGATTGCTCTGGCTTTATGCCTGATTGCGGTACCTGTCTCCCGTTATCTCTCTCCCCGCGCAATTGTTAATGGTCACGACGTTTATTTAGCATGGTTACCTTTAAGCGTAATGCTGGCGGTAATTCTGCTATTTGGACGCAGGGCTATTCTTCCCATTTTGTTAGGTTTTACTGTCACTAATTTATTCTATGTAAATTTAGCACCGCTACAATATTCAGTATTACTGTTCTGTCAGACCTTTGCGTTGTTCGCGGCGTGCGGCATTCTGCGTATCATGCTAGGTAAGCGTTGGCGCTACTCTATCCCTAACAAGCACATCGGATTACGGATATTCTGGCTCGGTTTTATGGTGCCAATAGGGATTAAACTGTCGATGTATTTGGCGGGCTATTTGTTTGATTTTCCGGTGACAATTTCGACCTTTTTCGGCGAAGGGACGGTAATTTATAACGTTGTGGATATACAAAGCCTGATATGTGCGGCATTGATTTTTACCATGATGTTCTATTACCCGTTAAGAATGATAATTAATCCTCGTTATGCAATAACTTTCTGGCGACGAAGCGTGAAGCCCGTGTTTTTTCACAAGAATTCATTATATATTTTTGTCTGGCTGATGCTTTTAAGTTTCATTCTCGTCATTTTATGTGGTCCTTTTGAATCTCCCGTCATTGCGGGCTATTTGATGCCGCTGATTTTTATTCTTTTTACCTTAGCGATAAGCCGACTGACCTATGCGTTGATTTCTCTGCTGTGGGCTGTATCTGCGCTCCTGCTGTTGACCTACAACTACAACTTCCTTAACGGGGTGGAATCGGGCCATTCGCTCTCTTTTATTCTGTCCGTGCTTATCTCGTTCGCGATCTGTCTGCTTTACATGTCGCGTATTTACCAGCGCAGCGAGTGGCTTAAGCGCGGCTGGCAGGGGAGGGCGCTCACCGATCCGCTGACCGGATTGCCCAATATTCGTGCGCTGGAGGATTATCTTGAGATTCACCCGGACGCAAAAGTGAGCATTCTGCGTATGGATAACCTGGAATTTTTGAGCCGCCACTATGGGATCCTCATGCGGGTCCACTGCAAACGCACGATCGCCACGTCGCTGCAGCCCCTCCTGCAAAAAGATGAGACGCTCTTCCAGCTCCCTGGAAGCGAGCTTGTGCTGGTATTACTGGGCCCGGGAACCGCTGAGCGCCTTCAGCACATGGTTGATCGGCTGAACAGCCGTAAGATTTTCTGGAACAACACCGGGCTGGATATTGAATTTGGCGCGTCCTGGGGAATGGTGGAAAACGGCGAAAAGTTGCATCACACGCTGGGGCAACTGAGCTGGCTGGCCGAGCAATCCTGCGGAACAACAAACAACGTGCTTGCGCTCACGAATAGCCTCGAGGCGGCATCAGGGCAAACGACAGAGCGAGTCCTGATGCTGGCGCGGATTAAGCATGCCCTGGAGGCGGGCCAGTTCCATTTATATGCGCAACCGATCCAGAAGGCGGACGGGAGCGGCTACTACGAAATTCTGGCGCGTATGGAGAGCGAGGGCGAGATCTTCACTCCTGACCGCTTTATTCCATTGATTGCCCAGTTCAACCTCAGCCACCGGTTTGATATGTGCGTCATGGAGAAATTACTGCTGTGGCTGCGCGATCACCCTTCAACGCAGGCTGGCGCCCGTTTCTCTGTTAATCTGATGCCGCTCACGCTGATGCAAAAAGAGGTGGCGACCGAGATTTGCGCGCTCTTTGAACGCTACGGCGTTGCGCCTCAGTCAGTCGTGATTGAGATTACCGAAGAGCAGGCCTTCTCAAATTCAGGTTGCAGCATCCACAATATTCAGCAGCTGCGGGATTACGGTTTCCGGATTGCCATAGATGATTTTGGTACCGGCTACGCCAACTACGAGCGCCTCAGACGCCTGCAGGCAGACATCATTAAAATTGACGGCTGCTTTGTTAAAGACATTTGTACCGATGATATGGATGCGATGATCGTGCAGTCGATCTGTAATCTGGCGAAGACGAAATCGCTGTGCGTCGTAGCGGAATACGTCGAAACACCGGCGCAGCGGGAGATGCTGCTTCGCTTCGGCGTGGATTACCTGCAGGGCTACCTGATAGGCAAACCCAAACCGCTGGAAGAATTGCGGGCATAAAAAAACCGGGAGCCAGGCTCCCGGTTTTTGTTTAATGCTAAACGTTAGAGTACCAGTGCTGCGATAGAAGCAGACAGGACGCTCACCAGCGTAGAGCCGTAAACCAGCTTCAGGCCAAAGCGAGAAACCACGTTGCCCTGTTCTTCGTTCAGACCTTTAATCGCGCCCGCGATAATTCCGATGGACGAGAAGTTCGCGAAGGAGACAAGGAACACGGACAGAATGCCTTCCGCGCGCGGAGAGAGCGTGCTGGCAATTTTCTGCAGATCCATCATCGCAACGAATTCGTTAGAAACCAGTTTGGTTGCCATAATACTGCCCACCTGCAGCGCTTCGTGAGCAGGAACACCCATCACCCATGCAACCGGATAGAAGATGTAGCCCAGAATACCCTGGAAGGAGATACCCAGCACCGCGGCGAACAGGGCGTTCAGCGCAGAAATCAGCGCAATGAAGCCGATCAGCATGGCGGCAACGATAATCGCCACTTTGAAGCCCGCCAGAATGTACTCACCCAGCATTTCGAAGAAGCTCTGGCCTTCGTGCAGGTTTGACATCTGAATGTTCTCTTCGCTTGCGTCAACGCGGTACGGGTTGATCAGTGACAGAACGATAAAGGTGCTGAACATGTTCAGAACCAGCGCCGCAACTACATACTTTGGCTCCAGCATGGTCATATACGCGCCCACGATAGACATGGAAACGGTAGACATTGCGGTTGCCGCCATGGTGTACATGCGGTTGCGGGACATTTTGCCGAGAATATCTTTATACGCGATGAAGTTCTCAGACTGACCGAGGATCAGGGAACTGACGGCGTTGAAGGATTCCAGCTTGCCCATGCCGTTCACTTTGGATAACAGGAAACCAATTCCACGAATAACGAACGGCAGAACGCGGATGTGCTGCAGAATACCGATCAGCGCGGAGATGAAGACGATAGGGCAGAGAACCTTCAGGAAGAAGAACGCCAGACCTTCGTCGTTCATTTTACCGAAGACAAAGTTGGTCCCTTCATTGGCGAATCCGAGCAGTTTTTCGAACATTTCGGAGAAGCCTTTCACGAAGCCGAGGCCTACGTTGGAGTTCAGGAAGAACCACGCAAGTAAAACTTCAATGACCAGCAGCTGGACAACATAACGGATACGAATTTTTTTGCGGTCTGTGCTGACCAGCAATGCAAGTGCAGTAACGACAACAAGTGCCAGGACAAAATGAAGGACGCGGTCCATATTTGCTCCAAATATGAGGCAGGTTTAATTTTCGTGCACATTCTATGTAACAAGCGAAAAGAAAACGAGATCGAGGACACACTATAGTTACATCCTGTGACGAGTCTCAAAAATAGTGATCCACAATACATTTTTGTTATGTTAGGTAAATGAGTGAAAAGTTAAGTTTGTGTGCTAGTCTTCACAAAAGCGCGCGCGATTTCAGTTTCTGTTAGATCGCCCCACTTACCCGCCCGTCTATCGTTCAAAGCTATCAGAGAAATCACTGTAAACAGCATAAATGATCTTGATAATCATTCTCATTTTGATAGGATTAAACATAGCAAAGGCTATATTTCAGAGGCAGAAATGACAAACAGTCGCGTAGAGGGTAGCAGTGGCAGAGCCGCGCGCAAGTTGCGGTTCGCATTAATGGGACCTGCGTTCATCGCTGCCATTGGCTATATCGATCCAGGTAACTTTGCGACCAATATTCAGGCCGGGGCCAGCTTCGGCTATAAGCTGCTGTGGGTGGTCGTCTGGGCAAACCTGATGGCGATGCTGATTCAGATGCTCTCCGCAAAGCTGGGGATTGCCACAGGTAAAAACCTGGCAGAGCAAATTCGCGACCATTATCCGCGTCCGGCCGTCTGGCTCTACTGGGTTCAGGCGGAAATCATAGCCATGGCCACTGACCTCGCTGAATTTATTGGCGCAGCGATCGGGTTTAAACTGATTCTGGGCGTATCGCTGTTGCAGGGGGCTGTGCTGACCGGGATTGCCACTTTCCTGATCCTGATGCTGCAGCGTCGAGGTCAAAAGCCGCTGGAGAAGGTTATCGGCGGTCTGCTGCTGTTTGTCGCGGCGGCCTATATCGTGGAGCTGATTTTCTCACAGCCGAACCTGGCGCAGCTCGGTAAAGGTATGGCAATCCCAAGCCTGCCAACCTCGGAAGCGGTGTTCCTGGCTGCCGGGGTATTGGGGGCGACTATCATGCCGCATGTGATTTACCTGCACTCCTCGCTGACTCAGCATCTCCACGGTGGGACGCGCAAAGAGCGTTACTCCGCCACCAAATGGGACGTGGCGATTGCCATGACCATCGCGGGGTTTGTCAATCTGGCGATGATGGCTACCGCTGCTGCCGCTTTCCACTTTAACGGCCACACCGGTATTGCCGATCTCGACCAGGCTTATCTTACGCTGGAGCCCTTACTGAGCCATGCTGCCGCCACGATATTTGGTCTCAGCCTGGTGGCTGCCGGTCTCTCTTCTACGGTGGTGGGCACGCTGGCAGGCCAGGTGGTGATGCAGGGGTTTGTCCGCTTCCATATTCCGCTGTGGGTTCGTCGCTCCGTCACCATGCTACCGTCATTTATCGTGATCCTGATGGGGCTCGACCCTACGCGAATTCTGGTTATGAGCCAGGTGCTGCTGAGTTTTGGTATCGCGCTGGCGCTGGTGCCCCTGCTGATTTTTACCAGCAACAAAAACCTGATGGGCGAACTGGTTAACTCAACGCTGGTGAAACGGACCGGGTGGGCCATCGTGGTGGTGGTCGTTGCGCTGAACCTGTGGTTGTTGGTGGGAACCGCACTGGGTCTTTAACAAAAAAAGGAGCCTCCATGGCTCCTTTTTTATTAGTGGTGATGGCCGTGACCATGACCTTTACCGCGACCCCAGCCGCCGCGGCGGTCATCACGGTCGTTCCAGCCTTCACGGTAACCGCGCTCGTATGCGTTGTCTTTATACCAGCCGCGGTGTCTGCCGTTATCATGTTTCCACCAGCGGTCTCCGCGCCACTCATAGTGACGGTTCCAGTAGTCACGGTCGCGCCAGTAGCCACCGTCCCAGTATCTGCCGTAGTCGTCACGATCGCCAATTTGTAATTTTACTGATGGCAACAGGGTGATTTCGCCCGCATTGGCGATCAGCGGGGCTGAAGCCAGTAATACCGCTGCAAGAATCAGTGACCTGAACATACTCTTTTCTCCTTCACGATCGGGGCCCTTGTGGGGCCTGTTAACGCAATATTACGAGTTGGTAAAGCCTCGTTTCATCGCCTCAACTCCGAATTGCTGAATGAGAGCACTTTTTGCTAAAAGTGATTTTATTTTGAGCTGTTCAGGATTGTATCAATACGGACCAGTTCTTCAGCAGAGAAATGGCGGTTTTCCAGCATCCCCACGGCGTCATCAATCTGAGCCGTTTTACTTGCTCCAATCAGCACTGACGTCACGTTCTCATGGCGTAATACCCAGGCTAGCGCCATCTGGGACAACTTCTGACCGCGCTCTTCCGCCATGGCGTTCAGCTTTCTTACCTTCTCCAGCTTCTCTTCGGTGATCTGGTCAGGGTTCAGGAACTGACTGCCGCTTGCCGCGCGTGAGTCTGCCGGAATGCCATTCAGATAGCGGTTGGTCAGTTGTCCACCGGCCAGCGGCGAGAAGGGAATGCAGCCGACTCCTTTTTCCTGCAGCACGTTCAGCAGCCCCTCTTCCGGCGCACGTTCAAAAAGAGAGTATTTCGGCTGGTGGATCAGGCAGGGCGTACCGAGATCGTCAAGGATATCAATCGCCTTGCGGGCCAGTTCTGCAGGGTAGTTGGATAACCCGACATACAGGGCTTTTCCCTGGCGCACCGCATGGTCAAGCGCTTTCATGGTTTCCAGCAGCGGCGTTTGTGGGTCAGGACGGTGATGATAGAAGATATCCACATACTCCAGCCCCATGCGCTTCAGGCTTTGATCGAGGCTTGCCAGCAGATATTTGCGTGACCCCCAGTCGCCGTAAGGGCCTTCCCACATGGTATAACCTGCTTTAGTAGAGACGATCAGCTCGTCTCGCCAGGGCAGGAAATCCTCCTGCAAAATACGGCCGAAATTACGTTCGGCCGATCCCGGCGGCGGGCCATAGTTGTTGGCAAGGTCGAAATGCGTAATGCCCAGATCGAACGCGCGCTGTAAAAGTTGACGGCTGTTTTCGATAAGCGTGGTGTCGCCAAAGTTATGCCACAGCCCAAGCGAGATGGCGGGCAACCTGAGTCCGCTTTGCCCGCAGCGGCGATACTCCATTGTCCGATAACGATTTTTGTCCGGCTGATAACCCATTCTCATGACCTCTGGCGCTGAAGAAAAAAATCAGTGTATGCGTTTACATTAACGCGAAAAAAATCAGCATAGCGCAGCCTTTTTTGTAAAGCATTCTTTCCATGCTCTTCTTATCGCCAATTCTGGACAGTCATCACGCTTATTTAATACTCAAGGTGAGGTCAACATTAGAAGGATACCTGTTCATGCGTACCCCATACTGCGTCGCCGATTACCTGCTGGACCGTCTTACAGATTGTGGAGCCGATCATCTGTTTGGCGTGCCGGGCGACTATAACCTGCAGTTTCTCGACCATGTGATAGACAGCCCGGATATCTGTTGGGTGGGCTGTGCCAACGAGTTAAACGCCTCTTATGCCGCGGACGGATACGCCCGATGTAAGGGTTTTGCCGCGCTGCTGACGACATTTGGTGTAGGAGAGTTAAGCGCCATGAACGGCATTGCGGGCAGCTACGCCGAGCACGTTCCGGTGCTGCATATTGTGGGCGCGCCGGGTACGGCGTCACAGCAAAGAGGAGAGTTGCTGCACCATACGCTGGGCGACGGTGAGTTTCGTCATTTTTACCATATGAGCGAACCGATCACCGTTGCACAGGCGATCCTGACCGAACAAAACGCCTGTTACGAGATTGACCGGGTATTGACTACCATGCTCCGGGAGCGTCGCCCCGGCTATCTGATGTTGCCTGCCGATGTGGCAAAAAAAGCCGCCACGCCTCCTGTAAACGCTCTCACTCTCAGGCACGCGCATGCCGATAGCGCCTGCCTGAAAGCGTTCCGGGATGCCGCTGAGAACAGGCTGGCCATGAGCAAGCGTACGGCGCTGCTGGCCGATTTCCTTGTCCTGCGCCATGGCTTGAAGCATGCCCTACAGAAATGGGTCAAGGACGTGCCGATGGCACACGCCACTATGCTGATGGGTAAAGGCATATTTGACGAGCGTCACGCCGGGTTTTACGGCACGTACAGCGGTTCGGCAAGCGCCGGGGCGGTAAAAGAGGCGATTGAAGGGGCAGACACGGTGCTGTGCATCGGGACGCGATTTACCGATACCCTGACCGCCGGCTTCACGCATCAGCTAACCCCGTCACAAACAATTGAAGTTCAGCCTCATGCATCACGCGTTGGTGACGTCTGGTTTACCGGCATCCCCATGCTTCAGGCAATCGAAACGCTGGTGGAGCTGTGTAAACAGCACGTGCACGATACGCCGGCACCGTCGTCTCAAAGCGCGATGGCCTATCCGCAGCCGGATGGCTCGCTGACGCAGGACAATTTCTGGAAAACGTTGCAGACGTTTATCCGCCCGGGAGACATCATCCTTGCGGATCAGGGCACCTCGGCCTTCGGCGCGATCGACCTTCGTCTTCCGGCTGATGTGAATTTTATCGTCCAGCCGCTGTGGGGATCGATCGGCTACACCCTGGCCGCAGCGTTTGGCGCGCAAACCGCCTGCCCAAACCGGCGCGTGATTGTGCTGACGGGGGATGGCGCGGCGCAGCTCACCATACAGGAGCTTGGCTCGATGCTGCGGGATAAACAGCACCCCATCATTCTGGTCCTTAACAACGAAGGGTACACGGTGGAAAGAGCGATCCACGGGCCGGAACAGCGTTATAACGACATTGCGCTATGGAACTGGACGCAAATCCCGCAGGCTCTGAGCCTTGATCCTCAGGCCCAGTGCTGGCGGGTCAGTGAAGCGGAGCAGCTGGCGGATGTCCTTGAGAAAGTGGCGCACCACGAGCGGCTCTCGTTGATTGAGGTGATGCTGCCGAAGGCCGATATCCCGCCGCTGCTCGGGGCGATTACTAAAGCGCTGGAAGCGCGCAATAGCGCCTGATTACTTGTCGTTTCGCCAGGCCATCATCATCGGTTTGCCCGCCAGCAGGAGCCAGGCGGGCAACATCACGATACAGAGCAGGGGGAAAAGCGTCGAATCGGGTACCACTACCGCCGCCATAAACAGGCTGAGCCAGGCGTCGCGCGTGACCACCAGAACCAGCCCCAGAATAGAGCAGGAGACGGTAATGGCCGCAGGCACCGCATCGACGTGTTCGTGCAGCATCAGCCCCAGCGCTACGCCGACAAAGACCACCGGGAAAATGCGTCCTCCGCGGAAACCGCAGGCTGCAGCCACCACCAGCGCGGCCAGCTTAATCACGGCAAACAGCAGATAGTCGTAGACGCTAAACACCTGGCTGAAGGCCAGCTGCTGCATCTCGTCCAGACCTTTAAACAGCGTCACCGGCCCGCCGATTACCCCTAAAATACCGAGAATCAAACCGCCGGCCCCCAGAATCAACACCGGGTGTTTGAGCTTATGCATCAGCCTGTGCAGGCGAGGAAGACACCATACCGCCACCATTCCCAGCGCAATGGCGATGGCGACGACGATGGCGCCGCTGAAAATATCGGCTATCTGCATCTGGCCGTAGTGGGGGAGGGAGAGTGAGAAGTGGGGATGGAAAAACAGGCTGGTCGTCAGCGCGCCAGCGGCTGCTGCCATCAGCGGGGCAAACAGCTTATCCCACAGCGGGACGTCGTTATTGCTGCTGAGCGTCTGAGAAAAGATCAGTGCGGCAGCGACGGGCGTGCCGAAAAGCGCCCCGATGGTGCCTGCGGAGGCGAGGATGGTCCAGTCCAGCGCGCCGACGCGGGGCAAAATGCGTGAACCGAGGAAAACCGCCAGGCCAATATTCACCGCCATAATCGGATGCTCCGGCCCCAGGCTGACGCCGCCGGCCAGACCGATAATCAACGCAATGAGCAGCCCGGGCAGTGCCGAAGGTGGAACCGGGGCGCCAATCAGCGGTTCCTGCGCCGGATCGGGGCCGGCATGGCCAGGACTGAAACGGATCACCAGGCCTACCGCAATACCGGTCAACGTCAGCATCATGACGATCCAGGCTGGAGAATCAGCGGTGACGCCCAGTTTTGTCGGAAGCGCCGTCCATAACATGGCTTGCAGCACCGACGCGACTTTCATCACGACAATGAGCACCAGACTTGAGGCCACGCCAATAATTAGCGCCGGAATTGCCAGCAACAGCATGGTTCTGGCTCGCGGGTGGAGCATGATGATTTCCTTGTACAAAACGGCATTACGTTACTTTGCACATTAAGCTTTATGGCAATAGTGCAAAAGGTGCTGAAACGGTAAAGTTATTCTGTGACGAAGATCGATAATCCATGGGCATTCACCTTATGGCCGTTGTTGTTATCACGCCTTGAATTTACAGTGTCCCAAAGATTTATTCTGACTTTAGCGGAGCAGTAGAAGAATGACAAAGTATGCTTTGGTAGGTGATGTGGGCGGCACGAACGCGCGCCTCGCATTGTGCGATGTTAGTAGCGGTGAGATTTCCCGGGCGAAAACCTATTCCGGGCTGGATTATCCAAGCCTTGAAGCCGTTGTCCGCGTCTATCTGGAAGAGCATCAGGTTAGCGTTGAAGACGGCTGCATCGCGATAGCCTGCCCGATAACCGGCGACTGGGTCGCAATGACCAACCATACCTGGGCATTCTCCATCGCCGAGATGAAAAAAAACCTCGGTTTTTCACATCTTGAAATCATCAATGACTTCACCGCGGTGTCTATGGCGATCCCGATGCTGAAGCCAGAGCATCTGATCCAGTTTGGCGGCGCTGAACCGGTCGAAGGCAAACCGATTGCGGTTTACGGAGCCGGTACCGGCCTCGGCGTGTCGCATCTTGTGCATGTTGCTCAGCGCTGGGTAAGCCTGCCGGGTGAAGGCGGCCACGTTGACTTTGCACCAAACAGCGAAGAAGAGGGCATTATCCTTGAAGAGTTACGCGCTGAGATCGGCCACGTCTCCGCCGAGCGCGTTCTTTCAGGTCCGGGGCTGGTGAATCTGTACCGCGCGATTGTGAAATCAGACGGTCGTCTGCCGGAAAACCTGCAGCCAAAAGACGTCACCGAACGCGCGCTGGCGGACAGCTGCATTGATTGTCGTCGTGCCCTGTCGCTGTTCTGCGTGATCATGGGACGTTTCGGCGGCAACCTGGCGCTGACGCTGGGCACCTTCGGTGGGGTCTATATCGCGGGCGGGATCGTACCGCGCTTCCTCGACTTCTTTAAAGCCTCGGGCTTCCGCGGCGGGTTTGAAGATAAAGGGCGCTTCAGAAGCTACGTGCAGGACATTCCGGTTTATCTGATCGTACATGACAATCCAGGACTGCTGGGTTCTGGGGCCCATCTGCGTCAGGTTCTCGGCCAAATCCTCTGACGCAGAGCCCTCTCCCGCGGGAGAGGGCCTTTTCTTTACAGGTGCATCAGCTGACGAAACTCTTTCACCTTGCTGCGGCTTACCGGCACCTGAAAATCCAGATCTTTCAGACGTAAAATGTAGGTGTTGTTAAACCACGGTTCGATCTCGCGGATCTTATTTAAATTTACGCAAAACGACCGGTGGCAGCGGAAAAAGTGGGCAGCCGGAAGCTTGCTGCAGAATTCGGTAATGTTCATCGCCATCACGTACGATTCCCGCCGGGTATAGACAAACGTCATCTTTTCGTGCGCTTCGGCGTAGTAGATATCGTTGACCGGGGTCACGATGATGCGCTCGTCTTTGACCAGATTTATGGTGTCGTTTTCGCGTACCGTCGGGCTGGCGGGGGCGGTTTGCTGCTGCCAGGCGGCCTCCAGCTTTTGCAGCATGCTGACAATCCGCGACTCCTGATAAGGCTTAAGAATATAGTCAAAAGCCTCCAGCTCGAAGGCCTCTACGGCGTGCTCTTTCCAGGCGGTAACGAAAACGATAAATGGCTTATGGGCAAACTGATTGATGTTTTGCGCCAGCAATACGCCATCCAGCGACGGGATATTGATATCCAGGAAAATGGCGTCTACCCGGTTATGCTGCAAAAATTTCAGCACGTCCAGACCATCATCAAACGTACCCACAATCTCCATCTGGCTGTGGGTTTTGATAAGCCAGGTGAGCTCCTGCTGAGCCAGGAATTCATCTTCTACGATGATAACTTTCATGGGTTACTCCACCTGGGGCAATAGTGATGTCGTCGTATGCGCGCGAGAGCGCTCATTCGGGACGTAAAAAGCAATTTCGGTGCCCGGCTCAAGACGTTGAATATGCAGCCCGTCGCCGTAAAGTAGCTTAACCCGGTGATGCACGTTCAGCAGACCGATTTTATTCCCCGGCATCTCGTTAGACTCCACGCGCTCAATGACTTTTGGATCAATCCCGTGGCCGGTATCGCGCACGGCAATCCGCACCCGGTTGCCGCTTTCGGTAACGCTGATGGTGACGACGCCTTTGCCTTTACAGGGCTGAATACCGTGAACAATTGCGTTTTCAACCAACGGCTGGATAAGCAGGCTTGGGATCACGCAGTTGACCTCTTCATCAATATCGTAAATGACCGTGAGCTTGTCGCCAAAGCGGGCCTGCTCGATCGCGATGTAGTCCTTGATCTGATAAAGCTCTTTTTTGATGTCGATCTGCTCGTCATCTTTCAGTTCGATGTTGTAGCGCAGATAACGCGACAGGTTAAAAATCAGCTGGCGCGCGGTGTCCGGATTTAGGCGAATGGACGAGGAGATAGCGTTCAGCGCGTTAAACAGGAAATGGGGATTGATTTTACTCTGCAGCGCGCGCAGTTCTGCCTTATTTGCCATCTCGCGCAGCTGTTCCGCCCGCGAAACCTCAAGCTGGGTGGAGATAATCTGCGACAGGCCGATAGCCATCTCCTGCAGCGTTGAGGTGATCTGATGCGCGTGGCAGTAATAAATTTTCAGCGTGCCCGTCACGACGCCTTTCTCCCACAGCGGGATGACCAGCATCGAGTGAATTTCCGGCGTTCGGTGGGCTTCATCATTGTTTTTAATAATGATTTTACCGTAGTTAATCGCCTGTCTGGTGGTCGGGCTTATGGTGTCATCGTTGTCTCGATAGTTGTGCTCCCCGACGCCAACGTAGGCCAGCACGTGATCAATATTGGTGATGGCGACGGCGTCAGCGTGGATGTCGTGGCGAATGATCTCGCAGACCTGACGCAACGATTCCGCGTTCACGTGGCGGAAGAGCGGCAGCGTTTTGTTGGCGATATCCAGCGCCAGCTTGGCCTGACGGGCGGCACTGGCCTCTTTTTCCCCTTCAACGCTTTGCACCAGCAGCACGATAAAGCCGATGCACACACTGCCCAGGATCATCGGAATACCGATTTTCGAAACGATATCCAGCCCCAGCGCGGTGGTGGGGGCCCAGACGACGACAAGGATCATGGTCAGCGTTTCGCACACCATGCCGGCGACGATCCCGGCGCGCCAGCGCTGTTTTTTCGGTATTTTGCGGCTGATCCAGCCGGAAAGCATCCCGGCGATAATGCTTGTGATAAAGCACGGCACCGCCGTTACGCCACCGATATCAATCAGGTAGCGGTGCGTCCCGGCAATCAGGCCGGTGATGACGCCCACCCAAGGACCAAACAAAATCCCGCCGGACATGACGGCGATAATGCGCACGTTAACCAGCGAACCCTCTACCGGCACGCCGGACCAGGTGCTGAACAGGGCGAACAGCGAAAAGATGGCGGTAACGGCCAGCAGCTCTTTTGGCGAGTGGGCTGATTTGTGCAGCAGCTCGCGAAACAGGCGAATGCGAATGAGGAAGAACAGGCAAATCAGCATTAATGCCGCACGGTCAAAAACCGCCAGCAGCATAGTGAATATTTCGTGCACGAGTAGACCTGGGAAAACGGGAAAGAACTATGATAAAAAACCTGGCGCGTATTGACCAGCTATCCGTCGGGTTTATCAAATGAGGAAAAACCATAATTTACAAAGGGGATTATCTCGCGATGGCCGATGTGTCCTGTTTTTTTCTGAACGGCGCATCGTCAGGTAACTGGCTTGATATCATTCTGTTAAATAACAGCTATCAGAAAGCCGATCCCGAAACAGGGGCTTCCGCTTTTAGGCGCAGCCGGGTTCCGGTTTTCAGACGATCGCTTTTTTTTCATTTCCCTCTCGACAGCATGATTTTTTTCAGGTTATTTTCTAAACATGCCACATCGGTGGCAGCGTCGCTCGGACGGTCCGGGCGCTAACGTTAATCTGAGGAATCTATGGCTGAATTCAGTCCTGAACGCCGTTTTACGCGTATCGATCGTCTCCCCCCTTATGTTTTCAATATCACTGCTGAACTGAAAATGGCTGCGCGTCGGCGCGGCGAAGATATTATCGATTTCAGCATGGGTAACCCTGACGGCCCAACGCCACCGCATATCGTTGAAAAGCTCTGCACGGTAGCCCAGCGCCCGGATACGCACGGCTACTCAACCTCTCGCGGCATTCCCAGGCTACGTCGCGCGATCTCGCGCTGGTATCAGGATCGCTATCAGGTTGATATCGATCCGGAAAGTGAAGCGATTGTCACCATCGGCTCGAAAGAGGGGCTGGCACACCTGATGCTGGCCACGCTGGATCATGGCGATACGGTTCTGGTACCTAATCCAAGCTACCCGATCCATATCTACGGCGCGGTGATTGCCGGTGCGCAGGTCCGTTCTGTGCCGCTGGTGGAAGGTGTCGATTTCTTTAACGAACTGGAACGTGCGATTCGCGAAAGCTATCCGAAACCCAAGATGATGATCCTCGGTTTCCCATCGAACCCAACGGCGCAGTGCGTGGAACTCGATTTCTTCGAGAAAGTGGTCGCCCTGGCCAAGCGTTATGACGTGCTGGTGGTTCACGATTTAGCCTATGCGGACATCGTCTATGACGGCTGGAAAGCCCCGTCGATTATGCAGGTCCCGGGCGCGCGTGATGTGGCGGTAGAGTTCTTCACCCTGTCAAAAAGCTACAACATGGCGGGCTGGCGTATTGGCTTTATGGTGGGTAACAAAACGCTGGTGAGTGCCCTGGCGCGCATTAAGAGTTATCACGACTACGGTACCTTCACGCCGCTGCAGGTCGCGGCTATCGCTGCCCTGGAAGGCGATCAGCAATGCGTTCACGAGATTGCCGCCCAGTATAAGCGCCGCCGAGACGTGCTGGTAAAAGGGTTGCATGAAGCGGGCTGGATGGTGGAAATGCCGAAAGCGTCCATGTACGTCTGGGCGAAAATTCCGGAGCCGTATGCGGCGATGGGATCGCTGGAGTTTGCCAAAAAACTGCTGCAGGATGCGAAGGTGTGTGTGTCACCGGGCATTGGCTTTGGTGATTATGGCGACACCCATGTGCGTTTTGCCCTGATTGAAAACAGCGACCGTATTCGTCAGGCGGTGAGGGGCATTAAGAGCATGTTCCGGGCCGACGGTCTTCTCACCTCAAAGAGCGTCGCTGAACACCCCGCGTCGTCATGACATAAAAAAACAGGAGCCGATGGCTCCTGTTTTTTTGACAACATGTTCTTCACTAGATCATCAGGGCAAAGGTTCCGGCCCAGACTAAAACAATCACCGAAATGCCCATAAAGAAATATTTCACGTTTCATCGCTCCGCGTATCTTGTGGTACGCATTTAAAAACAGAGTCCACCTGATTATAGAGAACTGAAATCCGGTCAAAACGGAAATGAGAATTTTCCCGTTACGCCGTCAACTCCAGCTCAGAATTCTGTGCTTTCCTGTTGCCAGACGGCGCTAATGTACGCTTAAAAATGAGGGGTGACAAGAGGGATTTTTTTAAATAATTTCCGTTACTTACGAGTGTCGTGGAACGGCGACAGTTTGATTTCGCTTCGCAATAAATTCACTTTGGGCGATGCATTGAAAAGACGCTTACTCAGCGGAAGGACAGGTGATTGAAAAGGTTAGTTTCTTAGCGAAACTAACCTTCATGAAGGGCTAAATATAGAGCGAGGTTTCGCCAAGAGGGCGGGTTTTGAAACGACGGTGCATCCACAGATACTGCTCTGGCGCGCGCATGATTTCAGTTTCGATGACTTTATTGATAAACGCTGCGGCTTCGCACTCGTTTTCCGGATAGTTAGCCATTTCAGGAGAGATGTGCAGACGATAGCCTGACTTATCTGCTTTTCTCACCATCGTCACGGTCAGCATGGAGGCACCAGACAGACGCGAAATGACAAAGGTGCCGTTAGTCGTCGCAACGTCTTTCACCGCAAAGAAAGGCGCAAAGCTGCTGCCTTTACGTCCATAATCCTGATCGGGGGCAAACCAGACGGCCTCACCTTTCTTCAGGGCACCGACCATGCCGCGCAGGTTATTACGGCTGATCATCGCCTTATTGGAGCGCATGCGGCCTCGCGTCTGCACCCATTCCATAAGCGCACTGTTGTGCGGTCTGTAGGTCGCCATCATTGGCTGACAAAGCCCCATCACCCGGCCGCCCAGCTCCAGCGACATAAAGTGAACGCCGACGACCATCACGCCGCGTTTTTGCATCTGCGCGCGTTTAAGGTTATCCAGTCCTTCCACGTCAAACCATTTGCGGACACGCTCATCCGGCCAGAACCAGGCCATTCCGGTTTCAAGCAGCGCCATGCCGATAGACTTGAAGTTTTCAGCGATGAGTTTCTCACGCTCTTCGGCATTGTACTGCGGAAAACAAAGCTCAATATTTTTACGCGCGATCGATTCGCGACGTTTCAGAAAAACGCGGGAAGCGCTGCCCAGTTTTGACCCCAGCAAGCGCAGGACAGGGTATGGAAGTTGAACCAGCAGCCAGAGCACGCCAAGACCAAACCATGTAAACCAGTAACGCGGGTGTAAAAACGCACGCTGAAATTTGGATTGAGACAAAATAGTAGAACCTATGTGAAGCCTGTAAAGGTAGCGCAGAGTTTGCGATACGACGTGCCGATAAGACCGTTCTTCAAGGTGATGGTTGCAGGCTTTACCGAACTTTACGGCGGCGTTGCCTGGCCACTGCTGATTTGGGTGGGCGGCGTAATGTAGCACCGTTATACGATATGTGCTATTACTCGTTTTTGATTAAAAAAGCGGCGATTCGGGAGATGTTTGATTTTACACCGTATAAATCCCAGAAGTAAGGGAAGCCTTCATGCCTGAGGGGAGAACTGAAGCCTTTGCGTAAGCAGGAGTAGGCCGACAAAAGAGCAGCAGTGTTTATTTTCGGACCTGCATATACGCTTTATTTTCCCTTCGAATAATAGATAAGAATTTTCTTTGTGAAAATTCTTATCTATTATT
>NZ_JADCKW010000036.1:0-29829 GCF_014982155.1 Enterobacter cloacae complex sp. P16RS2 | reverse complement strand
GACACCCCGACTCGCCACTACGCACACGTAGACTGCCCAGGCCACGCCGACTATGTTAAAAACATGATCACCGGTGCTGCGCAGATGGACGGCGCGATCCTGGTTGTTGCTGCGACTGACGGCCCAATGCCTCAGACTCGTGAGCACATCCTGCTGGGTCGTCAGGTAGGCGTTCCTTTCATCATCGTGTTCCTGAACAAATGCGACATGGTTGATGACGAAGAGCTGCTGGAACTGGTAGAGATGGAAGTTCGTGAACTGCTGTCTCAGTACGATTTCCCGGGCGACGATACCCCAATCGTTCGTGGCTCTGCTCTGAAAGCGCTGGAAGGCGACGCAGAGTGGGAAGCGAAAATCATCGAACTGGCTGGCTTCCTGGATTCTTACATCCCAGAACCAGAGCGTGCGATTGACAAGCCATTCCTGCTGCCAATCGAAGACGTATTCTCCATCTCCGGTCGTGGTACCGTTGTTACCGGTCGTGTAGAGCGCGGTATCATCAAAGTTGGCGAAGAAGTTGAAATCGTTGGTATCAAAGAGACTGCGAAGTCTACCTGTACTGGCGTTGAAATGTTCCGCAAACTGCTGGACGAAGGCCGTGCTGGTGAGAACGTTGGTGTTCTGCTGCGCGGTATTAAACGTGAAGAAATCGAACGTGGTCAGGTTCTGGCGAAGCCAGGCTCAATCAAGCCACACACCAAGTTCGAATCTGAAGTGTACATCCTGTCCAAAGACGAAGGCGGCCGTCATACTCCGTTCTTCAAAGGCTACCGTCCACAGTTCTACTTCCGTACAACTGACGTGACCGGTACCATCGAACTGCCAGAAGGCGTTGAGATGGTAATGCCAGGCGACAACATCAAGATGGTTGTGACTCTGATCCACCCAATCGCGATGGACGACGGTCTGCGTTTCGCAATCCGTGAAGGTGGCCGTACCGTTGGCGCGGGCGTGGTTGCTAAAGTTCTCGGCTAATCGCTGATAACATTTGACGCAATGCGCATGAAAAGGGCATCATTTGATGCCCTTTTTGCACGCTTTCACATCAGAACCTGGCTCATCAGTGATTATTTTTGTCATAATCATTGCTGAGACAGGCTCTGCAGAGAGCGTATAATCCATAAAGGGATTAGCGTTTCGATTTGGCTCGCCTCGCAATCGCGGGGTGAAATTATTTGTAGAATTCTTCTGACAGGTTGGTTTATGAGTGCGAATACCGAAGCTCAAGGGAGCGGGCGCGGCCTGGAAGCGATGAAGTGGGTCGCTGTTGCCGTGCTGCTGATTGTGGCAATCGTTGGCAACTATCTTTATCGTGACATGATGCTGCCGCTCCGCGCGCTGGCAGTGGTGATTCTGATTGCTGCAGCGGGCGGTGTCGCGCTGTTGACGACTAAGGGTAAAGCAACCGTTGCTTTCGCTCGCGAAGCACGTACCGAAGTCCGCAAGGTCATTTGGCCGACTCGCCAGGAAACATTGCACACCACGCTGATCGTGGCTGCAGTGACTGCGGTAATGTCACTGATCCTGTGGGGACTGGATGGTATTCTGGTTCGCCTGGTTTCCTTTATTACTGGCCTGAGGTTCTAAGATGTCTGAAGCCCCTAAAAAGCGTTGGTACGTCGTTCAGGCGTTTTCCGGTTTTGAAGGCCGCGTAGCAACGTCGCTGCGTGAGCATATCAAATTACACAACATGGAAGAGTTATTTGGCGAAGTTATGGTTCCGACCGAAGAAGTGGTTGAGATCCGTGGCGGCCAACGTCGCAAAAGCGAGCGTAAATTCTTCCCGGGTTACGTGCTGGTTCAGATGGTGATGAACGACGCGAGCTGGCACCTGGTGCGCAGCGTACCGCGCGTGATGGGCTTTATCGGCGGCACGTCTGACCGTCCGGCGCCAATCAGCGACAAAGAAGTTGATGCGATTATGAACCGCCTGCAGCAGGTGGGTGATAAGCCGCGTCCGAAAACGCTGTTTGAACCGGGTGAAATGGTTCGTGTTAGCGACGGTCCGTTTGCTGACTTTAACGGTGTGGTTGAAGAAGTGGACTACGAGAAGTCCCGCCTGAAAGTTTCTGTTTCTATCTTTGGTCGTGCGACCCCGGTAGAACTGGACTTTGCGCAGGTCGAAAAAGCCTAAGCAGCGATCAAAAAAGCGGCGATTTAATCGTTGCACAGGGCGCGAGATTGGAATACAATTTCGCGCCTTTTGTTTTTATGGGCCCGGCCCGTAAAACGAATTTTATTCACGGGGAGCCTCCCTGAGGCGCTATCACCCAATCAGAGGATTTTAGAATGGCTAAGAAAGTACAAGCCTACGTCAAGCTGCAGGTTGCAGCTGGTATGGCGAACCCAAGTCCACCAGTTGGTCCAGCTCTGGGTCAGCAGGGTGTGAACATCATGGAATTCTGTAAAGCGTTCAACGCCAAAACCGAATCCCTGGAAAAAGGTCTGCCAATCCCAGTCGTAATCACTGTTTACGCTGACCGTTCTTTCACTTTCGTTACCAAAACCCCTCCAGCAGCTGTTCTGCTGAAGAAAGCGGCTGGTATCAAGTCTGGTTCCGGTAAACCGAACAAAGACAAAGTGGGTAAAATTTCCCGCGCTCAGCTGCAGGAAATCGCGCAGACCAAAGCTGCCGACATGACTGGTGCCGACATTGAAGCGATGACTCGCTCAATCGAAGGTACTGCACGTTCCATGGGCCTGGTAGTGGAGGACTAAGAAATGGCTAAACTGACCAAGCGCATGTCCGTGATCCGTGACAAAGTTGATGCGACCAAACAGTACGACATCAACGAAGCAATCGCTCTGCTGAAAGAACTGGCAACTGCTAAGTTCGTTGAAAGCGTTGACGTTGCCGTTAACCTCGGCATCGACGCTCGTAAATCCGATCAGAACGTTCGTGGCGCAACTGTACTGCCACACGGTACTGGCCGTTCCGTTCGCGTAGCTGTATTTGCTCAGGGTGCAAACGCTGAAGCTGCTAAAGCTGCCGGCGCTGAACTGGTAGGTATGGAAGATCTGGCTGATCAGATCAAGAAAGGCGAAATGAACTTTGACGTTGTTATTGCTTCTCCAGATGCAATGCGCGTTGTTGGCCAGCTGGGCCAGGTTCTGGGTCCACGCGGCCTGATGCCAAACCCGAAAGTGGGTACTGTAACTCCTAACGTTGCTGAAGCGGTTAAGAACGCTAAAGCAGGTCAGGTTCGTTATCGTAACGACAAAAACGGCATCATCCACACCACCATCGGTAAAGTGGACTTTGACGCTGACAAACTGAAAGAAAACCTGGAAGCTCTGCTGGTTGCGCTGAAAAAAGCAAAACCAACTCAGGCGAAAGGCGTGTACATCAAGAAAGTTAGCATCTCCACCACCATGGGTGCAGGTGTTGCAGTTGACCAGGCTGGCCTGAGCGCTGCTGCAAACTAATGCCTTTACGTGGGCGGTGATTTTGTCTACAATCTTACCCCCACGTTTGCTAACGAAAGTTAGCGGCTAAAAGATTTGTTCGTTGGAGCCTGGCCTAATCCAGGCCTCCGTCGAAGACCGCAGGTGTTTCGCAAGAGACTTAATCCCCTGCGTAGACGGTGACAGAACGCTAAGATTATTTTTGGATACTCTGGCTTGTTTCTGCTCACCGTATTAAGACGCTCTTTCCGTTGGGGAGAGTGAAGTGAGTTCCGGAACATGAGTTCCGGCAAACATCCAGGAGCAAAGCTAATGGCTTTAAATCTTCAAGACAAACAAGCGATTGTTGCTGAAGTCAGCGAAGTAGCCAAAGGCGCGCTGTCTGCAGTAGTTGCGGATTCCCGTGGCGTTACTGTAGACAAAATGACTGAACTGCGTAAAGCAGGTCGTGAAGCTGGCGTATACATGCGTGTTGTTCGTAACACCCTGCTGCGCCGCGTAGTTGAAGGTACTCAGTTCGAGTGCCTGAAAGACACGTTTGTTGGTCCGACCCTGATTGCATACTCTATGGAACACCCGGGCGCTGCTGCTCGTCTGTTCAAAGAGTTCGCGAAAGCGAATGCAAAATTTGAGGTCAAAGCTGCAGCCTTTGAAGGTGAGTTGATCCCGGCATCGCAAATCGATCGCCTGGCAACCCTGCCGACCTACGAAGAAGCAATTGCACGCCTGATGGCAACCATGAAAGAAGCTGCGGCTGGCAAACTGGTTCGCACTCTGGCTGCTGTACGCGATGCGAAAGAAGCTGCTTAATCGCAGTTATCTTTATAAAGCATTTGCTTACGTATAAACTTATTCTGATTTTCAGGAACAATTTAAATGTCTATCACTAAAGATCAAATCATTGAAGCAGTAGCAGCTATGTCCGTAATGGACGTTGTAGAGCTGGTTTCTGCAATGGAAGAAAAATTCGGTGTTTCTGCTGCTGCTGCTGTAGCTGTAGCTGCGGGCCCGGCTGAAGCTGCTGAAGAAAAAACTGAATTCGACGTAATTCTGAAAGCTGCTGGCGCTAACAAAGTTGCTGTTATCAAAGCAGTACGTGGCGCAACTGGCCTGGGTCTGAAAGAAGCTAAAGACCTGGTAGAATCTGCTCCAGCTGCGCTGAAAGAAGGCGTGAGCAAAGACGACGCAGAAGCACTGAAAAAATCTCTGGAAGAAGCTGGCGCTGAAGTTGAAGTTAAATAAGCCAACTTTTCTGGTTGCAGCCTAAGTAATTAGGCTGATGGCTGGTGACTTTTTAGTCACCAGCCTTTTTGCGCTGTAAGGCATCAGTAGCATTTCACACTGTTTGACTGCTGATTGTCCTGACAATGCATGTTTCTATCGACGACTTAATATATTGCGACAGGGTGCTCGCTCTGTGTAAATCGCGACGAAATGATTTAAGCGTGATAGCAACAGGTATTGCGGAAAGTATTCAATTTTCCGGTCCACAAAATGGTGTTGCACAAACTGTCCCTTCGTCGGACAGATGGGTCGACTTGTCAGCGAGCTGAGGAACCCTATGGTTTACTCCTATACCGAGAAAAAACGTATTCGTAAGGATTTTGGTAAACGTCCACAAGTTCTGGACATTCCATATCTCCTTTCTATCCAGCTTGACTCGTTCCAGAAGTTTATCGAGCAAGATCCTGAAGGGCAGTACGGTCTGGAAGCAGCCTTCCGCTCCGTGTTCCCGATTCAGAGCTACAGCGGTAACTCCGAGCTGCAGTACGTCAGCTACCGCCTTGGCGAACCGGTGTTTGACGTTCAGGAATGTCAGATCCGTGGCGTGACCTATTCCGCACCGCTGCGCGTAAAACTGCGTCTGGTGATCTACGAGCGCGAAGCGCCGGAAGGCACCGTAAAAGACATTAAAGAACAAGAAGTCTACATGGGTGAAATTCCACTCATGACAGACAACGGTACTTTCGTAATCAACGGTACTGAGCGTGTTATCGTTTCCCAGCTGCACCGTAGCCCGGGCGTCTTCTTCGACAGCGATAAAGGTAAAACACACTCTTCCGGTAAAGTACTGTATAACGCACGCATCATTCCTTACCGTGGTTCATGGCTGGACTTCGAGTTCGATCCGAAAGACAACCTGTTTGTCCGTATCGACCGTCGTCGTAAGCTGCCTGCAACCATCATTCTGCGTGCACTGAACTATACCACTGAGCAGATCCTGGACCTGTTCTTTGAGAAAGTGATCTTTGAAATCCGCGACAACAAGCTGCAGATGGAGCTGGTGCCGGAACGTCTGCGTGGTGAGACCGCGTCATTCGACATCGAAGCCGACGGCAAAGTGTATGTGGAAAAAGGTCGCCGTATCACCGCGCGCCACATCCGCCAGCTGGAAAAAGATGATATCAAACACATCGAAGTTCCGGTTGAATACATTGCAGGAAAAGTAGCCGCGAAAGATTACGTTGATGAATCAACTGGCGAGCTGATCTGCCCGGCGAACATGGAGCTGAGCCTGGATCTGCTGGCTAAGCTGAGCCAGTCTGGCCACAAACGTATCGAAACGCTGTTCACCAACGATCTGGACCACGGTGCGTATATCTCTGAGACTATTCGCGTCGACCCAACCACCGATCGTCTGAGCGCGCTGGTAGAAATCTACCGCATGATGCGTCCTGGTGAGCCACCAACTCGCGAAGCGGCGGAAAGCCTGTTCGAGAACCTGTTCTTCTCCGAAGACCGCTACGATCTGTCTGCGGTTGGTCGTATGAAGTTCAACCGTTCTCTGCTGCGCGACGAAATCGAAGGTTCCGGTATCCTGAGCAAAGACGACATCATCGAAGTGATGAAGAAGCTCATTGATATCCGTAACGGTAAAGGCGAAGTGGACGATATCGACCACCTCGGCAACCGTCGTATCCGTTCCGTAGGCGAAATGGCGGAAAACCAGTTCCGCGTTGGCCTGGTACGTGTAGAGCGTGCGGTGAAAGAGCGTCTGTCTCTGGGCGATCTGGATACCCTGATGCCTCAGGATATGATCAACGCCAAGCCGATTTCTGCAGCAGTGAAAGAGTTCTTCGGTTCAAGCCAGCTGTCTCAGTTCATGGACCAGAACAACCCGCTGTCTGAGATTACGCACAAACGTCGTATCTCTGCACTCGGCCCAGGCGGTCTGACCCGTGAACGTGCAGGCTTTGAAGTTCGAGACGTACACCCGACGCACTACGGTCGCGTATGTCCAATCGAAACGCCTGAAGGTCCAAACATCGGTCTGATCAACTCCCTGTCCGTGTACGCACAGACTAACGAATACGGTTTCCTTGAGACCCCGTACCGTAAAGTGACCGACGGTGTTGTAACCGATGAAATTCATTACCTGTCTGCTATCGAAGAAGGTAACTACGTTATCGCTCAGGCGAACTCCAACCTGGATGACGAAGGCCACTTTGTAGAAGATCTGGTTACTTGCCGTAGCAAAGGCGAATCCAGCTTGTTCAGCCGCGACCAGGTTGACTACATGGACGTATCCACCCAGCAGGTGGTATCCGTCGGTGCGTCCCTGATCCCGTTCCTGGAACACGATGACGCCAACCGTGCATTGATGGGTGCGAACATGCAACGTCAGGCCGTTCCAACTCTGCGCGCTGATAAGCCGCTGGTTGGTACCGGTATGGAGCGTGCTGTTGCCGTTGACTCCGGTGTTACTGCAGTTGCTAAACGTGGCGGTACTGTTCAGTACGTCGATGCATCCCGTATCGTTATCAAAGTTAACGAAGACGAGATGTATCCGGGCGAAGCAGGTATCGACATTTATAACCTGACCAAATACACCCGTTCTAACCAGAACACCTGTATCAACCAGATGCCTTGCGTGTCTCTGGGTGAGCCAGTTGAGCGCGGCGACGTGCTGGCAGACGGTCCGTCCACCGACCTCGGTGAACTGGCGCTCGGTCAGAACATGCGCGTAGCGTTCATGCCGTGGAACGGTTACAACTTCGAAGACTCCATCCTCGTCTCCGAGCGTGTGGTTCAGGAAGATCGTTTCACCACCATCCATATTCAGGAGCTGGCATGTGTGTCCCGTGACACCAAGCTGGGGCCAGAAGAGATCACCGCTGACATCCCTAACGTGGGTGAAGCTGCGCTCTCCAAACTGGATGAATCCGGTATCGTTTACATCGGTGCTGAAGTGACCGGCGGCGACATTCTGGTTGGTAAGGTTACGCCTAAAGGTGAAACCCAGCTGACGCCAGAAGAGAAACTGCTGCGTGCAATCTTCGGTGAGAAAGCGTCTGACGTTAAGGACTCTTCTCTGCGCGTACCAAACGGTGTTTCCGGTACGGTTATCGACGTTCAGGTCTTCACCCGTGACGGCGTTGAAAAAGATAAGCGTGCGCTGGAAATCGAAGAGATGCAGCTCAAACAGGCTAAGAAAGACCTGTCTGAAGAACTGCAGATCCTCGAAGCGGGTCTGTTCAGCCGTATCTATGCGGTGCTGGTTGCCGGTGGCGTTGAAGCTGAGAAGCTCGACAAACTGCCACGCGATCGCTGGCTGGAACTGGGCCTGACCGACGAAGAGAAACAAAATCAGCTGGAACAGCTGGCTGAGCAGTATGACGAACTGAAACACGAGTTCGAGAAAAAACTCGAAGCGAAACGCCGCAAAATCACTCAGGGCGACGATCTGGCACCAGGCGTGCTGAAGATTGTTAAGGTGTATCTGGCCGTTAAACGTCAGATCCAGCCTGGTGATAAGATGGCAGGTCGTCACGGTAACAAGGGTGTTATCTCTAAGATCAACCCGATCGAAGATATGCCGCACGATGCTAACGGTACGCCGGTAGATATCGTACTGAACCCGCTGGGCGTACCGTCTCGTATGAACATCGGTCAGATCCTGGAAACTCACCTGGGTATGGCTGCGAAAGGTATCGGCGACAAGATTAACGCCATGCTGAAGCAGCAGGAAGAAGTCGCGAAACTGCGCGAATTCATCCAGCGTGCCTACGATCTGGGTACCGACGTTCGTCAGAAAGTCGACCTGAATACCTTCAGTGATGAAGAAGTGCTGCGCCTGGCTGAGAACCTGAAAAAAGGTATGCCAATCGCAACGCCGGTCTTCGATGGTGCGAAAGAAGCTGAAATTAAAGAGCTGCTGCAACTGGGTGGTCTGCCAACGTCTGGTCAGATTACGCTGTTTGACGGCCGTACCGGTGAACAGTTCGAGCGTCCGGTAACCGTAGGTTACATGTACATGCTGAAACTGAACCACCTGGTCGACGACAAGATGCACGCTCGTTCTACCGGTTCTTACAGCCTGGTTACTCAGCAGCCGCTGGGTGGTAAGGCACAGTTCGGTGGTCAGCGCTTCGGGGAGATGGAAGTGTGGGCGCTCGAAGCATACGGCGCGGCATACACCCTGCAGGAAATGCTCACCGTTAAGTCTGATGACGTGAACGGTCGTACCAAGATGTATAAAAACATCGTGGACGGCAACCATCAGATGGAGCCGGGCATGCCAGAATCCTTCAACGTACTGTTGAAAGAGATTCGTTCGCTGGGTATCAACATCGAACTGGAAGACGAGTAATTCTCGCTCAAACAGGTCACTGGTGCCGGGTTAACCCCCGGCACCAGATTGTGCTAACTCCGACGGGAGCAAATCCGTGAAAGATTTATTAAAGTTTCTGAAAGCGCAGACTAAAACCGAAGAGTTTGATGCGATCAAAATTGCTCTGGCTTCGCCAGACATGATCCGTTCATGGTCATTCGGTGAAGTTAAAAAGCCGGAAACCATCAACTACCGTACGTTCAAACCTGAGCGTGACGGCCTTTTCTGTGCGCGTATTTTCGGGCCAGTAAAAGATTACGAGTGCCTGTGCGGTAAGTACAAGCGCCTGAAACACCGTGGTGTGATCTGTGAGAAGTGCGGCGTTGAAGTGACCCAGACCAAAGTGCGTCGTGAGCGCATGGGTCACATCGAGCTGGCGTCTCCGACCGCTCATATCTGGTTCCTGAAATCTCTGCCGTCCCGTATCGGTCTGCTGCTGGATATGCCGCTGCGCGATATCGAACGCGTTCTGTACTTCGAATCTTATGTGGTTATCGAAGGCGGGATGACGAACCTGGAACGTCATCAGATCCTGACTGAAGAGCAGTATCTGGACGCGCTGGAAGAGTTCGGTGACGAATTCGACGCGAAGATGGGTGCGGAAGCTATTCAGGCCCTGCTGAAGAGCATGGATCTGGAGCAAGAGTGCGAACAGCTGCGTGAAGAGCTGAACGAAACCAACTCCGAAACCAAACGTAAAAAGCTGACCAAGCGTATCAAACTGCTGGAAGCGTTCGTTCAGTCTGGTAACAAACCAGAGTGGATGATCCTGACCGTTCTGCCGGTTCTGCCGCCAGATCTGCGTCCACTGGTTCCGCTGGATGGCGGTCGTTTCGCAACGTCCGATCTGAACGATCTGTATCGTCGCGTGATCAACCGTAACAACCGTCTGAAACGTCTGCTGGATCTGGCTGCGCCGGACATCATCGTACGCAACGAAAAACGTATGCTGCAGGAAGCGGTAGATGCCCTGCTGGATAACGGTCGTCGCGGTCGTGCGATCACCGGTTCTAACAAGCGTCCTCTGAAATCTTTGGCCGACATGATCAAAGGTAAACAGGGTCGTTTCCGTCAGAACCTGCTCGGTAAGCGTGTTGACTACTCCGGTCGTTCTGTAATCACCGTAGGTCCATACCTGCGTCTGCATCAGTGCGGTCTGCCGAAGAAAATGGCACTGGAGCTGTTCAAACCGTTCATCTACGGCAAGCTGGAACTGCGTGGCCTGGCCACCACCATCAAAGCCGCTAAGAAAATGGTTGAGCGTGAAGAAGCTGTCGTTTGGGATATCCTGGACGAAGTTATCCGCGAACACCCGGTACTGCTGAACCGTGCACCAACTCTGCACCGTTTGGGTATCCAGGCATTTGAGCCAGTCCTGATCGAAGGTAAAGCTATCCAGCTGCACCCGCTGGTTTGTGCGGCATATAACGCCGACTTCGATGGTGACCAGATGGCTGTTCACGTACCGCTGACGCTGGAAGCCCAGCTCGAAGCGCGTGCGCTGATGATGTCTACCAACAACATCCTGTCTCCAGCGAACGGTGAACCTATCATCGTTCCTTCTCAGGACGTTGTATTGGGTCTGTACTACATGACCCGTGACTGTGTTAACGCCAAAGGCGAAGGCATGGTGCTGACTGGCCCGAAAGAAGCTGAGCGTATTTATCGCGCTGGCCTGGCCTCTCTGCATGCGCGCGTTAAAGTGCGTATCACCGAATACGAAAAAGATGAAAACGGCGAATTTGTTGCGAAAACCAGCCTGAAAGACACGACCGTTGGCCGTGCCATTCTGTGGATGATCGTACCGAAAGGTCTGCCTTTCTCCATCGTCAACCAGGCGCTGGGCAAGAAAGCGATCTCCAAAATGCTGAACACCTGTTACCGCATTCTGGGTCTGAAGCCGACCGTTATCTTCGCTGACCAGACAATGTATACCGGCTTTGCTTATGCAGCGCGTTCAGGTGCATCTGTTGGTATCGATGACATGGTCATCCCAGAGAAGAAACACGAGATCATCTCTGAAGCGGAAGCCGAAGTTGCTGAGATCCAGGAGCAGTTCCAGTCTGGTCTGGTTACCGCGGGCGAACGCTATAACAAAGTTATCGATATCTGGGCAGCGGCGAACGATCGTGTATCCAAAGCGATGATGGATAACCTGCAGACCGAAACCGTGATTAACCGTGACGGCGTAGAAGAGCAGCAGGTTTCCTTCAACAGCATCTACATGATGGCCGACTCCGGTGCGCGTGGTTCCGCAGCACAGATTCGTCAGCTGGCAGGTATGCGTGGTCTGATGGCGAAGCCAGATGGCTCCATCATCGAAACGCCAATCACCGCGAACTTCCGTGAAGGTCTGAACGTACTCCAGTACTTCATCTCCACGCACGGTGCTCGTAAAGGTCTGGCGGATACCGCACTGAAAACAGCGAACTCCGGTTATCTGACGCGTCGTCTGGTTGACGTTGCGCAGGATCTGGTTGTGACCGAAGACGATTGTGGCACCCTCGAAGGTATCACCATGACCCCGGTTATCGAGGGTGGTGATGTTAAAGAGCCACTGCGCGATCGCGTTCTGGGTCGTGTAACCGCGGAAGACATTCTGAAGCCGGGTACTGCAGACATCCTGGTTCCACGCAACACGCTGCTGCACGAGCACTGGTGTGACCTGCTGGAAGCGAACTCTGTTGACTCCGTGAAAGTACGTTCCGTTGTATCCTGTGACACCGACTTTGGTGTATGTGCGCACTGCTACGGTCGTGACCTGGCGCGTGGCCACATCATCAACAAAGGTGAAGCAATCGGCGTTATCGCGGCACAGTCCATCGGTGAGCCGGGTACACAGCTGACGATGCGTACGTTCCACATCGGTGGTGCGGCATCTCGTGCGGCTGCTGAATCCAGCATCCAGGTGAAAAACAAAGGTAGCATCAAGCTCAGCAACGCGAAGTCTGTTGTTAACTCCGCAGGCAAGCTGGTTGTGACCTCTCGTAACACCGAGCTGAAGCTGATCGACGAATTCGGTCGTACCAAAGAGAGCTATAAAGTACCTTACGGTGCGGTTATGGCGAAAGGTGATGGCGAGCAGGTTGCCGGCGGTGAAACCGTTGCAAACTGGGATCCACACACCATGCCGGTTATCACCGAAGTAAGTGGTTTCATCCGCTTCACTGACATGATCGACGGCCAGACCATTACTCGTCAGACCGACGAGCTGACCGGTCTGTCTTCTCTGGTGGTTCTGGATTCTGCTGAACGTACTACCGGTGGTAAAGATCTGCGTCCTGCACTGAAAATCGTTGATGCTCAGGGTAACGACGTTCTGATCCCTGGTACCGACATGCCTGCGCAGTACTTCCTGCCGGGTAAAGCGATCGTCCAGCTGGAAGATGGCATTCAGATCGGTGCGGGTGATGCTCTGGCGCGTATTCCACAGGAATCCAGCGGTACCAAGGACATCACCGGTGGTCTGCCACGCGTTGCGGACCTGTTCGAAGCACGTCGTCCGAAAGAGCCTGCAATCCTGGCTGAAATCAGCGGTATCATCTCCTTCGGTAAAGAGACCAAAGGGAAACGCCGTCTGGTTATCACTCCAGTAGATGGCAGCGAACCGTACGAAGAGATGATTCCTAAGTGGCGTCAGCTCAACGTGTTCGAAGGTGAACGTGTAGAACGTGGTGACGTGGTTTCCGATGGTCCAGAAGCTCCGCACGACATTCTGCGTCTTCGTGGCGTACACGCGGTAACGCGTTACATCACCAACGAAGTACAGGACGTTTACCGTCTGCAGGGCGTTAAGATTAACGATAAGCACATCGAAGTTATCGTTCGTCAGATGCTGCGTAAAGCAACCATCGAAAACGCAGGCAGCTCCGAGTTCCTGGAAGGCGAGCAGGTTGAATACTCACGCGTCAAGATCGCTAACCGCGAACTGGAAGCGAACGGCAAAATCGGTGCGACCTTCTCGCGCGATCTGCTGGGTATCACCAAAGCGTCTCTGGCAACCGAGTCCTTCATCTCTGCAGCATCGTTCCAGGAAACGACTCGTGTCCTGACCGAAGCCGCTGTTGCAGGTAAACGTGATGAACTGCGCGGTCTGAAAGAGAACGTCATCGTGGGTCGTCTGATCCCAGCTGGTACCGGTTATGCGTACCATCAGGATCGTATGCGTCGTCGTGCTGCGGGCGAACTGCCAGCTGCACCGCAGGTGACTGCTGAAGATGCATCCGCGAGCCTGGCAGAACTGCTGAACGCAGGTCTGGGCGGTTCCGACAACGAGTAATCGTTGATGCCCGGTGATGAACATTACCGGGCATGTGCCTCGTAGGTCGGGTAAGCGCAGCGCCACCCGACAATAAAAAACCCGCCTCGGCGGGTTTTTTTACATCTGTAGGTTATCAGTTTACCAAAGGGATCCGACGATAAAGCTCAATCATATCGCCCGCCAGATCCTGAATGACCATCGCGTTCATCAGGTGATCCTGAGAGTGGACGGTGATCAGGTTAACCGGAAGTTTCCCGGTCCCTTCGTCAAGACCGATAAGCTGCGTCTGGATCGTGTGCGCATGCTTCACATATTCGCGCGACTCTTCCATCGCTTTTTCTGCTTCGTCAAACTCACCTTTACGCGCCATCTGTAACGCAGTCAGGGCCGCACTGCGCGCCGCACCTGCGTTGACCAGCAGTTCCATGATCGTGGTTTCTAAGTCTTCCATTATGACTCCAGAAGTTTGAGCGCTTTTTCCAGTACGGCATCGCCTTTCATCATGCCGTAATCCATCATGTCGATCACCGCGACCTTTTTACCCAGCGGCTCGGCCTGCGCCTGAAGTTTCGCCTGCTCGTATTTAACCTGTGGCCCCAGCAATACGATGTCGGCCGTCGCGATGTTGTCTTTAAACTCCGCAACCGGAACGGCTTTAATGGTGACTTCAACCCCTTTTTTCTGCGCGGCGTCTTTCATACGTTGAACCAGCATGCTGGTTGACATTCCCGCTGCACAGCATAAAACGATGTTCTTCATAATCAGCCTCGATCTACATGTGTTTATTGATAATTATCCCGTGCAGACCGCTTCAACAACCGGTTTACCGCGATTGTGTGTCAGGCATCACAAAGAAACCGGCGATTTTCTGAAACCGGTTACAATTTTACATTGTCGGGTACCCGCCCGTGGAAACGGGCAGGGTGAAACAGGGAGGATTAGCTGATGGACGTTCGGTTAATGCGGTTTTTGCCCTGCTGTTTGGCGCTGTAGAGGGCGCTATCAACGCTTCCGACAAATTGCTCCAGCGGTTCAAAATGCCACTCCCCAAGACCGCCGCTGAACGTAACCCGCAGGTTTTCTTCTCGCCAGACGCGTTTTTCAACTGCGGTACGCCAGGCTTCCAGCAATGAGAGTGCAGACGTCATCTGCTCAGCCTGGAAAATTACCGCAAACTCTTCTCCACCGTACCGGTAAAGCGAGACGTGATGTGGCTGCATGATCTGGATCCCTTCGCGGGCCACGTTGCGCAGAACGATATCACCGGTCAGGTGGCCCAGCGTGTCGTTAATCGACTTGAAGTTATCAATGTCCACCAGCGCCAGCGCGAAAGGCTGCTGGGCATTCAGCAGCTCCGCGATATCGCTATCGAACGCGCGGCGGTTTTTACAGCCCGTCAGCGCATCGTGAGTGGCCTGGCGTACATAGGCCATCTCACGCTCTTTATTGGACTGGATAGTATGGCTCAGCATCGCTTCCAGGCGCGGCGCCTCGCTGACGTCGCCGGTTTTGATGGCATTGATAATGTGCATCAGCACGGTACGCGAGGCGTGGCGGAGGTATAAGCCGAAGAGGATGATGATGATTGCCGCCAGCGCAAACCCCCAGCCAACGATCGTTGTTTCGTGGCGGGTGATATCGGTGAGCGTCTCGCCAGAGACCCGGTAGATGACAAACCAGTCCGGATTGGTAAATGAGTAGTAGTAATACCAGGCGTTGCTTTTCTTGTCGTAAAGGTGGCCTTCGCCGCTGGTCATTTTGTCCATCAGCGCTTCGCTCACGTACTGTTTGAAGAGCGCGCCTGTATCCGGGTGAAGCACAACGGCGCCGTCGCGTTCAACGACGAAGAATTCCCCCTGAACGGGCGCCACCATCTGACGCAGTGTAAAGCCCATTGACGTCAAATCGAGATGAAACGCGATCGTTCCCTTCAGTCTGCCTTCGGATGAAATCAAGGGCTTATAAAGTGTGACCGTCGGATGGCCGGTGAAGTAGTCCATGTACGGGCGAGTATAGTGGCTGAAGATACTGGCTTCGGCCTGCGCGATAAACCACGGCCGCTTTCGGGGATCGAAGGTTTTACTCTTCTCCGTGGGGAGCACTTCCGGCGCGCGGAGATAATGCCCCTGCGTATCCGCCAGCGAGATGGAGGACACGGTCGGCATCAGGTTTTGCAAATGCATCATCATCTGCAGCCCCTGCGTCGGGTTGACGTTGAGCGTCTCGTTTAGCCTGTCGTCGCGGGCAAAGTACATCGCGGAACGGCCCAGGATATAGTCGTTTTCACGCAGGATAGACTCGGTGTAGTTCACCGCCAGGTTGTGCGTGAAATTGCTGTTGATCTGATGATAATCCTCAAGAAAATCCTTTCGTTGCGAAAGCGTCACCGCGATCGCGATCACCGCAAAACTGCAGAGGATCCCCGCGAAGCTGAGCATGATTGGCCGGGTAAAAGAGAGCTTTTTGCTGTGAAGTGCCATGAGCTGTACATCGTTCCTGATGGTGAATACTTTTCGTCTGCCGATATCCTCTCAGCATAGTCGCTGTCCTGCGGTTAGCGGTGAATTATACGGCACACGATTTCTGGTGGGATGATTTATCTTAAGAACCATTAAGAAAATACTTATTCAACTTGTCAGGAGCCGTTTGTGCAATGAACCAGAGGCAGGGCGAAACGAGGAAGAAGCTTTTCGCCCTGGTCAGCATCCGTTGCTGACCGTGTGACAATAAAAAACCGGACGATCGCTGACAACCGCCCGGTTTTGCCTTTTCGTAGCGCCTCGACAATTTTTTATGGCGTTGCAGTACGTTTCAGCGTCATTGCGAGACTCTTCCCAGCCAGCTGTCCCAGTCTTTCCAGACAGGCTGAAGACCCTGGGCCGTCAGCGCTGCGGCGACCGCTTCCGGACGCCGCCCGTCATGCGGCACAAACTGCTCCAGCTCCGGACGATCGTCGGCGTAGCCGCCAGGCTGCGTTTTGGAAAACGCGCTGACGTTGTTAATCGCAAGCGGTATAACGCGATCGCGAAACGCCGGGGATTCACGCGTTGAGAGCGATAATTCAACTTCCGGGGCGAGCAGGCGAAACGCACAGATGGTCTGCACCAGCTGGCGTTCATCCATCAGCGAAGCCGGTTCAATCCCGCCCGCGCAAGGTCTCAGGCGCGGGAAGGAGATGGAGTAACGGCTCTGCCAGTAGTGCTGCTGAAGCCACAGCAAATGTTCCGCCACCATGTAACAATCCACCCGCCAGCTGTCAGAGAGCCCGATCAGCGCACCCAGACCGATTTTGTCGATCCCCGCACGACCCAGCCTGTCCGGCGTTTCCAGCCGGAAAAAGAAATCCTGTTTCTTGCCCTTCAGGTGGTGCCGGGCGTACGTCGCCTCGTGGTAGGTTTCCTGATAGACCATGACCCCGTCCAGCCCGAGGGTTTTGAGCTCCGCATACTCCTCCTGCGCCAGGGGCTGTACTTCCATCTGCAGCGACGCAAACTGACGGCGAATGGCGGGAAGGTGGTGACGAAAATAGTCCATTCCCACCTTGCCCTGATGTTCGCCCGTGACCAGCAGAAGATGTTCAAAACCCATTTCACGAATGGCCGCACACTCACGGGCAATCTCATCTTCATCGAGCGTTTTACGTCTGATGCGGTTGCTCATGGAAAAACCGCAGTAGGTGCAGTCATTGGCGCACAGGTTTGAGAGATAGAGCGGTACGTAGAAGCTCACCGTGTTGCCAAAACGCTGGCGGGTGAGCCGCTGTGCTCGCTGGGCCATCGGTTCGAGGTACGCGCTGGCCGCCGGGGAGAGCAGAGCCATCAGATCCTCGCGGGTCAGATGGCGGGCATTCAGCGCGCGCTCCACGTCAGCCGCCGTTTTGCTGTTGATGCGAAGGGCAATGTCGTCCCAGTTAAGCTGGCGCCAGCGCTCGGTAAACGTGCTCATGAGATCGCCTCCAGAAAACCGGTCAGCGGGCTGGTGGCCTGCGCCTGGAAACTGCGCGAGCCGGGACCGGACTCCCTTGCCAGCAGGCCAGCCTCTACGGCCATGCGGAACGCACGCGCCATCATGACCGGATCGTCGGCAACCGCGATGGCCGTATTGACCAGCACCGCGTCGGCACCCATCTCCAGCGCCTGCGCGGCATGGCTGGGCACGCCAATGCCTGCATCAACAACCACCGGTACGGTAGCCTGCTCAATAATGATTTCCAGCATCGCGCGGGTTTCCAGCCCCTGGTTGGAGCCAATGGGGGCGCCCAGCGGCATGACGGCGGCGCACCCGACCTCTTCCAGCCGTTTGCACAGGACAGGGTCGGCACCGCAGTAAGGCAGGACGGTAAACCCTTGCTGCACCAGCTTTTCAGCTGCCTTCAGCGTTTCGATGGGGTCGGGCAGCAGCCAGCGGGCGTCAGGATGAATTTCCAGCTTCAGCCAGCGGGTGCCGAGCGCCTCGCGGGCCAGCTGCGCGGCAAAAATCGCCTCTTCGGCCGTTTTGGCACCGGAGGTGTTGGGCAGCAGCGTGACGCCAGCCTCCAGTAAAGGCGCCAGAATGGCGTCGCTGTGATGACGCAGATCCACGCGCTTGAGCGCCAGCGTCACCAGCTGGCTGCCGCTTTCGCGAATGGCATCCACCATCAGCTGCGGCGAGGCGAATTTTCCGGTTCCGGTAAACAGATGTGAATCAAAGACTTTATCGGCAATACGTAACATCTCAGCCCCCTGCGATAACCTGAAACAGCAGGATCTGGTCGCCGTCATTGACCTGCTGATGTTCCCACTGCTCGCGCGGCAGGATCTGTTGATTGAGCGCCAGCGCCGTTCCCGGCTTGAGCTGGCGCAGCTTGTCGAGCAGTACCGCAACGGTGAGACCGTCGTCGCATCTCATCGGCTCATCGTTAAACAGAATGCGCATCGCGGCCTCCGCATACCGGGCAGCGGCTGGCGCGGTGTAACGCCAGATGGCGCCAGCCGCTGGAGCGGGCATCGAACAGCCGCAGCGTATTGCGTTCCGTCTCCATGCCGCTGAGCAGCTTGATGGCCTCCAGCGCCTGCATTGTGCCCATTACGCCGACCACCGGACCAAGAATGCCCGCCGTACGGCAGTTGCGCGCCGGCTCTGCATCATCCGGCCACAGGCAGCGATAGCAGCCCTGCGACCACGGCGGGGTCAGGACCATCATCTGCCCGCCGAAACCCACCGCGCTGGCCGTGATAAGCGGCGTATTATTTGCCACGCAGGCGGCGTTAATCGCCTGGCGCGTCGCCATATTGTCGGTGCAGTCCAGCACCACGTCGGCCAGGGCGACCTCACGGCTGAGGTTGTCACCGCTGAGCCGATCCTGTAAGGCAATCAGTTCAATATCCGGGTTGAGCTGGTTCAGGCGCTGCCGGGTGATTTGCGCTTTCGGCTGGTTGATATCCTCGGTGGTAAAGAGGATTTGTCGCTGCAGGTTGCTGAGGTGAACCTCGTCGTCGTCGGCCAGCACCAGCGTACCGATACCTGCGCCTGCCAGATAAAGCGCGGCGGGCGCGCCTAACCCGCCCAGACCGACAATTAGCACCCGGCTGGCGAGCAGTTTTTGCTGCCCGTCGATGGCGATATCTTCCAGCAGGATCTGACGGCTGTAGCGCATAAAATCACGATCGTTCATCACCCGCTCCTGCCAGCTGTAACAGCTGTTCGGTGGCGAGACGCCAGTCTGCGGCCTGGGTGATGGCGCTGACGACGGCGATACTGCCGACGCCGGTCTCCAGCACCGCCGGGGCGCGTTCAAGACTGATTCCACCGATGGCGACGGTGGGGTAATCGGCAAGGCGTTTAACGTGACTCGCCAGCTGCGTCAGCCCCTGCGGTGCGGAGGGCATCTGCTTGGTTTGCGTCGGGAAGACGTGACCCAGCGCGATGTAAGAGGGACGGGCCGCCAGCGCCACGTCGATCTCCATGTCATCGTGTGTTGAAACGCCAAGACGCAACCCGGCTTCGCGGATAGCGCTCAGATCCGTTGTTTCCAGATCCTCCTGACCCAGATGCACGCCGTACGCCTGGTGCTTAACGGCCAGCCGCCAGTAGTCGTTGATAAACAGACGGGCGTTATGCCGACGCCCCAGCGCGATGGCGGCAACCACATCGGCTTCCACCTCGTCGTCGCGTTTATCCTTGATGCGCAGCTGGATCGTTCGAACGCCTGTCTCCAGCAGGCGCTCTATCCACTCCACGCTGTCCACCACCGGATAGAGCCCTAAACGGTAGGGGACGGACGGGAAATCGGGCTTATACATTACGCCTCCTCTTTTTTGAGGTAGATTTCGCCGCCTTTGGCACGGAAGGTTTCAGACATGTCCGCCATACCCACTTCAATAGTTTGCGTGGCGGCGTAGTCGCGCACCTCCTGGCTGATTTTCATCGAGCAGAACTTCGGCCCGCACATAGAGCAGAAGTGCGCGACTTTGCCTGACTCCTGCGGCAGGGTCTCGTCGTGATAGGCGCGGGCGGTGAACGGGTCCAGCGCCAGGTTGAACTGGTCTTCCCAGCGGAATTCAAAGCGTGCCTTCGACATGGCGTTATCGCGAATTTGCGCGCCCGGATGGCCTTTGGCCAGATCCGCCGCGTGGGCGGCAATTTTGTAGGTGATCAGCCCCTGCTTCACGTCCTCTTTGTTTGGCAGGCCGAGGTGCTCTTTCGGCGTCACGTAGCAGAGCATGGCGCAGCCGAACCAGCCGATCATCGCCGCCCCAATGCCTGACGTGAAGTGGTCATAGCCCGGCGCAATATCGGTGGTCAACGGCCCCAGGGTGTAGAACGGTGCTTCGTGGCAGTGCTCCAGCTCCTCGGTCATGTTTCGGCGGATCATCTGCATCGGCACGTGGCCCGGACCTTCAATCATCACCTGCACGTCATACTCCCAGGCGATCTTAGTCAGCTCGCCCAGCGTGTGCAGCTCGGCAAACTGCGCTTCGTCGTTCGCGTCGCGAATAGATCCCGGACGCAGGCCGTCGCCCAGCGACAGAGAGACATCGTACGCGGCGCAGATTTCGCAAATTTCGCGGAAGTGCTCGTAGAGGAAGTTTTCCTGATGATGTGACAGGCACCACTTCGCCATGATGGAACCGCCGCGCGAGACGATGCCGGTCAGACGCTTCGCCGTCATCGGCACGTAGCGCAGCAGCACGCCCGCGTGAATGGTGAAGTAGTCCACGCCCTGCTCGGCCTGCTCCAGCAGCGTGTCGCGGAATGCTTCCCAGGTGAGGTCTTCGGCAATGCCGTTGACCTTTTCCAGCGCCTGATAAATCGGGACGGTGCCAATCGGTACCGGGCTGTTACGCAGGATCCATTCGCGGGTTTCGTGAATATAGCGGCCGGTGGAGAGGTCCATTACCGTGTCCGCACCCCAGCGCGTGGACCAGACCAGCTTTTCCACCTCTTCTTCGATGGAGGAGGTGACGGCCGAGTTACCGATGTTCGCGTTGACCTTCACCAGGAAGTTGCGGCCGATAATCATCGGCTCGGATTCCGGATGGTTGATATTGGCAGGGATAATCGCGCGGCCTGCGGCCACTTCGTCACGCACAAACTCCGGCGTGATGTTCTCCGGCAGGCTAGCGCCAAAGCCTTCACCCGGATGCTGATAGCGCAGCACTTCGCTACGGATGCGCTCGCGACCCATGTTTTCGCGGATGGCGATGAACTCCATCTCCGGCGTGACGATGCCCCGGCGCGCGTAGTGCAGCTGGGTCACGCATTTGCCCGCCTTAGCGCGTTTTGGCGTCAGCAGGCCGGTAAAGCGCAGCTCGTCCAGACCGTCGTCGGCCAGGCGCTCTTTAGTGTATGCAGAACTCAGGACGCTCAGCTCTTCGCAGTCGTTACGCGCGTCAATCCACGGCTGGCGCAGCTTTGCCAGACCCTGCTGGACGTTGATAGTAACAGAGGGATCCCCGTACGGGCCGGAGGTGTCATACACCGGCACGGCTTCGTTGTCTTCGTACTGCGGGTTATCTTTGCTGCCGCCGATAAGCGTCGGGCTAAGCTGAATTTCGCGCATTGGGACGCGGATATCGGCCTGCGAGCCGGAAATGTAGATGCGTTTCGAGTTCGGGAAAGCGGTGCCTTCCAGCGTGTCGATGAAGTGTTGGGCCTGTGCGCGCTGTTCGCGGCGGGTCAGTTTTGCAGTAGACATAGCTCATTCCAAAAGTGAAGGACATGGCTTGTCAGACGACGGATGAAGCAAGAGAGGATCGCCCTCAGGCGATACAACAGCAGTGTGACTCTTGTTCCCTTCGCAGGTATTAGCCTGATCAGGTTCCGCGGATCCCGAATTAACGGTCTCAGCCCGCGCTTTCAGGCGCTGGGCACTCCGACAAGAAAAATCCCCCTCGTGAGAGGGGCGAATGGTTGTAAATTACTCGTTAACGATGAAGAACTCAAGCAGGGCGCGCGACGTTCTCTTCGTTACTGATGTTCAAATCATTATCCAGCACGAGGGCGATCAGCTTATCTTCCAGCGTGAATCGCTCCTCCAGCGCTTCGCCGAGGTCGGATAGCGCCTGCTGAAACTCAAGATAGTTATCGTGGTCGATAGCGTTCTCGAGCGCGGAATCATAGTAATCCATGATCTGCTGGGTGTTGGCTTCCAGAAGCGGATAGAGCTTGCTGGCCGCTAAATACGGCGTTGTCCCTTCCATTTCGCGGATAATGCGTTCATAAATATTGAAATGGCCGTCGGACAGATAGTCGACCAGGCCCTGACAAAAATCATCCAGCGCTTTTTCATTCAGTCGCATAAACGATTCTTTGCCAGGCTTAATACCGACCAGATTGTAATAAGCCACGAGTAGATGCTTGCGTACATGTAGCCAGCGATCCACCAGTTTGTTATTTCCTCTAACGCGCTCAGTCAGGCTTTGCAGCTGGTTTAACATGGTCGACTCCGCAAAATGTAGGATTGAATCTGCTTATCCAGAATGTAACCACAATGCTAACAACATGTCAGTGAAGCGAAGGTAGTGCAATAGATATGGATCGTATTATTGAAAAATCAGATCTTGGTTGGTGGATCGTCAGTCATGAACAAAAATTATGGCTTCCTGCCGGGGAAATCCCCTACGGTGCAGCTGAGGCGTTCGATCTTGTTGGCCAGCCAGCGCTGAAGATCGGCGAGTGGCAGGGTGAGCCCGTGTGGTTGATCCAACAGCCCCGCAGCCAGGATATGGGATCGGTGCGCCAGGTGCTGGATCTGGACGTGGGGCTGTTCCAGCTGGCGGGGCGCGGCGTGCAGCTGGCTGAGTTTTATCGCTCGCATAAATACTGCGGCTACTGCGGTTATACCATGCGCCCGAGCAAAACCGAGTGGGCGATGCTCTGCAGCCACTGCCGCGAACGCTACTATCCGCAGATTGCGCCGTGCATTATCGTCGCTATCCGCCGGGAGGATTCCATCCTGCTGGCGCAGCATACCCGCCATCGCAACGGCATTCACACTGTGCTGGCCGGCTTCGTCGAGGTGGGCGAAACGCTGGAGCAGGCGGTGGCGCGCGAGGTGATGGAGGAGAGTGGGATCAAAGTGAAGAACCTGCGCTACGTTACCTCTCAGCCGTGGCCGTTCCCGCAGTCGCTGATGACGGCATTTATGGCCGAATACGACAGCGGCGAGATCGTTATCGACCAGAAAGAGCTTCTGGACGCGAACTGGTATCGCTACGACGATCTACCGCTGTTGCCTCCGCCGGGCACCGTGGCGCGTCGCCTGATAGAAGATACCGTGGCGATGTGTCGGGCCGAGTATGAGTAGTGTTACACTGAGGCCATGACGCTTAAGGAACTGCAAAAATGACCGAACTGAAGAACGATCGTTATCTGCGTGCGCTGCTGCGCCAGCCCGTTGATGTCACCCCGGTGTGGATGATGCGCCAGGCGGGACGCTATCTCCCGGAGTACAAAGCCACGCGCGCGCAGGCGGGCGATTTTATGTCGCTGTGCAAAAACGCCGAGCTGGCCTGTGAAGTGACGCTCCAGCCGCTGCGCCGCTTCCCGCTGGATGCCGCGATCCTCTTCTCGGATATTCTGACCATTCCGGATGCAATGGGCCTTGGCCTGTACTTCGAAACCGGTGAAGGCCCGCGTTTCACCTCCCCAATCAAAAGCAAAGCCGACGTGGATAAGCTGCCGATCCCCGATCCGGAAGGCGAGCTGGGCTACGTGATGAACGCCGTGCGCACCATTCGCCGCGAGCTGAAAGGTGAAGTGCCGCTGATTGGCTTCTCCGGCAGCCCGTGGACGCTGGCGACCTATATGGTTGAAGGAGGTAGCAGCAAAGCCTTCACCATGATTAAAAAGATGATGTACGCCGAGCCGTTGGCCCTGCATGCGCTGCTCGACAAGCTGGCTAAGAGCGTCACCCTCTATCTGAACGCGCAGATAAAGGCGGGTGCGCAGTCGGTGATGATTTTCGATACCTGGGGCGGCGTGCTGACCGGGCGCGATTATCAGCAGTTCTCCCTGTACTACATGCACAAAATCGTCGACGGTCTGCTGCGTGAAAACGAAGGACGCCGCGTGCCGGTGACGCTGTTCACCAAAGGTGGCGGTCAGTGGCTGGAAGCGATGGCGGCAACAGGCTGCGACGCGCTGGGCCTCGACTGGACCACCGATATCGCCGATGCGCGCCGTCGCGTGGGCGACAAAGTGGCGCTGCAGGGCAATATGGACCCGTCCATGCTCTATGCGCCGCCAGCCCGCATTGAAGAAGAAGTGTCGACTATACTGTCTGGTTTCGGCCAGGGTGAAGGCCACGTCTTTAACCTCGGCCACGGCATTCATCAGGATGTGCCGCCAGAACACGCAGGAGTATTTGTGGAGGCGGTGCATCGGCTTTCTGCCCAGTATCACAAGTAAGGAGTGATTATGGATCTCGCGTCGCTACGCGCTCAACAAATCGAACTGGCATCATCGGTGATCCGCGAGGATCGTCTGGATAAAGATCCTCCGCAGTACATTGGTGGAGCAGACGTCGGATTCGAGCAGGGTGGGGAAGTGACGCGAGCGGCGATGGTGGTACTGAAATATCCTTCGCTTGAGCTGGTGGAGTACAAGGTAGCGCGTATCGCGACCACCATGCCGTACATTCCGGGCTTTCTCTCCTTCCGCGAATATCCCGCGCTGCTGGCAGCGTGGGAGCAACTCTCGCAAAAACCTGACCTGCTGTTTGTCGATGGACACGGTATCTCACACCCGCGCCGTTTAGGCGTTGCCAGCCACTTTGGGCTGCTGGTGGATGTGCCAACCATTGGCGTCGCCAAGAAACGCCTGTGCGGCGCGTTTGAACCTCTTTCTGCCGAGCCGGGCGCGCTGGCGCCGCTTATCCATAAAGGTGAGCAGCTAGCGTGGGTCTGGCGCAGCAAGGCGCGCTGTAACCCGCTCTTTATCGCCACCGGGCACCGGGTGAGCATGGACAGCGCCCTGGCGTGGGTGCAGCGCTGCATGAAGGGCTACCGCTTGCCGGAGCCGACGCGCTGGGCAGACGCCGTGGCCTCTTCGCGTCCGGCTTTTGTTCGTTGGCAGGAAATTCAGCGATGATTCAGGTAAACTGCGCCTAATTTTCGATTCGAGAGATCATCATGCTACAAAACCCGATTCACCTGCGCCTTGAGAAACTTGAAAGCTGGCAGCACGTGACGTTTATGGCTTGCCTGTGCGAGCGCATGTATCCCAACTATGCCGCGTTCTGTAAGGAGACGGGCTTTGGTGATGGCCATATCTACCGCCGCATTCTGGATCTGATCTGGGAAACGCTGACGGTAAAAGACGCAAAGGTGAACTTCGACTCCCAGCTGGAAAAGCTGGAAGAGGCGATTCCGGCTGCGGATGATTTTGACCTCTACGGTGTCTACCCGGCGATTGATGCCTGCGTGGCGTTAAGCGAACTGCTTCACTCCCGTCTGAGTGGTGAAACGCTGGAGCACGCAATTGAAGTCAGTAGGGCATCTATTACGACCGTCGCGATGCTGGAAATGACCCAGGAAGGCCGCGAGATGACCGACGAAGAGCTGCGTGCAAACCCGGCGGTTGAGCAAGAATGGGACATTCAGTGGGAAATTTTCCGCCTGCTGGCAGAGTGTGAAGAACGCGATATTGAGCTGATAAAAGGGCTGCGCGCGGACTTACGAGAGGCTGGTGAGAGCAATATTGGTATAATTTTTAACCAATGAGACAAGAAAACTTGAGATAACGCCCGTTTTGTCGCTCCTCGACTCTTCCCTTTCGCCCCTTGTCTGGTCTACATTTGGGGGGCGAAAAAAAGTGGCTATCGGTGCGTGTATGCAGGAGAGTGCTTTTTTGGCATTTTCGTCGCACTCGATGCTTAGCAAGCGATAAACACATTGAAAGGATAACTTATGAACAAGACTCAACTGATTGATGTAATTGCGGACAAGGCTGATCTGTCTAAAGTGCAGGCTAAAGCTGCTCTGGAATCTACCCTGGCTGCTATTACTGAGTCTCTGAAAGAAGGCGATGCTGTGCAACTGGTTGGTTTCGGTACCTTCAAAGTGAACCACCGCGCTGAGCGTACTGGCCGCAACCCGCAGACCGGTAAAGAAATCAAAATCGCCGCAGCTAACGTGCCGGCATTTGTTTCTGGTAAAGCACTGAAAGACGCTGTTAAGTAAGACGCGTGGCAGTGAACAGTTTTAGCGAAGGGGCGGTAACGCCCCTTTTGTCTTTCTGGCGTGGAACGCTCGCGCTGGCAGGCATACTGCTGCTGTCAGCCTGCAGCCACGACACCTCCCTGCCGCCGTTTACCGCCAGCGGCTACGCGGATAACCAGGGTGCGGTCAGGATCTGGCGCAAAGATTCCGGCGGCGAAGTGCATCTGCTTTCTGCCTTCAGCCCGTGGCATAACGGCAATACGTCGACTGCGGAATATCGCTGGCAGGGAGATGACCTGTCGCTGATTGAACTGAACGTCTACAGCAAGACTCCCGAAAACGTGAAAGTGCGTTTTGACGACCATGGCGAGCTGAGCTTTATGCAGCGCGAAGTCAGCGGTCAAAAACAGCAGCTTTCCAGCGATCAAATCGCTCTCTACCGTTATCGTGCCGAACAAATCCGCCAGACCAGCGATGCGCTTCGTCTGGGGCGTGTAGTGCTGCGCCAGGGGCGCTGGCATGCCGATGGGACGGTCACAACCTGCGAAGGACAGACGGTCAAGCCTGAGCTAGAATCCTGGGCAACCGAACACATACAACGTCGTCAGCGTCATTCATCAATGGAGGTGAGTGTGGCGTGGCTGGAAGCGCCGGAAGGCTCTCAGCTGCTGCTGGTGGCGAACGAAGACTTCTGCACCTGGCAGCCGACAGAGAAGAGTTTCTGAGTTCTGTGGATTAAGCCGGATGGCGCTAACGCTTATCCGGCCTACGAACGATCCCCTCTCCCTTGAAGGAGAGGGTGAGGGTGTGAAATTACTCGCCCTGCTCACGCGCAATCGCGCGATAACCGATATCCTGACGACTAAAGCTGCCGTTCCAGTGAATATCCGCCATCAGCGCGTAGGCGCGTTTCTGCGCTTCTGCCACGGTATGACCCAGCGCGGTTGCACACAGCACGCGTCCGCCGTTGGTGAGGACGCGATCGTCGTCAGCCAGCTTCGTACCCGCATGGAACACCTTCGCACCGTCAATCTCTTCCAGCGGCAGGCCGTGGATTTCATCCCCGGTGTTGTAGTTGCCCGGATAACCACCTGCAGCAATCACCACGCCCAGAGACGCACGCTCGTCCCACTCTGAGGTTTTCTCGTCGAGCTTGCCTTCGCAGGCTGCCAGACACAGTTCCACCAGATCGGATTTCATGCGCAGCATGATGGGCTGCGTTTCCGGATCGCCAAAGCGGCAGTTGAATTCGATGACCTTAGGGTTGCCCTGCTTGTCAATCATCAGACCCGCGTAGAGGAAACCGGTGTAGGTGTTGCCTTCCGCCGCCATCCCTTTCACGGTTGGCCAAATGACGCGATCCATGGTGCGCTGGTGGACTTCGTCAGTCACTACCGGAGCGGGGGAGTAAGCGCCCATTCCGCCAGTATTCGGGCCGGTATCGCCATTACCTACGCGCTTGTGGTCCTGGCTGGTGGCCATCGGCAGAACGTGCTCGCCGTCGACCATCACGATAAAGCTCGCTTCTTCACCGTCGAGGAACTCTTCGATCACGATGCGGTGGCCCGCATCGCCAAAGGCGTTGCCCGCCAGCATATCCTGAACCGCGGCTTCTGCTTCTTCGAGGGTCATCGCGACGATAACGCCTTTACCAGCGGCCAGACCGTCGGCCTTGATGACAATCGGCGCGCCTTTTTCACGCAGGTAGGCCAGGGCTGGCTCCACTTCGGTGAAGTTCTGATATTCCGCCGTCGGGATGTTGTGACGCGCGAGGAAATCTTTGGTGAAGGCTTTAGAGCCTTCCAGCTGCGCGGCGCCTTCCGTTGGCCCGAAGATTGTCAGGCCCGCCGCGCGGAAGGCATCGACGACGCCAATCACCAGCGGCGCTTCCGGGCCGACGATGGTCAGATCGATTTTCTCGCTCTGGGCAAAGCTCAGCAGCGCCGGGATATCGGTCACGCCGATAGCCACGTTCTGCAGCGCGGGTTCCAGCGCGGTTCCGGCGTTGCCCGGTGCCACGAAGACCGTTTTCACCAGCGGAGACTGCGCCGCTTTCCACGCCAGAGCGTGCTCGCGTCCGCCGTTACCAATCACTAATACTTTCATTTTCTGCTCCGGGAATTAATGGCGGAAGTGGCGCATGTCGGTGAAGATCATTGCAATGCCATGTTCGTCGGCAGCGGCAATCACTTCGTCGTCGCGAATTGAGCCGCCAGGCTGGATCACACAGGTGATGCCCACTGCAGCCGCCGCGTCGATACCGTCACGGAACGGGAAGAAGGCGTCAGAAGCCATGGCGGAGCCTTTTACTTCCAGACCTTCATCACCTGCTTTAATGCCCGCGATTTTCGCGGAGTAAACGCGGCTCATCTGGCCTGCGCCTATCCCGATAGTCATGTTTTCTTTGGCGTAGACGATGGCGTTGGATTTGACGAACTTCGCGACCTTCCAGCAGAACAGCGCGTCACGCAGTTCCTGTTCGGTCGGTTGACGTTTGGTTACCACGCGCAGGTCGGCTTCTGTCACCATACCCAGATCGCGGTCCTGAACCAGCAGGCCGCCGTTCACACGCTTGAAGTCCAGGCCCGGCACGCGTTCTGCCCACTGGCCGCAAACCAGCACGCGTACGTTCTGTTTCGCCGCGGTGATTTTCAGCGCCTCTTCGGATGCGGATGGCGCGATGATCACTTCAACGAACTGGCGGGAGATGATGGCCTGTGCTGTTTCAGCATCCAGCTCGCGGTTAAAGGCGATAATGCCGCCGAACGCGGAGGTCGGATCGGTTTTGTACGCGCGATCGTAGGCGTCCAGAATAGAGGTGCTTACCGCAACACCGCATGGGTTCGCATGCTTGACGATAACGCAGGCCGGCTCGCTGAACTCTTTCACGCATTCCAGCGCGGCGTCGGTGTCAGCAATGTTGTTATAGGAGAGCGCTTTGCCCTGAACCTGCTGAGCGGTCGCAACAGAGGCTTCTTTTACCTCTTCTTCTATATAGAAGGCTGCCTGCTGGTGGCTGTTCTCGCCGTAACGCATATCCTGCTTCTTAATGAAGTTCAGATTCAGGGTGCGCGGGAAACGGCCAGAAGGATCTTTGCTTTCACTGTGGTAAGCAGGCACCAGGCTACCGAAGTAGTTGGCGATCATGCTGTCGTACGCCGCGGTGTGCTCGAAGGCTTTGATGGCGAGGTCGAAACGCGTTTCCAGAGTCAGTGACCCTTCGTTGGCATCCATCTCATTAATAATGGTTTCGTAATCGCTGCTCTTTACGACGATGGCCACATCTTTATGGTTCTTGGCCGCGGAGCGCACCATGGTTGGGCCGCCGATATCAATATTCTCTACGGCATCTTCCAGAGAACAGTTTTCGCGGGCTACGGTCTGGGCAAACGGGTAGAGGTTAACGACAACCATGTCGATTGGCGCGATGTCATGCTGTTCCATAATGGCGTCGTCCTGACCGCGACGGCCAAGAATACCGCCGTGCACTTTCGGATGCAGGGTTTTGACGCGTCCATCCATCATTTCCGGGAAACCGGTGTAATCGGACACTTCGGTTACCGGCAGACCTTTATCTGCTAACAGGCGAGCGGTACCGCCTGTAGAAAGCAGCTCCACACCGCGTGCGGAAAGTGCCTGAGCGAATTCGACGATACCGGCTTTATCAGAAACACTGAGCAGAGCGCGGCGGACTGGACGACGTTGTTGCATGGTAAATCCCCTGGATTTCACGATTACAGAGAGCGTTAGATGAATTTTCCTGCGAAAAACTCATCTAACACACCTGACGGGGCATCCTTATTAAGCGCGAGCATTTTAACGAAAACGTTTGCGCAACGCTCGCACATTTTCACTTTTTCGTATCATTGTGGATAAGTCTGTGTGTAAAAAGGTATAAGGCGGGGTTTTGC
>NZ_JADCKW010000035.1:0-46438 GCF_014982155.1 Enterobacter cloacae complex sp. P16RS2 | reverse complement strand
AAACGCCGTTGCGCCGATGGTTGTGTGGGGTCTCCCCATGTGAGAGTAGGGAACTGCCAGGCATCAAATAAGTAGAGAGGCCATCCGAAAGGATGGCCTTTTTGCGTTTATACGCTGCACAAACTAATCCCCCAACGCCCTGCTTATACGGTAAACTACCTGCGTTTTTGCATCAGGATAGCGTCTATGAACCACTCCCTTAAGCCCTGGAATACCTTTGGCATTCAACGCAATGCTAAACAAATTGTTCGTGCCGATAATGCACAGCAACTGCTGGATGCATGGCAAAGCGCAACAGAAAATAACGAACCCGTACTGATTCTGGGCGAAGGAAGTAATGTCCTGTTTCTCGATGATTTTGCGGGAACGGTGATCGTTAACCGCATCATGGGGATTGATGTTGAAGAGCGTGCCGATAGCTGGCACCTGCACGTGGGGGCCGGTGAAAACTGGCATCATCTGGTGCAATTCACCCTCGAAAAAGGGATGCCGGGCCTGGAAAACCTTGCGCTTATTCCAGGCTGCGCCGGATCGTCACCTATTCAAAATATCGGTGCCTACGGCATCGAACTGAAACATGTCTGCGAATATGTCGACTGCATCGAACTGGCGACCGGAACGGCTAAGCGTTTAACGGCGGAACAGTGCCGGTTTGGCTATCGTGACAGTATCTTCAAGCATGAATATCAGGATCGCTACGTGATTGTCGCCGTGGGCCTGCGCCTGTTGAAGAACTGGCAGCCCGTGTTGACCTACGGAGATTTAACGCGTCTCGATCCGGCTACCGTAACCGCCCGCGACGTTTTTGATTCCGTTTGCCATATGCGGATGACCAAACTTCCCGATCCAAAAGTAAACGGAAACGCAGGAAGTTTCTTCAAAAACCCGGTTATCAGCAGCGAAAATGCAAAAGTCTTTCTTGAAGGATGGCCAGCCGCGCCACATTACCCTCAGGCGGATGGCAGCGTGAAGCTTGCCGCAGGATGGCTTATCGATCAATGCCAGCTAAAAGGCACTTCAGTAGGCGGTGCTGCCGTTCACCAGCAGCAGGCTCTGGTGCTGATTAATCAGCGCGATGCGACCAGCGATGATGTTGTACAGCTGGCTCATTATGTTCGTCAGCGTGTGGGCGAAAAATTTAACGTCTGGCTGGAGCCAGAAGTTCGCTTCATTGGCTGCACAGGTGAAGTTAATGCCGTGGAGGCTATCGCGTGAAGGACAATACCATTCCCTTAACCCTGATTGGCATCCTTGCTGACGGTGAGTTTCATTCTGGCGAGCAGCTGGGTGAACAGCTTGGCATGAGCCGTGCTGCTATCAATAAACATATCCATACGCTTCGCGACTGGGGTGTTGATGTGTTCACGGTTCCCGGAAAAGGCTACAGCCTGCCGGAGCCGATTCAATTGCTGAATGAAGAAACGATCCGCAGCCAGATCGGACACGGCAATGTTGCGGTGCTGCCGGTGATTGATTCGACGAACCAGTATCTTCTGGATCGTCTGCCTGAGCTGACATCCGGCGATGCCTGCGTTGCTGAATATCAACAGGCCGGTCGCGGCCGTCGCGGTCGCAAATGGTTTTCGCCATTTGGCGCTAACCTGTATTTGTCTATGTACTGGCGACTCGATCAGGGCCCGGCCGCTGCTATTGGCCTGAGTCTGGTCATCGGCATCGTCATGGCGGAAGTGCTACACGATTTGGGGGCGGATAAAGTACGTGTTAAGTGGCCTAATGACCTCTACCTCAACGATCGTAAACTTGCCGGCATTCTGGTCGAACTGACGGGAAAAACGGGCGATGCGGCGCAAATCGTCATTGGCGCAGGCCTCAACATGGTGATGCGCAATGTACAAAATAATGTGGTGAATCAGGCCTGGACTAACCTCCAGGAGGCGGGGATCGTCATCGATCGTAACACTCTTGCCGTGCGTATGATTAAAGAGTTGCGCAGTTCACTCACGCTTTTTGAGCAGGAAGGGCTGGCACCGTTCCTGTCTCGTTGGGAAAAGCTGGATAACTTCATTAACCGCCCGGTGAAACTGCTGATTGGTGATAAAGAGATCTACGGGACTTCACGCGGTATTGACGCACAGGGCGCGCTGCTCCTGGAGCAGGATGGCGTGACTAAACCCTGGATGGGCGGTGAGATTTCACTGCGAAGTGCCGAATAACCGGATCGAGTTAATTATGCGAAAACCCGTGTGCGCAACGCTGGCCGTCATGATGAGTCTGCTGTTCTCGCCTCTCTCTCATGCGGATCGTGCCTGGGAGAGTTACAAGGCCCGCTTTTTCAAACCGGAAGGCCGCATTGTTGATACCGGTAATGGCGGCGTGTCGCATACGGAAGGTCAGGGTTTTGCCATGCTGATGGCGGTAGCCAACGACGATAAAGCCACGTTCGATAAGCTCTGGCAATGGACAGACAGTCAGCTGAAGAACAAAGAAAATGGTCTGTTTTACTGGCGCTATAATCCCGCAGAGTCCAACCCGGTCGCCGACAAAAACAACGCTGCAGATGGCGACGTGCTGATTGCCTGGGCGTTGCTGAAAGCCGACGCCCGCTGGCATGACAAACGCTACAGCGACGCATCGGATGCAATTACAAAAGCACTGATTGACCACAGCGTGATCCGCTATGCCGGTTACCGCGTGATGCTGCCCGGCGTCCAGGGGTTTAAGCTTGAGGGGGAAGTGGTCCTCAATCCTTCCTATTTCGTGTTTCCGGCCTGGCAGGCCTTCTCCAGACGCAGTCATTTGCCGGTCTGGCGCGATTTGATTAAGGACGGGAAACGCCTGCTGGGGAAAATGGGCTCGGGTAAAGCGAATCTGCCCACTGACTGGGTTTCACTGGCATCAGGTGGCAAGCTGGCTCCCGCAAAAGGCTGGCCACCGCGAATGAGCTATGACGCGATTCGTGTTCCGCTGTACGTTGCCTGGTCTGATAAGCAAAGCCCGCTGCTGACGCCGTGGAAGGCCTGGTTCGGACAGTTTCCCCGGGAAAAAACGCCCGCCTGGGTTAACGTGACGACCAACGAATATGCGCCCTACATGATGGAAGGCGGCCTGCTGGCTGTACGTGATTTCACGATGGGGCAGTCTTCCGGTGAACCCGAAATCACCGCTAAAGACGACTACTATTCAGCAAGTCTGAAAATGCTGGTGTGGATCGCCCAGCAATAATGTCGACATTGTCCCTCTCCCCGATGGGAAGAGGGACGTCATACCGTGTTACTGCGGATACGGTACCCAATCCCCGCCGTTCAGGCGAACGTAAGGTTTGTTTTGATACTGAATGACGACCGCGTTAGCGTTCTCTGAGACTTCTGCCGTTTGCGGCAGTTTGCTGGTGAGCTGATCCCAGTTCACGCTATCTTCCACAAACAGCTTCCCGTCAACGGCGCGGGCAACCAGTTCTGAGATCGCCAGATAGCTGGTTGGCTGTGTAATCTCAATCGGTGCGCCCTGATGCGGTGCCTTCATCCCAAAGAATTTAATGCCTGCAGGCACGTTAGTGATGGATGGGCTTGGGATATCACGCAGACCCGACACCTGCATTCTGTCACCTTTCAGCGCACCACCGTGCTCAGGCACCACAACCACCATCACTTTACGGCCTGATTTTTCCAGCTCCGTGAAGAACGCGTCCAGCTCGTCAAAGAACTTCTGCGCACGCACTTTATAATCAGCCGTTTTGCTCACGCCCGGGAAATGGTTACCGTCGTGGAGCGGCAGGGTGTTAAAGAACGTCGCGCTGCGCGAATTACTGTCTTTTTCGATGGTCTGCAGCCAGCGCTGCAGGACGGCAGTATCGTCATAAACGGGCGAACCGTCGAAGCCCAGCAGAGAGACAGGAAGACCGGTTTGATCCATCAGCGGTGCCTGCATGCCGCCCTGTTCGCGCACCTCTTTCAGGAAGTTACCGAACTGGCCGTTATGCCCCAGCATCAGGTGCTGCGTAAAGCCCAGCTTTGCGAGGTTATCGAACAGATAACACTGGTTGCCGGCGGGTTGATACAGGTTTTTATGCGATGTCTGACCGCAGCTTGCACGCAGCAGGCGGATCGCCGCCGGGCCGCTGTACGAGGTGGCAGAGTTGAAATCTTTAAACTGAATATCGAAGTGTGACCACAGCGGATGAGACATCAAACCGGCGGCGTCCACGTCAGCCCAGGAGAGAGAGCAGATGTTGATCACCAGAAGTTCAAACGGCTGAGCATCCGCCGGCAGCGCATCCGGGAATTTAGTCTGTCGCTTGTCTTCCGCGGTATAGAAACTGGAGAGCCAGGCGTTCAGGTTGGTTGAGGTTGGCGGTGCGGTCTGGGTTGGGATATCGCCCACCACAGGCGTATCGCCTGCCGTTGTGACGGTTGCCGCCGCGCTTCCCCCTGTGGTAGTCACCGTGGTGGTCGGTTGACCGGCAGGCCACAGCGAAAAGTTCGGCCCAGCCAGCGTCAGCACGTTAAGCCAGATCATAATCGCGACGACAAACACCGTGACGCGGATCCACTGCGACAGGAACAGCCAGGCAACCAGCAGAACAAACACCGCGCCAATCATCTGCCAGTTAATAAAGCGCTCGGTAAGATCGAGGACATAGCTGGCGCTAAAGCCCGCCACTTGGGACCCCTGGCTCATAATGCTGTCCGGCCCCGGTAGCCAGGTATCATGCCAGAACAGCGCAAAGCCGACAGGTATAGCGACCCAGTGGCGTAAGCGATGTAGCCTGATATTCGGCAGCGGCATCAGCAGGAAGGCCATAAACACCAGGTTGAGAAGGGGATGGAAATTCAGATAGCCTGCCCACAGCAGGCCAAACTTCACCAGAAAGTAGAAGTTCCAGCCGGAAAGGCCGCGCCAGTATTGCCAGAGCGGCGAGGGTGACGAAGCGGTATAGGTAGAATTAGTCATGTTTTCGGTCTGCCTTGACGTGTGATGCCCGTGTCAGTGTTCCGGCTGGTTTTACATAGCGAGGTTTAATAAACAGCACTCTGGCCGTATCACGGATACGGCGTATGGAATGGCGCGCATAGTAGCCAAGCGGGAAAAAGATCAGCGCACAGAATATAACCAGTTGAATGATATCGCTGATGTTCATGATGATGCGTTCTCCGCGTTGTCTGTTAATAAGCGAAGGGGTTCCGGAACCCGACGCCAGACGTGTCCATCATGTCTGGCATTGAGAATCGGTTTGGCATCGCTCTTGATTGCGAGCGGTTTGGCCCATTGTTCAGGCTGGAGCGCACGCATCTGCACCAGCTCCGCGCTAATCGTATTATCTTCGAACCAAATCATACGGTTCGAGAAAATATCCCCTGTAGGCAGGGGGAAGATGTGGTTAAGCGCCGTATCGAGATCGTTTACCCGGCAGAAGGACAAAAACAGCACCAGGCGATTGTCGCCAATGGTCATGATGTCCCCTGTACGGTTCGGGCGACATAAGGTGAGAGCCTGTTCAACGCGAATACCCGGTACAGGACGCAGGGCAACCATAACCCCTTTTCCATCAGCAGGTAGAAGCGTGTTGTTCATCATGTTGCCCACGGCGTCGCAGAAGGTATCCCATTTTTGGTACCCACGCAGCTTCATCGGCTGCGTCATGGAGAGCAGCGTGGAAATATCTTCCGGTACGTGGCGGCTAAACTGCTGGCCCTGAACGCTTTCGATAAGCGTCAGGCAGCGTGACAACGGCGCATTCCAGGGAATAACCATATTGGCGCCGCAGCCCAGAAGCAGGCGCTCATCGGTGGCGCGCAGGCTGGTATTATTTTCGCGCACGATGATTTTCAACGCACTGCCGCGCTGGCGGCGTAAGGTGTGGATTTGCCGTGCCAGCGTCTCAATCTGGTTATTCTGCATCAGCGAGAAAATAAGGGTTGCCGCCTGGGTTGTGCGGGCTTCATGGAAAAGGGCTTCGTTAGATTCAAACAGCGTCCAGTTTTCCGACAGGGCGGGTGCCCCCTCTAAAACCGCGATATGGCTCAGGATGCGTTTTTCATCACTGCGCGGCTGCACCACGGTTTCTTCCTGCTGCGCCAGGTGCCACTCGCCCTCGATATGTTTCAGCGTAAGCTGTTGCCTGGCACTCACGCCTTTTTCATTACACCAGAATGCAATATCGTAGAGATAGCTGCCCGCCTGGTCACGAACGCTTGCCAGGCCGAACAGGGAGCGATATTCGCCCATTAAAAGTGAAAACAGCTTGTCATTATTACTGCCGGGATTGACTATCAATAGCGTGCAATTTTGAAATTTTGCCCATTTATTGATTTTTTCCAGCCAAGGTAGCAGTTTTTCAGCGGGCATATTTTGCAGGACGTTATTTGCGCATTTCAGAATCACTAAATAGTGATCCGGATCAATAGAGCACTGAACGTCGCGGGACAAAAAGTATAGACTATCGGCTTCCGATGTCATGGAAAATAATCGCACCGTCTGGGGGCCGCGACCACTTTCAAGCGTAATAATTTTCTTCGGATCTTCGCCCATGCTAATGACGGCCACGCGGGAATCCTTATCCTGAGCAGCAATTGTCTGGTTTACCAGACTGATAGCATCTTCATTACGGTCCGTATTAATCCACCAGACTCCTCCGACTGGCATGTGGCTCAATTCGTCCCATAATGACTGGATGCCAATAGAAAATATGGAGTCCACGGTGTCCCTCTTTTCGTCTAATTTATCTGTATCTCAGTTTACTAGCGAAAGCGTAGAAATAAACCTAACATTGAAATTAAAGAACATCAGATTTAGCATGTAAATGAAATTTGTCAGGGCAGGAAGCCCCGCAACTTCTTTAGCGTGCGATTTTACTTAAAGGGATGGAAAAAGAATGGATAATAACGAACCTGGAACCCCAGTCGACTCGACTCTGGGTTACACATTCCAAAACGATTTTCTGGCGCTGACGCAGGCCTTTTCTTTACCTGAAATAGATTACACCGATATTTCCCAGCGGGAACAGTTGGCTGCGGCTATTAAACGCTGGCCGTTATTAGCTGAATTCGCCCATCAACAATAAGGGAGCCATTGATGGCCATACTCGGATTACAGGGTGTCCGTGGCGGTGTGGGTACCACATCAGTTACCGCGGCGCTGGCGTGGTCATTACAGCTTTTAGGTGAATCGGTGCTGGTTATTGACGCCTGCGCCGATAATTTGTTGCGTATGTCGTTTAACGTCGACTTTTCTCGTGAAGAGGGCTGGGCCCGGGCACTGCTTGATGATAAAGACTGGCAGGATGCAGGGATGCGCTATACCTCCCAGCTCGATCTGCTGCCGTTTGGGCAACTGACCACCACGGAACGCGAGAATGAAGCCGCGTATCAGCGCCTGTTTTCGCAGTTCACGCTGGCGCTGCAAACCCTGAAAGAAAAGGGACACTACAAGTGGATCCTGCTGGATCTGCCGCACGGCGCCGGCACGCTGACCCGACAGCTTATCGCCCAGTGCGATCATATACTTTCCATCGTCAACGTCGATGCGAACTGCCATATCCGCCTGCATCAGCAGGGGCTGCCTCAGAACGCTCACCTTCTGATTAACGATTTGCGCATTGGCAGCCAGATCCAGGACGATCTGTATCAGGTCTGGCTGCAAAGCCAGCGCCGTCTGCTTCCCATTGTCATCCATCGTGATGAGGGGATGGCGGAATGCCTTGCGTCTAAGCAACCGCTCGGCGAATACCGCAGCGATTCACTGGCGGCAGAAGAGATCCTGACGCTGGCTAACTGGTGTCTGCTGAACTTCGCCAACAGGGCGGAGCATGCAGGGAGTTCTGTATGAGTCGTCTCGCCAGCTGGTTACTCATCCCACCGGTCAGTTCGCGTTTGAGCGAACATTACCGGCATTTCCGCCGGCACGGTGCTTCGGCATTCAGCGCCGCGCTCGGCTGTTTCTGGATGATTCTGGCCTGGATGTTTATTCCACTCGAACACCCGCGCTGGCAGAGCATACGTGCCCGGCACAGTGAGCTGTATCCGCACATTAATCCCAACCGGCCGCGTCCTTTGGATCCGGCGCGCTATCTCATTCAGGCCATCTGGCTGGTGGTCACGTCATCCCGCTCAGAGAAAATAACGCCGCACTGGCGCAGCTTCTCCCGCGTCCAGCAGTTACGTGAGAGCTACCACCAGTGGCTGGACAGACTGCCCAACAGCGTAAGCGATAAGACCAGCCATCTGGATAACCATAAAGAGCTCGGGCATCTTCACCCGGGCCTGCGGCGTTTTATCCTCGGCGTGATCGTCGTGTTCTCGCTCATTCTGGCGCTGGTCTGTATTACGCAACCTTTCAACCCTCTGGCACAGTTCACCTTCCTGATACTGCTGTGGGGCGTGGCGCTGCTGGTCCGCCGTATTCCGGGCCGCTTCTCGGCGCTGATGCTGATTGTGCTGTCGTTGACCGTCTCCTGTCGCTACATCTGGTGGCGTTATACCTCAACCCTGAACTGGGACGACCCGGTCAGCCTGGTGTGCGGCCTGGTGCTGCTGTTTGCCGAAACCTACGCCTGGATCGTGCTGGTGCTGGGCTATTTCCAGGTCATTTGGCCGCTCAACCGCCAGCCGGTTCCGCTGCCTAAAGACACCGCGCAGTGGCCGTCTGTTGATCTCTTTGTACCGACCTACAACGAAGATCTGAGCGTGGTGAAAAATACCATTTATGCCGCGCTGGGCATCGACTGGCCGAAAGACAAGCTCAAGGTCTGGATCCTGGATGACGGCAACCGTCCGGCGTTCCGCCAGTTCGCAGAAGAGGTTGGCGTCGAGTACATCGCCCGTCCGACTCACGAGCATGCGAAAGCCGGGAACATCAACAACGCGTTGAAGTATGCCACAGGGGAGTTTGTCTCGATCTTTGACTGTGACCACGTGCCGACGCGCTCGTTCCTGCAGATGACCATGGGCTGGTTCCTGAAGGAGAAAGAGCTGGCGATGATGCAGACGCCGCACCACTTCTTCTCGCCGGATCCGTTTGAACGTAACCTTGGCCGCTTCCGCAAAACCCCGAACGAAGGCACGCTGTTCTATGGCCTGGTGCAGGACGGAAACGACATGTGGGATGCCACCTTCTTCTGCGGTTCCTGTGCGGTTATCCGCCGTAAGCCGCTGGATGAAATTGGCGGTATCGCCGTCGAAACGGTCACTGAAGATGCGCACACCTCTTTGCGCCTGCACCGTCGTGGCTATACCTCGGCGTATATGCGTATTCCGCAGGCTGCCGGTCTGGCAACGGAGTCTCTGTCGGCGCACATTGGTCAGCGTATTCGCTGGGCGCGCGGCATGGTGCAGATTTTCCGTCTCGATAACCCACTGATTGGGAAAGGGCTCAAGCTGGCGCAACGTCTCTGCTACGTTAACGCCATGTTCCACTTCTTATCCGGCATCCCGCGGCTGATCTTCCTGACCGCGCCGCTGGCGTTCCTGCTCCTTCACGCTTATATCATTTACGCCCCGGCGCTGATGATTGCGCTGTTTGTTCTGCCGCACATGATCCACGCGAGCCTGACGAACTCGAAGATACAGGGTAAATACCGCCATTCCTTCTGGAGTGAAATCTACGAAACGGTGCTGGCCTGGTATATCGCGCCGCCGACGATGGTGGCGCTGATTAACCCGCACAAAGGGAAATTTAACGTCACCGCCAAGGGCGGCCTTGTAGAAGAAGAGTACGTCGACTGGGTGATTTCCCGTCCGTATATCTTCCTGGTATTGCTGAATATCGTTGGCGTCATCGCCGGTATCTGGCGTTACTTCTACGGCCCGGAAAACGAAATCCTGACCGTCTTTGTGAGTATGGCCTGGGTCTTCTACAACCTGATTATCCTCGGCGGCGCGGTAGCGGTGTCGGTGGAGAGCAAGCAGGTTCGTCGTGCGCATCGCGTTGAAATCTGCATGCCTGCGGCGATCGCCCGTGAAGATGGCCATCTCTTCTCCTGTACCGTGCACGACTTCTCTGACGGTGGTCTGGGGATCAAAATCAACGGCCAGGCGAAGGTGCTGGAAGGCCAGAAAGTTAACCTGCTGCTTAAGCGCGGCCAGCAGGAGTATGTCTTCCCGACGCAGGTTGTGCGCGTGGCGGGCAATGAAGTCGGTTTGCAGCTGATGCCGTTGACCAAAAAGCAACATATCGATTTTGTGCAGTGTACGTTTGCCCGCGCGGATACGTGGGCTCTCTGGCAGGACAGCTTCCCGGAAGATAAACCTCTGGAAAGCCTGCTGGATATTCTGAAGCTGGGGTTCCGTGGCTATCGTCACCTTGCAGAATTCGCCCCGTCGTCGGTGAAATTAATTTTCCGGTCACTTACTTCGCTGGTTTCCTGGGTCGTGTCGTTCATTCCTCGTCGTCCTGAGCGGGATGAGGCGAAGCAGGCGGACCCGGTTATGGCTCAACAATGATGATAACGCGATGAAAACAAAACTTTCCTGGTTATGTGCAGTGGCAATGGGGATGAATGTCCTCCCCGCAACAATGGCTAACGCAGCTCCTGGTAACGCGGCGGCAACGCCTGCGCCAACGGTACCTGTCGTCGCGCAGGCAACCGATCCGGTTGTCACCGCGGCACCTGGTCAAACAGAAAATATCATGCCGAACCAGCCAACGGAGGGGAACACCCTGCCGGCAGACGGCCAGGTCATCGGGCAGGTGATGCCGGGCGTCCGGGGGGCGAATGCGCCCGTCGTTGCGGACAATGCGCCGTCGCGGGACGTGAAGCTGACCTTCGCGCAAATTGCACCGCCTCCGGGGAGTATGGTGCTGCGCGGCATCAACCCTAACGGCGGCATTGAGTTTGGCATGCGCAGCGATGAGGTCGTCTCTAATGCGGTGCTGAACCTTGAATACACGCCGTCGCCGTCCCTGCTGCCGACACAGTCTCAGCTGAAGGTTTACCTGAATGATGAGCTGATGGACGTACTGCCGGTCACCAAAGAGCAGCTGGGCAAGAAAACCCAGGCGCAGGTGCCGATCAACCCGCTGTTCATCACCGACTTTAACCGTATCCGTCTGGAATTTGTCGGCCACTACCGCGATGTCTGCGAAAACCCGGCCAGCAACACGCTGTGGATGGACGTCGGGCGTAACTCCTCGCTGCAGATGACCTACCAGTCGCTGGCGCTGAAAAACGATCTCTCGGCATTCCCGGTTCCGTTCTTCGATCCGCGTGATAACCGTCCGCTCACGCTGCCGATGGTGTTTGCATCATCCCCGGACGTGACCGAGCAGCTGGCGGCCACTATTGTGGCGTCCTGGTTTGGTTCACGTGCCGGCTGGCGTGGACAGAGCTTCCCGGCGATGTATGACAAACTGCCGGACAGAAATGCCATTGTGTTTGCGACCAACGCGAAACGCCCGGCCTTCCTGCGCGATCATCCGGACGTCAAAGCGCCAACTGTTGAGATGATAAGCCATCCGGAAAACCCGTACGTGAAGCTGCTGGTGGTCTTTGGCCGCGACGATAAAGATCTGGTGCAGGCCGCAAAAGCCATTGCCCAGGGCAACGTCCTTTTCCGCGGTGACAGCGTGGTGGTGGATGAGGTGAAACCGCTGCTGGCGCGTAAACCTTATGATGCGCCAAACTGGGTGCGTACCGACCGGGCGGTGACATTTGGCGAGCTGAAAACCTATGAAGAACAGCTGCAGGCGACGGGGCTTGAGCCAGCGCCGATTAGCCTGTCACTGAATCTGCCGCCGGATCTGTATCTGCTGCGCACCAACGGCATTGATATCAATCTGAACTACCGCTATACCGCGCCAGCGACCAAAGACAGCTCGCGCATGGATATCAGCCTGAACAACCAGTTCCTGCAATCCTTCAGCCTGCAAAGCACGCAGGATACTAACCGCCTGATGCTTCGCCTGCCGGTGCTGCAGGGTCTTCTGGATGGCAAAACGGATGTCTCAATCCCGGCACTGAAGCTGGGTGCGATAAACCAGCTGCGCTTCGACTTCCAGTACATGAACCCGATGCCTGGCGGCTCGGCGGAAAACTGCATCACCTTCCAGCCCGTACAGAACCACGTTGTGATTGGCGATGAGTCGACCATCGACTTCTCGAAGTACTATCACTTCCTGGCGATGCCGGATCTGCGCGCCTTTGCTAACGCGGGCTTCCCGTTCAGCCGCATGGCCGATCTCTCTGAGTCCATCGTTGTGATGCCAAAAGCGCCAAGCGAAGGGCAGGTCACGACCCTGCTGGATACCATGGCGACCGTTGGGGGGCAGACGGGATTACCAGCGATTAACGTCACGTTGACGGACGATGGCAGCCAGATTCAGAACAAAGACGCTGACATCATGGTGATCGGTACCATTCCGGATAAGCTGAAGGATGACAAACGTATCGACCTGCTGGTGAAAGCGGCCCAGTCCTGGGTTAACACGCCGCTGCGTCAGACCGAGTTCCCGAGCATTATGCCGGATATGAACGACCGTCAGGCCAGCGCGCAGACGACCGTAACGTCTCAGGGGGCAATGGCCGCGGTGGTGGGCTTCCAGTCACCTTACAACGAACAGCGTAGCGTGGTGGCTCTCCTGGCGGATAGCCCACGCGGGTATGAACTGCTCAATACGGCCATGAACGACAGCGGTAAACGTGCCGCGATGTTTGGTTCCGTTTCGGTGATCCGTGAGTCTGGCGTCAATAGCCTGCGCGTGGGCGACGTGTACTACGTGGGCCATCTGCCGTGGTTCGAACGCCTGTGGTATGCGCTGGCTAACCATCCGGTTCTGCTCGCCATCCTGGCGGCGGTCAGCGTGGTCTTGCTGGCATGGGTGCTGTGGCGTCTGCTGCGAATCATCAGCCGTCGTCGCCTGAACCCGGATGAGTAAGATGTGATGAAAGCCTTTCGCTGGTGTGTATTAGCAGCGGTGATGCTGGCGGTGCTTCCTCTTCGCGCCGCCTGTACCTGGCCTGCCTGGGAGCAGTTTAAAAAGGACTACATCAGTGAGGGCGGGCGTGTCGTTGATCCCAGCGACACGCGCAAAATTACGACCTCGGAAGGGCAAAGCTACGCCTTGTTCTTTGCCCTTACGGCGAACGATCGCAGCGCGTTTGACCAGCTGCTGACCTGGACGCGCGATAATCTTGCCAGCGGCAATCTCAACGACAACCTGCCCGCCTGGCTATGGGGCCAGAAAGATAAAGAGACGTGGGCGGTGATTGATACCAACTCCGCCTCTGACGCCGATGTCTGGATCGCCTGGTCTCTGCTCGAAGCGGGCCGGTTGTGGAAACATCCGGACTATACACGCACGGGTAAGGCGCTGCTGAAACGCATTGTCAGTGAGGAAGTGGTGAAAGTGCCGGGGCTCGGCGCAATGCTGCTTCCCGGTAAAGTCGGTTTTGCCGATGAAAACGTCTGGCGTTTTAACCCCAGCTATCTTCCTCCGCAGTTAGCGAGTTATTTCACGCGCTTTGGTCCCCCGTGGACCCAGCTTCGTGAAACCAATCAGCGTCTGCTGCTGGAGAGCGCGCCGAAAGGTTTTTCGCCGGACTGGGTTCAGTATCAGAAAAACAAAGGCTGGCGGTTACAGCAGGATAAATCGCTGGTGGGCGGCTACGACGCCATCCGCGTTTATCTCTGGGTGGGAATGATGAGTGATAAAGATCCTCAGAAAGCCCGGCTGCTGACGCGCTTCCAGCCGATGGCGGCAAAGACAATGAAACGGGGTGTGCCGCCGGAGAAAGTGGATGTGGCGACGGGTAAACGCACCGGGAATGGTCCGGTCGGGTTCTCTGCCGCCATGCTGCCGTTTTTACAACAACGTGATGCCCAGGCGGTTCAGCGCCAGCGCGTTGCAGACCATTTTCCCGATAATAATGCCTATTACAGCTACGTGCTGACTCTCTTTGGGCAAGGATGGGATCAGCATCGTTTTCGCTTCACCGCAAAAGGTGAATTAATACCGGATTGGGGCCAGGAATGCGCAAGTTCACAGTAAATCTACTCACTTTATCGCTTGGCCTGGCACTGATGCCGATGGCTGAGGCCGCCAACTCTCCGCAGCAGAAACAGCTGCTGGAACAGGTTCGGCTGGGCGAATCGACACAGCGTGAGGATTTGGTTCGTCAGTCGCTTTATCGTCTGGAGCTGATTGACCCCAACAACCCTGACGTCATTGCCGCACGCTTTCGCTACCTGCTGCGCCAGGGCGATAACGCCGGTGCGCAAAAAGAGCTGGATCGTCTGAAAGGGATCGCGCCGGGCTCGAGTGCATACCAGTCATCACGCAACACGATGCTGCTGTCCACGCCGGATGGCCGCCAGCAGCTCCAGCAGGCGCGTTTGCTCGCCACCACGGGACACACGCAGGAGGCGATTGCAGCCTATGACAAGCTGTTTGACGGCAACCCGCCGGGCGGCGACGTGGCGACGGAATACTGGAATGTGGTCGCGAAAGATCCTGCTCGCCGGAATGCGGCCATTAACCAGCTCAAGAAAATCAACACCAGCAGCCCCGGAAATACGCAGCTGCAGGCAACGCTGTCCCAGCTTTTGTTCCAGAGCGGACGCCGTGATGAAGGCTTTGCGGTATTGCAGGAGATGGCTAAATCGACCAACGGGCGCAGCCAGGCGTCTGATATGTGGTACGACCAAATCAAAGGCCAGCCTGCCAGCAGCGCCAGCATCAGCGCGCTGCAAAAATACCTGAGCGTATTCAGTGACGGCGATAGCGTCGCGGCGGCGCGTGCGCAGCTCGAAGAACAGCAAAAACAGCTCGCTGACCCGGCGTTCCGCGCGAAAGCGGAAGGGCTGGCGGCGGTGGATGCCGGGCAGGGGAGTAAGGCGGTGGCTGAGCTGCAAAAAGCCGTCAGCGCCAACCATGCCGACAGTGAAGCGGTGGGTGCCCTTGGCCAGGCTTATTCCCAGAAAGGCGACCGCGCCCGCGCGGTGGCGCAGTTTGAAAAGGCGATTGCCCTCGATCCCCAGAGCGATAACCGGGGTAAATGGGACAGTCTGCTGAAGGTCAACCGCTACTGGCTGCTGATCCAGCAGGGCGATGCGGCCCTGAAGGCGAATAACCCTGCGCAGGCGGAGCGTTACTATCAGCAGGCGCGCGGTATCGACAATACCGACAGTTATGCGGTGCTGGGGCTGGGCGATGCCGCCGCGGCGCGTAAAGATAACGACGCGGCGGAACGTTACTATCGCCAGGCGCTGCGTATGGACAGCGGCAACAGTAATGCGGTCCGCGGCCTGGCCAATATTTACCGCGCGCAGTCCCCGGAGAAGGCCTCGCAGTTTATCCAGTCTCTCTCCGCCAGCCAGCGTCGGAGCATTGATGATATTGAACGCAGCCTGACCAACGAGCAGCTCTCCGCTCAGGCAGAACAGCTGGAGAATCAGGGGAAATACGCCCAGGCGGCAGAGATTCAGCGTCGTCGTCTGGCACTCTCTCCCGGCGACGTGTGGATAACCTATCGTCTCTCGCGCGATCTCTACAGCGCGGGTCAGCGCAGCCAGGCGGATACCCTGATGCGTCAGCTCGCCAGCCAGAAACCGTCCGACCCGGATCAGGTTTATGCCAACGGGCTCTACCTTTCCGGTAACGATCAGGACCGCGCCGCGCTGGCGCATCTGGACACGCTGCCGCGCAGCCAGTGGAACGGCAATATTCAGGAGCTTGCCGACCGCCTGCAAAGCAACCAGGTGCTGGAAACCGCCAACCGTCTGCGCGACAGCGGCAAAGAGCAGGAGGCGGAAAACCTTCTGCGTCAGCAGCCAACCTCCACCCGCATCGACCTGACGCTGGCGGACTGGGCGCAGCAGCGTGGCGATCTGGCGTCGGCGAAAACGACGTACAGCGCCGTTCTGCAGCGTGAACCGCAGAACGAAGACGCGATCCTCGGCCTGACCGAAATCTACAGTGCACAAGGCGACAAAGACGCTGCGCGCGCAGAGCTGGCGAAACTACCCGCCGCGCAAAACGGCCAGCCGCTGTCGCTCAACATGCAGCGCCGGATCGCGATGGCGCAGGCAGGTCTGGGCGATTCCGCTGCCGCAGAACAGACCTTCAACAAAATCATTCCGCAGGCTAAATCGCAGCCCGGCTCCATGGAAAACGCGCTGGTGTTACGTGATGCCGCGCGTTTCCAGGCGCAAAACGGGCAGCCTCAGCAGGCGCTGGAAACCTATAAAGACGCGATGGTGTCGACGGGCATCACCACGACGCGTCCGGCCGACAACGACAGTTTCACCCGTCTGACGCGTAACGATGAAAAAGACGACTGGCTGAAGCGCGGCGTGCGCAGTGATGCCGGTGACTTGTACCGTCAGCAGGATGTTAACGTCACGCTGCAGCACGACTACTGGGGCTCCAGCGGCACGGGCGGCTATTCCGACCTGAAAGCGCACACCACCATGCTGCAGGTGGATGCCCCGCTGTCTGACGGGCGCATGTTCTTCAGAAGCGATCTGGTCAACATGGACGCCGGTTCATTTGATAACAATAACGGGACCTACGATCCAAAATGGGGGACCTGCTACGAAACGCCGTGTAGCGGCAACACCCATCAGTCCGACAATGGCGCAAGCGTCGCCGTCGGCTGGCAGAATAAAACCTGGGCGATGGATATTGGCACTACGCCAATGGGCTTTGACGTCGTCGACGTGGTGGGCGGTATCAGCTACAGCAGCGATCTGGGCCCCATCGGCTATACCGTTAACGCCCATCGCCGCCCAATCTCCAGCTCCCTGCTGGCGTTCGCCGGGCAAAAAGATACTAACACCGGCACCACCTGGGGCGGCGTACGTGCCACCGGTGGCGGGGTAAGCATGAGCTATGACAAAGGGGAAGCGAACGGCGTCTGGTCAAGCCTGAACGCGGAAACGCTGACGGGTAAAAATGTGGAAGATAACTGGCGCGTCCGCTGGATGACGGGTTACTACTACAAGCTCATTAATAAAAACAACGAGCGCCTGACGGTCGGCGTCTCCAATATGCTCTGGCACTATGACAAAGACCTGAGCGGTTATACCCTGGGTCAGGGCGGCTACTACAGCCCGCAGGAGTATGTCTCCTTCGCACTGCCGGTGACCTGGCGTAAACGCACGGAGAACTGGTCCTGGGAGCTGGGCGGCTCGGTGTCCTGGTCTCACTCTAAAACCAAAGACGAGCTGCGCTACCCGATCCAGAACCTGATCCCGACCGATGAGCCAGACCGCTATACCGACCGGGGCGCGATGGAAACCGGCAGCAGCTCCTCAGGCACGGGTTATACCGCGCGGGCCATTATCGAACGCCGCGTAACGTCCAACTGGTTTGTGGGCATGGGCGTGGATATTCAGGAAGCGAAAGACTATACCCCAAGCCATGCGCTGATCTATGTGCGTTACTCTGCTGCAGGCTGGCAGGGCGATATGGACTTACCGCCGCAGCCGCTTATCCCTTACGCGGACTGGTAATCGGATTTTCCTTAATCCATTTGTAAGTCTCTCTTAATAGCGCGGCAATCGGGTATACTCAGGCGCGCCAGGTTTACACCCTGGCGCGCCCTGCGCTTCGAGTTTTGTGGAGAGTCATTTTGCGTGTCAGCCGTTCCTTAACAATCAAACAGATGGCGATGGTTTCTGCCGTCACCATGCTGTTTGTACTGCTCTTCTGCGTAATTTTGCTGTTTCATTCCGTACAGCAGAATCGCTATAACACGGCTTCGCAGTTAGAAAGTATCGCCCGCTCGGTGCGCGGCCCGCTCTCTGCCTCTATCCTGAAAGGGGATATTCCCGAAGCGGAAACCATTTTAAAACGCATTCAGCCTGCCGGCGTCGTGAGCCGCGCCGACGTCGTCTTGCCCAACCAGTTTCAGGCGCTGCGGATGAGCTTTATCCCGGAGCGTCCCGTCCCGATGATGGTGATGCGCCTGTTTGAACTGCCGGTGCAGATTTCGCTGCCCGTTTATTCGCTCGAACGCCCTGCCAATCCGCAGCCGCTGGCCTACCTGGTATTACAGGCGGATTCCTACCGCATGTATAAATTCGTCATGAGCTGGGTGGTTACGTTAGTGACCACTTGCTTACTTATGACGCTTATTCTCAGCGTGGCGCTCACCTGGTGCATTAACCGGCTGATTGTTCATCCGCTGCGCCGTATCGCCCGCGAGTTGAATACGCTTGCGCCGCAGGATCAGATGGGGCATCAGCTTGAGCTACCGCGTCTGCATCATGACGATGAGATAGGTATGCTGGTGCGCAGCTACAACCTCAACCAGCAGCGCATCCAGCGCCAGCAGGATGAGTTAAACAGCAGCGCCACGCGCTTTCCGGTGTCGGAGCTTCCTAATAAAGCCTTCCTGATGGCGATGCTGGAGCAGACCGTTGCCCGTCAGCAAACCACGGCGCTGATGGTTATCGCCTGTGAAACCCTGCAGGACACGGCTGGCGTGCTCAGGGAGAGCCAGCGCGAAATGCTGCTGCTGACTCTGGTTGAAAAAGTGAAGTCTGTCCTTGCCCCGCGTATGGTGCTGACCCAGGTCAGCGGTTACGACCTGGTGGTGATTGCCAACGGCGTAAAAGAACCCTGGCATGCGATCACTTTAGGTCAGCAAGTACTCACTGTCATTAATGAGCGGTTGCCCATTCAGGGTATCCAGCTTCGTCCAAGCGCCAGTATTGGTATTGCAATGTACTATGGCGATTTAACGGCAGAGCAGCTTTATCATCGCGCGTTCTCGGCGGCGTTCACCGCCCGGCGCAAAGGGAAAAATCAGATCCAGTTCTTCGCGCCGGAAGAGATGGAAAAGGCGCAGCAGCGACTGACCGAAGAGAGCGACATCCTGACCGCGCTGGATAACCGCCAGTTTGCCCTCTGGCTACAGCCGCAGGTGAATTTGCAGACGGGAGAAGTGAAAAGCGCCGAGGCACTGCTGCGCGTGCAGCAGCCGGATGGCTCATGGGAGCTGCCGGAAGGGCTGATTGAGCGCATTGAGTCCTGTGGCCTGATGGTTACCGTTGGCTACTGGGTGCTGGAGGAGTCCTGCCGTCAGCTTTCCGCCTGGCAGGAGCGCGGCGTGACGCTGCCGCTGTCGGTCAATTTGTCTGCCCTGCAGCTTATGCACCCGACCATGGTTTCAGAGATGCTGGAGCTGATCCATCGTTACCGAATCAAGCCTGATACGTTAACTCTTGAAGTGACGGAGAGCCGACGCATCGACGACCCTAATCAGGCGGTCGCGATCCTGAAACCGCTGCGTAATGCCGGCATTCGCATCGCGCTGGACGATTTTGGCATGGGGTACGCCGGGCTGCGTCAGCTTCAGCACATGAAAACCCTTCCGGTGGATGTGCTCAAAATTGATAAAGCGTTTGTCGACGGTCTGCCGGGCGACAGCAGCATGGTGCAGGCGATTATCCAGATGGCGCGCAGCCTCAATCTGCATCTTATTGCCGAGGGAATTGAAACCGAAGCGCAACGCGCCTGGCTGGCAGAGGCGGGCGTGGAGAGTGGACAAGGCTTCCTTTTTGCCCCTGCTGTTCCTTCGGATGTCTTTGAAGAACGATACCTTTCTGGTGCTGACAATAACGCAAAAGTGTAATTTTGTTGCTGGCTTGTGCGAGCCAGCTCAAAGTTCTTAACATTTGTGTTTCAAATTTGAACTGAGTTTATTTCTGTCCTGTTATGTGGGTGTTATTTTAAAGCCGCAGGTTAACCATAACCTTACAAAACCTGTGGTTTTTCTTCCCAAGGACACCTTATGAAAACCTCACTCTTCAAAAGTCTTTATTTCCAGGTCCTGACAGCCATCGCCATCGGTATTCTGCTGGGTCACTATTACCCTGAGCTGGGCGCGCAAATGAAACCGCTTGGCGACGCGTTCGTTAAGCTCATTAAAATGGTCATCGCTCCGGTGATCTTCTGTACCGTCGTGACGGGCATCGCTGGCATGGAAAGCATGAAGGCGGTCGGTCGTACCGGTGCAGTGGCGCTTCTCTATTTTGAAGTGGTCAGTACCCTTGCGCTGATTATCGGTCTGATCATCGTCAACGTGGTGCAGCCGGGCGCGGGGATGAACGTAGACCCGTCAACGCTGGATGCCAAAGCGGTCGCAGTGTATGCCGAGCAGGCGAAGGATCAGGGCGTGGTGGCCTTCCTGCTGGACGTGATACCGGGCAGCGTCATTGGCGCGTTCGCCAGCGGAAACATCCTGCAGGTTCTGCTGTTCGCCGTGATGTTTGGCTTTGCTCTGCACCGTCTGGGCAGCAAAGGCCAGCTTATCTTTAATGTGATCGAAAGCTTCTCCCAGGTAATTTTCGGCATCATCAATATGATCATGCGCCTGGCGCCGATCGGTGCTTTCGGTGCGATGGCCTTCACCATCGGTAAGTATGGCGTCGGTACGCTGGTGCAGCTGGGTCAGCTGATTATCTGCTTCTATATCACCTGTATCCTTTTCGTGGTGGTGGTGCTGGGTTCCATCGCCCGCGCGACGGGTTTCAACATCTTCAAATTTATCCGTTACATCCGCGAAGAGCTGCTGATCGTTCTGGGGACCTCCTCTTCAGAATCGGCGCTGCCGCGTATGCTCGACAAGATGGAAAAGCTGGGGTGCCGTAAATCGGTGGTCGGGCTGGTGATCCCAACGGGCTACTCCTTCAACCTGGACGGCACCTCAATATACTTGACGATGGCGGCCGTGTTTATCGCTCAGGCGACCAACAGCCATATGGATATTTTCCATCAGATTACCCTGCTGGTGGTGCTCCTGCTCTCTTCTAAAGGCGCTGCAGGGGTGACGGGCAGCGGATTTATCGTGCTGGCTGCTACTATTTCCGCTGTGGGTCACCTGCCGGTGGCGGGTCTGGCGTTGATTCTCGGTATCGACCGCTTCATGTCAGAGGCGCGTGCGTTAACCAACCTGGTGGGTAACGGCGTGGCAACGGTGGTGGTGGCGAAATGGGTGAAAGAGCTGGATCACAAAAAGCTCGACGATACTCTGAATAATCGTTCAACTGACAGCAAAAATCCTGGCTTAACCTCTTAATCTTGTCACAAATGCCCGTATTCCCTTGTCGGGATGCGGGCTCCTGCGCATAATAACTGTTCGTACCTGTCATAATTCGACAAGATTTTTTTTGGGTATATTTCACTTCTGACCGTGACGTTTTGCCGAACGCGCGGTCTAATCGACGTGTTTTCATCGTCATCTTTAAGAGTGAAGCGCGTCGCGAAACACTCTTTTTTAACCAGGAATGTTGATCAGGGGTTCACATGCAGGGCACAAAAATTCGACTCTTAACCGGCGGTTTGCTGATGATGGCAGCAGCCAGTTATGTGCAGGCAGATGCGCTCCAGCCAGACCCGGCCTGGCAACAAGGGACATTAGCGAACGGTTTTCAGTGGCAGGTTTTAGCCACTCCGCAACGTCCCAGTGACCGTGTAGAAATCCGTCTGTCCATTAATACCGGTTCCCTCGCGGAAAGCACTCAGCAAACCGGTTTTAGCCATTTTATTCCCCGGCTGGCGCTCACGCAGAGCGGCAGCCTGCAAGCGGTTCAGGTGCGTTCGCTTTGGCAGCAGGCCATCGATCCGAAACGCCCGCTCCCACCGGCAGTAGTCTCGTATGACTACACTATGTTTAACCTGAGCCTGCCAAATAACCGTAACGATCTGCTAAAAGAAGCACTTACGTATCTCTCCGATGCCTCTGGCAATCTGGCGATTACGCCGGACACCGTCAACTATGCGCTGAGCAACAGCGACATGGTGGCGACCTGGCCTGGAGATACCAAAGAGGGCTGGTGGCGTTACCGCCTGAAAGGCTCAACGTTACTGGGACATGACCCGGCCGAACCGCTGAAACAGCCTGTCGATGCCGAACAGGTAAAATCGTTCTACCAGAAGTGGTACACCCCGGACGCCATGACGCTGATCGTTGTGGGTAACGTGGACAGCCGCGCGGTGGTGGAGCAGATCAACAAAGCGTTTGGTGATTTGAAAGGCAAGCGTGAAACGCCAGCCCCTGTTCCGACGCTCTCTCCGCTGCGTGCAGAGCCTGTCAGCATTATGACGGACGCCGTGCGTCAGGATCGCCTCTCCGTCATGTGGGATAACGCCTGGCAGCCCATCCGCGAGTCCGCGGCGATGCTGCGCTACTGGCGTGCCGATCTGGCGCGTGAAGCGCTGTTCTGGCACGTTCAGCAGACGCTGAGCAAGAACAACGTGAAGAATATCGGTCTTGGCTTTGACTGCCGCGTGCTGTTCCAGCGTGCGCAGTGCGCCATCAACGTTGAGTCGCCGGGCGATAAGCTGAATGCCAATCTGGGCGTGGTCGCAAAAGAACTGGCAAAAGTGCGTAAAGAGGGGCTTTCCGAAGAGGAATTCAACGCTCTCGTGGCGCAGAAAAAACTCGAGCTGCAGAAGCTTTTTGCGACCTACGCTCGCGCCGATACCGACATTCTGATCAGCCAGCGTATTCGTTCCCTGCAGAATCAGGTGGTGGACATTGCGCCGGAACAGTACCAGAAGCTTCGTCAGGACTTCCTCAACGGTCTGACCGTCGATATGCTCAATCAGGACCTCCGTCAGCAGCTGTCGCAGGAGATGGCGTTGATCCTCCTGCAACCGAAGGGCGAACCGGAATATGACATGAAGGAACTTCAGAAGACCTGGGATTCCATTATGGCTACCGCGCCGCAGGCTGCGCAGGCCGCCACGGCTGATGATTTACATCCGGACGCGACGGATATTCCGCAGGGGCAGTAATGCTTAAACATTCCCTCTCCCTGTGGGAGAGGGTTAAGGTGCGTGCATTAGCCCGCACCCTCCTTAAACAGGCATCGCCTCACGCGGAATAATCGCTCCGCGATACTGAATCACCGTGCTGGCCGTCAGGTGCCCACGCTGTGCCGCCGCTTCCGGCGTTCCACCCGTCAGACGTACTGCCAGATAGCCCGCGCTGAATGAATCACCGGCCGCCGTGGTATCAATAACTTTCTCTTTGGCAAGCTTCACCGCCGGAACGTCAACCAGCGCTTCGCCCGCTACCGCGACCAGGCATGAATCCGCCCCGCGCTTAATCACCACTTCGCTCACGCCTGCCGCCTGCGTGCGTGCAATCACCTCCTCTACCGGTTTCTCACCCCACAGGGCGTCTTCATCGTCGAGCGTGAGGAAGGCGATGTCGGTGCACTGCAGCATCTGCTGATAGACCTGCTGCGTCTCTTCGCGGCTGGCCCACAGGCGCGGGCGGTAGTTGTTATCGAAAATAACCTTACCGCCGTTGGCACGGCATTCGCGCAGCAGCGAGAGCAGCTTTTCACGGCTGTCGGTGCTTAAAATCGCCAGGCTAATGCCGCTCAGATAGAGATAGTCAAAGGTCGCCAGCTCTTCGCAGATGGCCGCGGCCGCGTCGCTCTCCAGCCAGAATTTGGCCGCGGCTTCGTTACGCCAGTAATAAAATGTGCGTTCGCCGGTGCTGTCGGTTTCGATGTAATAAAGCCCAGGGAGGCGGTTCTCCATACGCTGAATCAGCGACGTTTCAACATGTTCACTCTGCCAGGCATCCAGCATTTGCTGGCTGAAGCTGTCCGTGCCCAGGGCGGTCACGTAGTTCACGGTAAGCGCCTCAGGTGCAACCTGACGGGCAATATAAACGGACGTGTTTAACGTATCGCCACCAAATCCGCGGCTGACTTCCGCGCCTTTTTGTGACAGCTCAATCATGCATTCGCCAATCACGGCAATTTTTTTGGACATAGTCGTGAACCTGAACAGAAGAATTATCAGCAGTGTGCGCTGAGTGAATTAACCGGTCAACTATATTAAAACAACGTTCCATTATTTTATTTGAGCCAGCGCGTGTTCCCGCGCATTTCTGTCATCTTAATTTCATTTTCCCGGTGAATTGAACATAAAGTTCTCAATTGTCGCGCCGATAATCCTGTGACGAGTCCAGAAAGGCTATCCCAACAACAGGACATCTGAAATGAAGTCAGAGCAGGTTATCCAGCGGCTGAGCACTACGCCTGAGGCAAGTATTGAGAACTTGCAGGAGCATCGCTACTGGCTGCAATGTGAGCGTGCGTACACCTATCAGCCGATCTACCGAACAGATGGTCGACTGATGGCAATTGAAATTTTGACCGTCGTTACGCATCCCTCAAACCCTACTCAGCGCATCGCGCCGGATCGCTATTTTGCCGAAGTTGCCGTTCGCCAGCGTCTGGACGTGCTGGAAGAGCAGCTTCGTATGCTGGCGACGAAGCAACCTTTTTTCGAACAGCACGATATCCTCGCCTCAGTAAACGTCGATGGTCCAACCCTGCTGGCGCTGCGTCAGAACGCAAAATTGCAGGAGCTGATCGCCACCCTGCCGTGGATGCGCTTTGAGCTGGTGGAGCATGTCCGCCTGCCGCAGGATTCCTCGTTTGCGTCGATATGCGAATACGGCCCGCTGTGGCTGGATGACTTTGGCACCGGTATGGCGAACTTCTCCGCCCTGGGTGAAGTGCGCTACGACTACATCAAAGTGGCCCGCGACCTGTTCATTATGCTGCGTCAAACCCCGGAAGGGCGGAATCTGTTTACGCTGTTATTACAGCTGATGAACCGCTATTGCCAGGGCGTGATTGTTGAAGGTGTAGAAACACTGGAAGAGTGGCGTGATGTGCAAAACTCCCCCGCAGCGGCGGCGCAAGGCTATTATCTCTCCCGCCCGGTACCCATGGATCGCCTCGATAGCGTGATAACGACCCTCTGATAAGCCCGCTTCCCTTTGTCTGGACTATAGTTTTACAGGACAGGTCATCAGGAAAGGGGATAAAAATGACGAGAACAACCAGGGTAATCTCCTGGACAGCAGGGATTTTCTTGTTGTTGATCGTGGTCGTCGCCATCATTATTGCGACGTTTGACTGGAACCGTCTCAAGCCGACCATCAACCAGAAAGTCTCAACCGAACTGAACCGCCCCTTCGCCATACGCGGTGATTTAGGGGTGGTGTGGGAGCGTCAGAAAGAGGAGCCCGGCTGGCGCAGCTGGATCCCCTGGCCACACGTCCATGCCGACGACATCATTCTCGGCAACCCGCCGGATATCCCGGACGTCACCATGATCCACCTGCCGCGCGTTGAAGCCACGCTGGCTCCGCTGGCGCTCCTCACCAAAACGGTCTATCTGCCGTGGATCAAACTTCAGCAGCCCGATGCGCGTCTGATCCGACTTTCAGAAAAAAACAACAACTGGACGTTTAACCTTGCCAGCGACAGCGAAAAAGATCCGAATGCCCAGCCTTCCTCCTGGTCATTCCGTCTCGACAATATTCTTTTCGATCGCGGACGGATCGCCATCGACGATAAGGTCAGCAAGGCGGATGTGGAGATCCTCGTCGATCCGCTGGGCAAACCGCTGCCGTTTAGCGAGGTCACGGGCACGAAAGCAAAAGGCGACGCGGCAAGCGTAGGTGACTATGTCTTCGGCCTGACGGCAAAAGGACGCTACAACGATCGGCCTCTCAGCGGTAAAGGAAAAATAGGCGGCATGCTGGCGCTGCGGAGCGAAGGCACGCCGTTCCCGGTTCAGGCGGACTTCCGTTCCGGTAACACCCGCGTGGCGTTCGTGGGCACGGTCAACGATCCGATGAATATGGGGGGCGTCGACCTTCAGCTCAAATTTGCCGGCGATTCGCTGGGCGAGCTGTATGAACTGACCGGCGTGCTGCTGCCGGATACCCCGCCGTTCGAAACGGACGGGCATCTGGTCGCCAAAATCGATACCGAAAAAGCGTCCGTTTTTGACTACCGGGATTTCAACGGCCGCATCGGCGACAGTGATATTCACGGCACGCTGACCTACACCACCGGAAAACCGCGCCCGAAACTTGAAGGGGATGTTGAGTCCCGTCAGCTGCGTCTGGCCGACCTGGGCCCGCTAATTGGCGTGGACTCGGGTAAAGGGACCAAGTCGAAAGAGGTCAAAAAGGATGTTCAGCCTGCCGGCAAAGTGCTGCCATACGATCGCTTCGAAACCGACAAATGGGACGTTATGGATGCGGATGTGCGCTTCAAAGGCGGAAAAATTGAACATGGCAGTACGCTGCCGATCAGCAATCTTTCGACCCATATCCTCCTCAAAAACGCTGACCTGCGCCTGCAGCCGCTGAAGTTCGGCATGGCGGGCGGGACAATTTCTTCGAACATTCATCTGGAAGGCGATAAAAAGCCGATGCAGGGACGGGCGGAGATCCAGGCGCGTCGATTGAAGCTGAAAGAGCTGATGCCGAACGTAGAGCTGATGCAGAAAACCCTCGGTGAAATGAACGGTGATGCCGACATTCGCGGCGTGGGGAACTCGGTGGCGGCGCTGCTGGGCAGCGGCAATGGTAACCTGAAGCTGCTGATGAACGACGGGCTGGTGAGCCGAAACCTGATGGAGATCCTGGGGCTGAACGTCGGTAACTACGTCATCGGGCAAATCTTCGGTGATGACGAGGTGCGGGTGAACTGCGCGGCGGCCAATCTGGATCTGGTTAACGGCGTGGCGCGTCCGCAGATATTTGCCTTCGACACGGAAAACGCGGTGATAAACGTGACCGGGACCGCCAGCATGGCCTCGGAGCAGCTTGATTTGACAATTGACCCGGAAAGTAAGGGGATCCGCATCATCACCCTGCGCTCGCCGCTTTACGTGCGCGGAACCTTCAAAAATCCGCAGGCGGGCGTGAAGCCCGGACCGCTGATTGCGCGCGGTGCGGTAGCTGCGGCCCTGGCGACGCTGGTCACCCCAGCCGCAGCCCTGCTGGCGTTGATTTCGCCGTCTGAGGGCGAAGCGAATCAGTGCCGGACTATTTTGTCGCAGATGAAGAAGTAGCTCTCTTCCTCCCTCTCCCTGTGGGAGAGGGGCGGGGTGAGGGCATCGGGCCGCAGTGAATTACAGAGCCTGGTGCTTAGTCTCGTGCGTCAGCAGCAGCGCAATCAGCGTCAGCGCCGCCATGGCCGCCAGATAGACCCCCACATAGAACAGACCATAGTTCGCCTGCAGCCAGGTGGCGATATACGGCGCAACGGACGCGCCCAGAATAGAGGCAACGTTGTAGGAGAACGACGCACCGGTATAACGCACTTCAGTCGGGAACAGCTCAGGCAGCAACGCGCCCATCGGGCCGAAGGTCAGCCCCATCAGGCTCAGGCCAATCAGCAGATAGGCCATCACCAGCGCCGGGCTACCTGAACCCAGCAGCGGCGGGAAGACGAACAGAGCAAACAGCATGATGAGCGTGGTGATCGTAATCATGCTTGCACGACGACCAAACTTATCCGCCAGCAGACCCGCAATCGGCACCATCACGCCAAACCCGATCACCGCCATCATCAGCATCCACAGCACTTCGTTACGCGGCAGCCCGAGGCCAACCGGCGCGGCGGCGGTACTGAACGTCATGGAGTAGACGGTCATGATGTAGAACAACGTATAGGTTGCCAGCATGATGAACGTGCCCAGTACGGTCACGCGGACGTGTTTGGTCAGCAGCGTACCCAGCGGCACTTTCACCTGCTTGTTCGCCGCGGCCACTTTCGCAAAAACAGGAGTCTCATGCAGCGAAACGCGCACATACAGGCCAATCAGCACCAGCACGGCTGAGAAGATAAACGGGAGACGCCAGCCCCAGCTCATGAACTGTTCATCCGTCAGCAGCCAGGAGAGCAGCAGGAACGTCCCGTTGGCAAAGAAGAAGCCAATCGGCGCGCCCAGCTGCGGGAATGAACCGTACAGCGCGCGCTTGCGCGCCGGGGCGTTCTCGGTGGCCAGCAGCGCCGCGCCGCCCCATTCACCGCCCAGCCCCAGACCCTGACCAAAACGCGCCAGCGCCAGCAGGACCGGCGCCAGAATGCCGATGGTTTCATAGGTCGGCAGCAGACCGATGGCTACGGTGGAGATGCCCATCGTCAGCAGCGAGGCCACCAGGGTGACTTTGCGGCCAATGCGATCGCCAAAGTGTCCAAACAGCGCAGAGCCAATCGGACGCGCAACAAACGCGATGGCAAAGGTCGCCAGAGACTGCAGCGTGGCCGCCGTAGGATCGCCCTGCGGGAAGAAAATATGCGGGAAGACGATGACCGCGGCGGTGGCATAAATATAAAAGTCGAAGAACTCAATGGCGGTGCCAATCAGCGAGGCGACGACAACTTTATTGCGCGAGTTTACCGGAACGTTTTCCGTTCCTGAGTCGAGTGTGGTGGCTGTTGCTTGCATAATATTTTCTTATTTTTGTCGAACGAAAGGCCATATTACGCACAGCAAAAGCGACATTTCAATCTGTAACAAAGCCGCGCGCTGGTGATAAAAGCAACAAAAAGCGGATAATTTTCAGGCCAGCGAAAACACGTCTATGAAATGCTTCACAGATTTTAAATATTAGTCAATTAAACTGGTTTTCGGTTAAATAAAAGTTACGGACTGGATTTATATGCTGAAATGATGAATCGGGCTGAAATTTCAGCCCGAGAGTGGGGCTAGCGGTGCGTTTTACCGGGCATTCGCGTGTCGCCTTTGTACTCGGCGGTGGCAATCCATGCCGCGCAGAACAGGGTCAGGCGAGCGAAAAAGTAGAAGAAGGCCATCAGTCCCAGCACCGAGCCAAACGCCGCGCCAGAAGGGGATTTCACCAGCGACGGCAGCGTGTAGGTCATCACGATTTTGATCACCTCAAAGCCGATCGCCGCAATCAACGTGCCGCGAATCAGCGCCTTCTTGCGCGGACGATGGCGGGGCAAGCGCCAGAAGATCCAGAAGAACAGCAGGTAGTTGGCAAAGATGGAAATGGCCAGCCCAATGCCGCGCCAGGCGGGCTTCAGCCATTCGATGTAATCAAGGTAGAGCGCGGAGATGATCATCTGCTGCGCCGAGCCCGCCACGGAGGTAATGGAAAGCGTCACGATCAGCGCGACGAGCAGGCCAATCAGCGAAACAAAATCGCGGAGATACTTCACCCAGATTTTCTCCTCGTCCTGCGGCTTACGCTCCCAGACGTCGCGCGACTGGGCGCGGATGGCCTCGCGCAGGTTGCCCATCCAGTTAACGCCGGAGTAAAGCGCAATCAGCAAACCGACGATACCCACGGTGGTACGCTGCTGAACGGCGGTATTGATGGTGCTCTTGAGGGTGCTGGCAAGGGTCGGGTCACTGACGTTATTCAGGATTTTATTGAAGATATCCTGCAGTAGCGTCGGGTGCGACGCGAGCACAAAACCGGCTGCCGCAAACGACACCATCAGGATTGGGATCATCGACAGGAAGGAAAAATAGGTGATGGCGGCACCAAACTGGTTCCCCATGCGGTCATTAAAGCGCTCGGTCGCGCGTATCAGATGCGCAACCATGGGAAACTGCTGAATTCTCGCGGCGATGCCGGTGACGGTCCCCAGCGCTTTGCTGGCGGTGCCTGGCGTTTTGGCCTCTTCGGGCCCGGTTTCCATCTTTTTGACGGGCTCATACTCTAAATGTTGGGTGGGTCGTTGCGGGTTGTTTTCCGGCGTCACGCGCATTTTCCTTTTCGTTGAGCTGGATGTGTTTTTGAATTATAGCTTGCGGCTAGTCCACGTAAGCTTTTGTGAGTTCGGTAAGCCACTCCATGAACAGATGGACCCGGCGGGAGAGGTTGCGGCGGTGAGGGTAAATCAGGGAGACGGGCATCGGTTCGGCCCGGTATTGCGGGAGGATCTCAATCAGTTTCTTCGCGCGCAGTAAATCGCGCACCCCAACCCGCGGAACCTGAATAATGCCCAGCCCGGCGAGACAGGCAGCCTGGTAAGTTTCCGTGCTGTTGACGGTTAACACCCCGCCCGTTTTAATCCACTGCGTCGCACTGCCGTTATAAAACTCAAAGCCCTGCGGGCGGGTTCCCAGCATCGCGGCGTAGTGGATCACGGCGTGCGAGCCCAAATCGTCCAGGGTTTCCGGATAGCCAAATCGCGCCAGATAGTCCGGGCTGGCGCAGTTAATCACCGACAGCTTGCCCAGCGGACGGGCAATCAGCCCTGAATCCTTCAAAGTGCCGACGCGCACCACGCAATCAAACCCTTCGCGGATCACATCCACCAGACGATCGCTGCTGCTGAGCTCGAGTTCAATGCCCGGATAGTGCTGCAGAAAAGCAGGTAGTTTGGGGATGACTAAATTTCGAGCAACCCCGACGGGCATATCCACGCGGAGCCGACCGCTGATGCTGGAGGGATCGTGCTGAAACATACCGTCGAGTTCATCAAGGTTTGCCAGCAGATCTTTCGCCCGTTCGTAATAGACCATGCCGTCCTGCGTCAGGCTGACGCGGCGCGTGGTGCGGTGCAATAGCTGGGTGCCAAGCCGGTTTTCCAGGGCCTGAATTTGCCGCGAGACGCTGCCTTTCGGCAGGGTTAATGTTTCGGCCGCGCGGGAAAAACTTTCCAGTTCCGCGACGCGGACGAACAGCTGCATTGCGTGAATTTTATCCATAGAGGAAGCTCATTGTTGTTTCTGGTGAAACAGTGAAGCGTTTTAACCCATCTTTATTGATTTTCTATCACCTAATAAGCTCTTTCTCAATCTCCTTAACAGCCAAAACGAGGTTTATGATGAGTGAACGTATCGCATTAGTGACGGGTGGTAGCCGTGGTCTGGGCAAAAACGCTGCGTTAAAGCTGGCGGCAGACGGCACGGGAATTGTCCTGACATACAACCGTAGCCAGCAGGAAGCGCTGGATGTTGTGCATGAAATTCAGCAAAAAGGCGTCAACGCAGCGGCATTACAGCTCAACGTCGGTGATATCACGAGTTTTGATCATTTTGCCCGACAGCTTCAGGAAACCCTTAAGACCGTCTGGCAGCGCGAAACCTTTGACTATTTATTGAACAATGCCGGAACGGGTTTATACGCGCCCTATGCCGACACGACGGAGGCTCAGTTTGATGAAGCGCTGAACATTCATTTCAAAGGACCTTTCTTCCTGACCCAGCGCCTGCTGCCGCTGCTTAACGACGGGGGGCGTATCCTCAACGTCTCCAGCGGGCTGGCCCGTTTTACCCAGCCGGGCTCAGGGACCTACGCGGCCATGAAGGGGGCGATGGAAGTGCTGACGCGTTATCAGGCGAAAGAGCTGGGCGCGCGCGGAATTTCCGTCAATATTATTGCGCCGGGCGCGATAGAAACTGACTTTGGCGGCGGACGCGTGCGCGACAACGCGGAGCTGAATCAGCTTCTGGCCTCGCAGACGGCGCTGGGACGGGTGGGGCTGCCGGACGATATTGGCGATGCCGTTGCGGCACTGCTCAGCGATAAGCTGGGCTGGATGAATGCGCAACGTATTGAAGTATCAGGCGGTATGTTCCTGTGATGCGCGGGCTTAAGGGGAAGGAGCCCCTTAAGGAAACCCTTAGTATGGATGCGTCTGCATACTGACAGTGATAAAGAACGCAGGCAGCCATAGCCGACAACCCCTTTTCATCACGATATTTCTCCAGAGAAAGACCCGGATGTTTTTTTATTAACGCAATGGCGGCAGAAAATATTTTCAGCGAATGACGTTTGATATTCGTTTCCTCTTAATAGTGACATTAAAGAGGAAACGACGTCCGGGAAATATCTGCTAAAAAGCGGTTGGTCAGGAATTATTATTCAGGTATTCCTGCTGTAATAAACCAAATAGCCAGTCATTTTGCCAGCGCCCCGCAAGGTAATAGCTCTCGCGTAATTCACCTTCCAGACGAAAGTGGTTTTTTTCCAGCAGGCGTCTTGACGCGACATTTCCCGCGGTGACGGTGGCGGTGAGTCGCCGTATACCGCCCTGATGAAAAGCGTAATCGCAAAGTGCTTTCAGGGATTCAAAGCCGTAACCTTTCCCCTGCGCCTCGGGTGCGAAAAGGAAGCCCACTTCTGCGCAGTCCTCCTCCCGATGAATATATCCGGTAACGCCCAGCGGGGCCTGTGAGGCGGTGTCACGCACGACGAGACAAAGCCAGTGAGCGCTGCCCGGTGCCCATGGGGTCAGGCGCGAATCAAACGCCTCGCGGATCGCCGCGACGGGACGGTCTTCCGACACAAAGCGCATCACGTCCGGGTGCTGCTGTAGCGCCAGAAAAAAGGGCCAGTCTTGTTCCTGCAGGGGCGAACAGGTCAGGCGAGAGGTAATTAAAACCGGCATTCAGATTCTCCTGAAACATTTTAAATCATTTTAGGGTTGTCACTTTATTTCAACAGAAAGTCAGGTATGGTTAACCGCGTATAAATAAAAAGAATAAAGGGCGTTTCGTGCCCATTCCGGATGTCTTCGTTGTCGCTTAAGGAAAACAATGACTCTCAGCACATCACATCATATTCGCGAACAGTTCGAACACTGTCTGGCGGTCATTCGCCATGCGTCGGTGGAAATTTTGCTTCTTCTGAATGTACATGCTTCTGAGGGAAAAGATCCACGCTGGTTTCTGGAACAACTCGACAGCGCGCGATTAGCTCTGGGCGGCTGGGGAGCCGTTGCGAAAAAACTCAACCTCAATGATGCCGAGATGTCGGAATTTACGCTCCAGCTGCGCCTGCTGCAGCAGCGCGTTCCGCAGTATGAAAGCGGACAGGATGTGAGTGAAAACCAGCTTATTGCGGCGATGCGGTTTGTGACCGCTCTGGAACATCTTCGGCTGCAGCAGCCGCTATTGACCTACAGCACTGACCTGGCACCGGGAAGCGAACTCCAGCAGCAGCAGGCGCACAAGCAGGTACGCGCGATTGAGCTGATGATCAAAGGGCTCATCCAGCAGGCCTGGCCCGATCAGGTACGGCTGAACAACCATCTTAAGACCCTGTTTAACGCTGACCGCGTGCGGCGCTGGCTGAAGCTTGGCGAGATCAATGATGTCCTCAGCGGCATGATGTTCAGTGAACTGGCGCAGATGCTGGTGGATAAAAAAGAGTTCAGCCGCTATTACGCTTCGCTGTTCAGCGACCCGTCCATGCTGACGCTGCTGGTTGAACCGCGCAAAACGCTGCAAACCTTCCTCGATGACATTCGGCAAATCCGCAACAGCATTACCGTTCAGAAAACGCTAAGCTCGGCGCAAATCCAGCTGCTGGATAACTACTATGCGCAGATCGCGCGGCCCGTTCAGCGCGCGTTTGAAGAGGGGAGAACGCGCGTCAATCCGGCCGGATTCATGGCGGTAGATGCCAGCGAATTGCATACCTTCTGGGAAAAGGCGCAGAAAATGGATCGGGTCACCGGTGGGGATCTGTTTGAAGTCCGTGACACCATTGAAAAGCCGACCCAGCGCGCGCCGCGTACCCCCGAACAACGCGAGCAGCTCATTTCCGGTGCGCTATGGGGGGCGGTTGGCGTCATGGTGATTGCTATCGTGGCGGGGGGCTTCTGGCTGGTGACCAGCAGCAAACCGCAGCCTGCAACCGCCAGCGCGGCTGAAGCGGCTTCTCCGCAGGAAATGCGCGAGACGCCTTCTTCGCGCGAAACGCTCACGCGCATGGGGGTCACCTGGGACGAGAATAATTTCCGCTCGGCCATTAACCGCAACGATACCCGCGTGACCCTGCTGTTTTTGCAGGGCGGCATGGACTGGAAGCTCTCCTGGACCGAAGAGGCGATGTCGGCAGGCTATGACGATGTGCTGGAGCTGATGTTACGCTACCGGCAGAACATGGTGGAAGAGAAGCCGTGCCGTCGCTTCATCAACACTCTCAGCCACGCCATGTCGAACGGCGAGTCTCTGACCTCGGTACGTAAAGAGTATCTCAAAGCTTTCTGCACCGTGCCTGCCGTGGTGAAACGCCAGCAGCACGATCTCGACATGGCCACACGCCGCGCGCAGTCGCAGCCGGATGCCACCACGAAAAAATGGCAGTCCATTCAGACTGCCATTTATGAGGTGATTCGCTGATCTCTTCTCCCTCTCCCTGTGGGAGAGGGCTGGGGTGAGGGCACCAGACCGCACCCCGCTTAAGGCTCCCCATACAACCCAATCAGCCGCCGCACCACGCCGTTCGTCCAGCCGAAACCGTCCTGCAGCGGATACTCACCCCCGCCGCCTTCGCGCGGCGTGCTGCTGGCGATGTGATACTTCTCAATCAGCTTGTGATGCGTCTTATAAAAATGGTTCACCGTATGCAGCCAGCTCCAGGCGATCTCATCGCCCAGCGAGTCGTTGCCGTACTGCTTGAACCCCTGAATCGCCATCCACTGCAGCGGCGCCCAGCCGTTGGGTTTATCCCACTGCTCGCCGGTTTCGTACTCGGTCGCCAGAATTCCGCCCGGGGTCAGCAGCCGCGATTTGACAGCATCAGACAAACGTTCTGCCTGCTCGTGCGTCGCCATTCCAACATACAGCGGCACAATGCTGGCGGCAGAAAACAGCGCCAGCTCTTCGCGTCGCCAGTCGTAATCGCGGTAGCAGCCGCTCTCCTCGTCCCACAGATAGCGGTTCACCGCCGCGCGGCGATCGTTGGCTTTCTGGCGAAACGCCTCTGCCGTCTCTTTATCCCCTTTCGACGCCGAGATGTTGGCGATAGCGCTTTCCAGCTTGAACAGGAAGGCGTTCAGATCGATGGGGATAAACTGCGTCGTGCGGATGCTGGCGAGCCGCGACGGATCGCGCAGCCAGCGGGACGAGTAATCCCAGCCGGACGCCGCCCCCGCGCGCAGGTCGCGATACACCTCATTGGGCGGACGACCCGAGTGGCGGGCAGTTTCCACGTCCTCAATCCACGATTCGTCGCGCGGGGTATCACGGTCGTCCCAGTAGCGGTTGAGCAGTGAACCGTCCGGCATGCGCACGGCGCTGCGGTAAGCCTGGTTAAGCAGCAGCGACTCCGCGCCGTCCATCCAGAAGGCGTACTCCATTTTGAGGTGATCCAGATAGCGTTTTGCACCGCGCACGCCATCCTCCTCGAACAGCTCCACCATCAGGGCAAAGACCGGCGGCTGCGAGCGGCTGAGATAATAGGTGCGGTTGCCGTTGGGGATATGCCCGTAGCGTTCAATCAGCCAGGCGAAGTTGTCCGCCATACATTTGAGCAGATCGTTACGGCCGCTCTCCGCCAGCCCCAGCATGGAGAAATAGGAATCCCAGTAGTAGGTCTCGCTGAATCGCCCGCCGGGGACGATATAGGCCTGCGGCAGGGCCAGCAGGGAAGACCAGGGAATATGATCCTGCGGCTCGCGCGTCAGCACCGGCCACAGGTTATCAATGTGCTCTTTCAGGGAGAATCCCGGGTCGGAGACATATTCTGTGCCGTACGTTTCCGGCATCCAGAAGTGGTTCTCCACAAACTGGCGCAGGTCGAAATCCCGGTGGCGTCTGACCTTGCGGTAGCGGATCAGGATATCCAGCGGATCCATCTTCGGCGCGCAGTCGGGGAAGGTTTTACTGTCCGCAAACAGCCGCGTCGACTGCACATGCTCGAACAGTTCAAGATAGCGGTCTGCGGGCGTCAACGCATCGGAGGCGGGTAGCCCCTCGATCATTTCGGGTTCCGGCTCCGCCTCAATCATTTCATCCAGTTTCAACTCGCAGGGATCGGTCTCGTAGCGCAGCTCTTCTGCAATCTCGAACTCGATGTTCTCGGTAGCCTGTAGTTTCTGGTTGAACATGGTGATAGGGACCTCCGGTTGTGTGTTCAAAAGACAGGTTTATCCGGGCGTCTTATAAGCGTAGACATTCGCTTCGGTAGATGGGGAGGGAAATGTGCGGTAGATCACTATTTTCGGAGCATTCGTTTTGCAACGATTTATGAATGTTAAAAAAATGCCCCTCAGGAGAGGGGCATCAGGATTAACGCATGGTCACAAACTCTTCCGCGGCCGTCGGGTGGATGGCCACCGTGTTGTCGAAGTCTTTCTTGGTTGCGCCCATCTTCAGCGCCACGGCGAAGCCCTGCAGGATCTCGTCCATGCCGAAGCCGATGCCGTGGATGCCGACAATCTTCTCTTCCGGACCTACGCAGACCAGCTTCATGCGGCACGGCTGACGGTGAGAGGTGACGGCGGTGTACATCGCGGTAAACGCCGATTTATACACTTTCACCTGGTCGTCGCCGTACTGCTCGCGCGCCTGCGGCTCGGTTAAGCCGACGGTGCCGATTGGCGGGTGGCTGAAGACCACGGTCGGGATGTTGCTGTAGTCCAGATGCTCGTCCGGCTTGTTGTTGAAAAGGCGCTCGGAGAGACGACGACCCGCCGCAACGGCGACCGGCGTCAGCTCAACCGCTCCGGTATTATCGCCGACCGCATAAATGCCCGGTACGCTGGTGTTCTGGAATTTATCGACGACGATATAGCCTTTTTCGTCGGTTTTCACGCCAGTTACGCCCAGGTTGAAGTTATCGTTCGCAGGTTCACGGCCAATCGCCCAGATCAGGCAATCGACGGTCTGGCTGCGGCCATCTTCCAGCTCAAGCGTCAGGCTGCCGTCCGCGTTTTTCACGACCGCTTTTGGCACGGCGTTGGTGTGCAGGGTCGGGCCTTCGGTGTTCATCACTTCAACCAGCGTATCGACAATCAGCGGGTCAAAGCTGCGCAGCGGCGCGTGTTTACGTACGAACAGGTGCGCTTCTGCGCCCAGGCCGTTAATCACGCCGGCCAGTTCCACCGCAATGTAACCCGCGCCAACAACGGCAACGCGTTTTGGCAGGGCAGGCAGCTCGAAGAAACCGTCGGAGTCGATGCCGTATTCCACGCCCGGGATGTTCGGGTGGCTCGGACGGCCGCCGGTGGCGATCAGAATGTGATCGGCGGTGATCGTCTCGCCGTTCACTTCGATCGTTTTCGCGTCCACAAAGCGGGCGAAACCGTGGATGACATCGACGTTATTTTTACCCAGCACGTTGTCGTACGAGGTGTGAATACGGTCGATGTAGGCGGTACGGCTGGCGATCAGTTTGTCCCAGTCGAAGCGGTTGATGGTGGTGTCAAAGCCGTAGTCCGGGCCATACATATGGATAGCTTCACGGATCTGCGCCGCATGCCACATCACTTTCTTCGGTACACAGCCCACGTTCACGCAGGTGCCGCCCAGCGCTTTGGCTTCAATCAGCGCGCACTTCTGGCCGTACATGGCCGCACGGTTGATGGAGGCGATGCCGCCGCTGCCGCCGCCGATGGCGATGTAGTCATAATGCTTAGTCATAGCTTTTGTCCTTAATCGTGAATTGCCGCGATTGTATACCTGAAATCAATAGTTTCCACCGATGGCTGCGATTACTCCGGCACGATCCAACTGACGGTGGCGTGGCCTGTACCCGCTGGCACCAGCGTTTTATGCAGCCACGGCAGCACGTTATTCATCTGCGCTTCAAGCTTCCACGGCGGGTTGATCACAATCATGCCGGAGGCGGTCATGCCGCGCTGATCGCTGTCAGGGCGTACCGCCAGCTCGATCTGCAGGATCTTGCGGATGCCGGTCGCTTCCAGGTCTTTGATCATGCGTTTGATTTGCGCGCGCAGCACCACCGGGTACCACAGGGCATAGGTGCCGGTAGCAAAGCGTTTGTAACCTTCGTGGATGCCGGTCACCACCGCCTGATAGTCGGTTTTGATTTCGTACGGCGGGTCGATCAGCACCAGGCCGCGACGGGAAACCGGCGGCAGCCTGGCTTTCAGCTGCTGGTAGCCGTCGGATTTTTCCACGCGGGCGCGACTGTCTTTCTGGAATTCAGAACGCAGCAGCGGAAAATCGCTCGGGTGCAGCTCGGTCAGCTGGAGGCTGTCCTGCTCGCGCAACAGCTGGCGCGCAATCAGCGGTGAGCCAGGGTAGTAGCGCAGCTGGCCGTTGCGGTTGAAGTGATTCACCACGCCGATGTACGGCTCCAGCTCGGCAGGCAGGTCGTCCTGCTGCCAGATGCGGGCAATTCCTTCCAGATATTCACCGGTACGCTCGGCATGCTCGCCGCTCAGCTGATAACGGCCCGCGCCCGCGTGCGTGTCCAGATAGAGAAACGGCTTCTCTTTCTCTTTGAGCGATTCGATGATCAGGCTCTGTACGGTGTGTTTAAGGACGTCGGCGTGGTTGCCTGCGTGGAAGCTGTGGCGATAACTGAGCATGGATGAATGTGTTCCAGGTAGTAAACGTAGGCCCGATAAGCGTAGCGCCATCGGGCAAAAATAGAGCGTATCGCCACAGTATACAGAAAAGTTTCCACTGCCGCGAAAGCGCAACGTCCGGCATTGAAATCCTCTACACTTAACCCCATTCTAGATCCCATATGCACAGCGCCGGATGCGCGCTTCATTCACCTATTTCAACAGGACAGCGTTTATGACCAATCCATTACTGACGCCTTTTTCGTTGCCGCCGTTTTCTAAAATCCTCCCTGAGCATGTGGTTCCAGCCGTTACGCAATCGCTGGACAACTGCCGCGCGGCGGTAGAAAGCGTGGTAGCGCAGGGCGCGCCGTACACCTGGGAAAATCTGTGTCAGCCGCTGGCCGAAGTGGACGACGTGCTGGGGCGTATCTTCTCCCCGGTGAGCCACCTGAACTCGGTAAAAAACAGCCCGGAACTGCGCGAAGCCTACGAACAGACGCTGCCGCTGCTCTCTGAGTACAGCACCTGGGTCGGGCAGCACGAAGGGCTGTACAAAGCCTACCGCGACCTGCGCGATGGCGACCACTATGCCGAATTGAGCACGGCGCAGAAAAAATCGGTCGATAACGCCCTGCGTGATTTTGAGCTGTCCGGGATTGGCCTGCCAAAAGAGAAGCAGACCCGCTACGGCGAAATCGCCGCGCGTCTGTCCGAGCTGGGCAACCAGTACAGCAACAACGTGCTCGACGCCACCATGGGCTGGACGAAGCTGATTACCGACGAAGCGGAACTGGCCGGTATGCCGGAAAGCGCGCTGGCGGCGGCAAAAGCCCAGGCTGAAGCGAAAGAGCAGGAAGGCTTCCTGTTGACGCTGGATATCCCGAGCTATCTGCCGGTGATGACCTACTGCGACAACCAGGCCCTGCGCGAAGAGATGTACCGCGCGTACAGCACCCGCGCCTCCGATCAGGGGCCGAATGCCGGTAAGTGGGACAACAGCCCGGTAATGGCGGAAATCCTCGCCCTGCGTCACGAGCTGGCGCAGCTGCTGGGCTTCGAAAACTACGCCGATAAATCTCTCGCCACCAAAATGGCAGAAAATCCGCAGCAGGTACTCGACTTCCTGACCGATCTGGCGAAACGCGCCCGTCCGCAGGGTGAGAAAGAGCTGGCCCAGCTGCGCGCCTTCGCAAAAGCGGAGTTCGGCGTGGACGAACTGCAGCCGTGGGATATCGCGTACTACAGCGAAAAACAGAAGCAGCACCTCTACAGCATCAGCGACGAGCAGCTGCGCCCGTACTTCCCGGAAAACAAAGCCGTCAACGGCCTGTTCGAAGTGGTAAAACGCATCTATGGCATCACCGCCAAAGAGCGTACCGATATCGACGTCTGGCACCCGGACGTGCGTTTCTTCGAGCTGTATGACGAGAAAAACGAACTGCGCGGCAGCTTCTACCTCGATCTCTACGCGCGTGAGAACAAGCGCGGCGGGGCATGGATGGACGACTGCGTGGGCCAGATGCGTAAAGCCGACGGTTCTCTGCAGAAGCCGGTCGCCTACCTGACCTGTAACTTCAACCGTCCGGTAAGCGGCAAACCGGCGCTATTCACCCACGACGAAGTGATCACTCTTTTCCACGAGTTCGGTCACGGTCTGCACCACATGCTGACCCGCATCGAAACCGCAGGCGTGGCCGGTATCAGCGGCGTGCCGTGGGATGCGGTCGAGCTGCCAAGCCAGTTTATGGAAAACTGGTGCTGGGAGCCGGACGCGCTGGCGTTTATTTCCGGTCACTATGAGACCGGCGAACCGCTGCCGAAAGAGCTGCTGGATAAAATGCTGGCGGCGAAAAACTACCAGGCGGCGATGTTCATTCTGCGCCAGCTGGAGTTCGGCCTGTTCGATTTCCGCCTGCACGCCGAGTTTAGCCCGGAGCAGGGTGCGAAAATCCTTGAAACCCTGGCCGAGATTAAAAAGCAGGTTGCCGTTATTCCAGGGCCAACCTGGGGCCGCTTCCCGCACGCGTTCAGCCACATCTTCGCCGGCGGCTACGCGGCGGGCTACTACAGCTACCTGTGGGCCGACGTGCTGGCGGCAGATGCCTTCTCCCGCTTCGAAGAAGAGGGGATCTTCAACCGCGAAACCGGCCAGTCGTTCCTCGATAACATTCTGACCCGAGGCGGGTCTGAAGAGCCAATGGTGCTGTTCAAACGCTTCCGCGGACGCGAGCCGCAGCTGGATGCGATGCTTGAGCATTACGGGATCAAAGGCTGATTGTTACGTGAAGATCTGCTTAGTAGATGAAACAGGCGCCGGAGACGGCGCCTTATCCGTTCTGGCGGCCCGCTGGGGGCTGGAGCACGATGAAGAAAACCTGATGGCGCTGGTGATGACGCCGGAACATCTCGAATTACGCAAGCGCGACGAACCGAAGCTCGGCGGGATTTTTGTCGACTTTGTCGGCGGCGCGATGGCGCACCGGCGCAAGTTCGGCGGCGGTCGCGGCGAAGCGGTGGCCAAAGCGGTCGGCATCAAAGGGAGCTACCTCCCGGACGTGGTCGATGCCACGGCGGGACTGGGGCGTGATGCCTTTGTGCTGGCGTCTGTCGGCTGTCGCGTACGGATGCTGGAGCGTAACCCGGTGGTCGCTGCGCTGCTCGACGACGGGCTGGCGCGAGGCTATGCGGACCCGGAAATCGGTACCTGGCTGCAGGATCGTTTGCAGCTGATCCACGCCTCCAGCCTGACGGCATTGACGGATATCACCCCGCGCCCGCAGGTGGTCTATCTCGACCCTATGTTCCCGCATAAGCAGAAAAGCGCGCTGGTGAAGAAAGAGATGCGGGTGTTTCAGTCGCTGGTGGGGCCGGATTTGGATGCCGATGGCCTGCTGGAGCCGGCTCGTCAGCTTGCCACGAAGCGGGTGGTGGTAAAGCGCCCGGACTATGCGCCGCCGCTGGCGGACGTTGCGACCGCTAACGCGGTGACCACCAAAGGGCACCGGTTTGATATTTATCCGGGTACGCCGGAATAAAAAAGCCGGGCGGCGGCTTCGCCTTACCCGGCCTGCGTCCTCGATCTATTCCCTCTCCCTTTGGGAGAGGGTTAGGGTGAGGGGAGTTTAACGCACTTACTCGTCTTCTTCGTCACGCAGTGGAACAATCAGCATATCCACGTGAACGGTGTTAATCAGCTGGCGCGCTGAAGACATCAGCTTGCTCCAGAAGTCCTGATGGTGACCGCAAACCACCAGGTCCATATCGTATTTCTTGATCGCATCAACCAGCACCTGGCCCAGATCGCCGCTGCCGCTCAGGGTTTCGGTAATTGGATAGCCCGCGTTGGTGGAGAGTTCGCTCAGGGCATGGTGAGTCTCTTCGGAAATGCGTTTCTGCATATCGCCAAGATTCACGTCGATCAGACCGGTGTAGAGGTCGGAGTAATTCACGTCAACGTGAATCAGCGAAACTTTCGCGTTGTAGGGACGTGCCATGGATACCGCTTTATCAACCAGCACTTTGCTCTCAGGGGAGAGGTCTACCGCGATGAGAATGTGTTTGTAAGCCATAGTGTTACTCCTTCCTTAAGTTATCGATGACTAAGTGAGAATGCCGTCGTCTGATACTTTCATTACGGCCCAGTTAAACATATTTTTCAAGCTTTGGTGTTGATAACGATTAACCTTGTGGCAAAAAAATTAACGGATCTCCTACACTATTAAATGAGCCGTTCGGATATTAAAACGCGAACCGGATCGACTTCTGGTCATTCTTTCACTGAACTGTCTGTCAGGGCATTGGGGTGCGGTAGCTCAGAAGCCTTGCTTCGTGGGCGGACGCCGGGGAGGATGTATGATTAGCACCGTCGCATTGTTTTGGGCGTTATGCGTGGTTTGCATAGTGAATATGGCGCGCTACTTCTCATCGTTACGTGCGCTGTTAGTGGTACTTCGTGGTTGCGATCCGTTGCTTTATCAGTATGTGGACGGTGGAGGGTTCTTCACCTCGCATGGACAGCCCAGCAAGCAGATGCGTCTGGTGGGATACATCTACTACCAGCGCTACCGCGATCATCACGATGAAGAGTTTATTCGTCGCTGCGAGCGCCTGCGTCGTCAGTTCATTTTGACCAGCGCCCTGTGCGGGCTGGTCGTGGTCAGTATGATTGCATTGATGATTTGGCACTGAGCATAAAAAAAGCGGGTCAGTTTCCTGACCCGCTTTTTTGTCGCCTTCAACCGATTAAATCAGCTTCAGCGAAATCCAGTACAAACCGCCAGACAGCAGGATGGACGCCGGAAGGGTGAACACCCAGGCCATCAGAATGTTTGTCACGGTTTTGCGCTGCAGACCGCCGCCGTCAACAATCATGGTACCTGCCACGGACGAGGAGAGTACGTGGGTGGTGGATACTGGCATACCGGTGTAGCTCGCCAGACCGATAGAAACCGCCGCCGTCATCTGCGCGGACATACCCTGCGCATAGGTCATGCCTTTCTTACCGATCTTCTCTCCGATGGTGGTCGCAACACGACGCCAGCCAATCATCGTACCAATACCGAGTGCCAGCGCGACGGCCATGATGATCCAGATTGGCGCGTACTCAATGGTGTTGAGCATATCGCTTTTCAGTTTCTTCAGCAGACGTTTGTCGTCACCATTCACCTCTGGCAGCTTCGCGACTTTATCGGTCACGTCAGAGATGCAGAGCATGATACGACGCAGTTGACCACGCTGTTCAACGGCCAGTTTGTCGTAGCTTTCGATGTCGCCCAGCATGCCCTTGGCGCGTTCCAGCGCGTTAATCGCGTTTGCCGGATGGCAGTGGAACTCGCCAGGCGCGGTGGTTGCACCGGCTTCCGGAGAAGGGATCAACTGATCAACGCCGGTCGCTTTTTTCAGCAGGTCAGGATGCTGCTGGAAATAGGTTTCAACGTTGTTGACCGCATCGCGGGTACGGGTGATTTCGTAACCGGAGGCATTCATGTTCACCACGAAGCCTGCCGGTGCGACGCCGATCAGAACCAGCATCACCAGACCAATGCCTTTCTGCCCGTCGTTCGCGCCGTGTGAGAAGGCCACGCCGATAGCAGAAATGATCAGGGCGATACGCGTCCAGAACGGCGGCTTTTTCTTGCCGTCTTTCTTCTCACGCTCTGCTGGCGTCAGGTGGATACGCGCACGTTTTTTCGTGTTGCTCCAGTAGCGACGCAGGATGAAAATCAAGCCACCTGCAACGACCAGACCCACGATAGGGGAGATGATCAGGGAGCCGAAAATGCCCAATACTTTAGGCAGGTTCAGCGCATCAACAACCGATGTCCCGGTCATCAGGGCGTTGGTTAACCCGATGCCGATAATCGCGCCGATGAGCGTGTGAGAACTGGATGCAGGCAGGCCAAAATACCAGGTACCGAGGTTCCAGATAATTGCAGCAAGCAGCATTGAGAACACCATAGCGAGGCCATGGCCAGAACTAACGTTAAGCAGCAGATCCGTTGGCAGCATATGCACGATGGCATACGCAACGCTCAGCCCGCCCAGGAGAACACCAAAAAAGTTAAATACCGCCGCCATAACAACCGCAAGCTGCGATCGCATTGCGCGAGTGTAGATAACTGTCGCTACTGCGTTTGCAGTGTCGTGGAAGCCGTTGATCGCTTCGTAAAACAGTACAAAAACCAGAGCAAGCAATAATAAAAGCCCGGTATGTAAATCCAGGCCGGCAAACAAATGTAGCATAGGACGTTACGCCATTTTGAGGACATGAACGCGGCGCATTATCCAGGACAAATGCGCGGCGGGCAAAGTGAAATATAGACTTTTTTTGACATACCACCTGATTTGAGAAATGCCTCATAAAGGATATTCTTTAAATTTCAATGGAATGCCTTTGTAATATCTTTTTACGCTGGTGTGACCACAGAGGAAACTTTACAATCCGCGGCAGTTAACAAAGAGGGTTTTGACGTGGAAAGGTTTGATGCCGTGGTAATTGGCGCCGGTGCGGCGGGTATGTTTTGTGCGGCAATGGCCGGACAGGCGGGTCGTCGCGTGCTGCTGCTGGATAACGGTAAAAAGCCCGGCCGTAAGATCCTGATGTCCGGCGGCGGGCGCTGCAACTTTACTAATCTGTATGTTGAACCCGCGGCCTATTTGAGCCAAAACCGTCATTTTTGTAAATCTGCGCTGGCGCGCTACACACAATGGGATTTTATCGATCTCGTGGGCAAGCACGGCATCGCGTGGCATGAGAAGACGCTGGGACAGCTGTTCTGCGACGACTCCGCGCAGCAGATTGTCGATATGCTGGTGGCCGAGTGCGAGAAGGGCGGCGTCGTCATGCGCCTGCGCACGGAAGTGCTGGAGGTCACCCGCGACGACCAGGGCTATACGCTGCAGCTGAACGGTGAAACCGTCAGCGCTGACAGCCTGGTGATCGCCAGCGGCGGTCTGTCGATGCCGGGGCTGGGCGCCTCCCCGTTCGGCTATAAGATTGCCGAACAGTTTGGCCTTAAAGTCTTGCCCACTCGCGCCGGGCTGGTGCCGTTTACGCTGCATAAACCGCTTCTGGAACAGCTGCAGACGCTGTCCGGCGTGTCTGTTCCCTCGGTCATTACCGCCGAAGACGGCACGGTGTTCCGCGAAAATCTGCTCTTTACCCATCGCGGCCTCTCCGGCCCGGCGGTACTGCAAATCTCCAGCTACTGGCAGCCGGGGGAGTTTGTCACGGTGAATCTGCTTCCGGAGTGCGATCTGGATGCTTTTCTTAACGAGCAGCGTACCGCGCACCCGAATCAAAGCCTGAAAAACACCCTGGCGATGCAACTGCCAAAACGTCTGGTGGAATGTTTGCAGGCGCTGGGGCAGATCCCGGATGTGTCGCTTAAGCAGCTTAACAGCCGCGAGCAGGAAACGCTGGTCGAGACCCTGACAAACTGGCGCGTTCAGCCAAACGGCACCGAAGGCTACCGCACGGCAGAGGTCACGCTGGGTGGCGTCGATACGAATGAGCTCTCGTCCCGCACCATGGAAGCGCGCAACGTGCCGGGGCTCTATTTTATTGGCGAAGTGATGGATGTGACCGGCTGGCTCGGCGGGTACAACTTCCAGTGGGCATGGGCAAGTGCCTGGGCGTGTGCTCAGGCGCTGGCAGATGTCCGAAGACAATAAAGTTGTACACAAAGCACTAAAGTTGTAACCATTCTCAAAAAACGACGCTAATGTTTTATACTTACTCTATGTGTGGTTATAGGGTTGGAGACTATAAAATGCACATATAGGTACGTATCAATGACGTTTTGTGGGTACGATCATGGCTAGGGGCAGGCGTCTAAAATCCTATCTGGATTATGAAAATGCGCTAGGTGACGGCATAGGGTTGGGCTACGGACAAAGTTATCAACCCTGGCTTAGAGCCCAGGACGTTAGATCCCATGGAAACCGTTCGATAGTCTTTGGCCTCAAGACGTTTCGGAACCACCATTTCTTTTCTTCTGTCGAAAGTAACTTTTTCTACCTGGCTGAGTTTAATGACTCGGTGATCGATATCCGCGAACAATTCCCACTCATACCCCTACTGCTGACCCAACAGATAGCCAATCACTTACATGTGCAGCATCCGCTTGTTAGGGGAGTCAGAGGTGTACCAGCCGATGTCCTGAATGTTATGACAACTGATTTCTTGCTGACCTTGAGAACTCCTGAAGGCGGACTTCGATACAAAGCTATAGCAGTAAAACAAAACGAGTGCATACCTAAACGCGAAGCCCAAAAGCTTGAAATAGAGAGAATGTTTTGGCAGTTGATTGATGTTGAGTTTCAAATTTATGTTGGCTCGGAACTCAATAACGTCGTCGGTAAAAATATTTGTTGGGCTACTTCTGTATTAAGAGATGGCTCTGAATTTTATGATAAATATCCTCTTGGTAAAATCCTATGGAAGCTTAAACCAGATGTTTATCCCATAGTGGGACTACGCGCAATGATTTCATCAATCATTGGGGTAGATGCACAAGAAGCGATGATGTTATTGCAGGCAATGATTGGATTAAAGATGATAAATGTTGATTTATCATATCCAATACTCGAAACCGGACTGATAAAGATAATTTCCAATGGCCACTATATAGGACTGAACGCAAATGGATATTATTAGAAATTCAGTCTGGCTCTCTCAAGGCACTGATTTGCTTGCAGAGGGGCTTTATCGTGTTTTGGATTTTGACAGAAAGGTCGATTTGTTAATTTTATTTAAAATAAAATCAGAAAGAACTGGTAAGCCAATTCCTTTCTCATTTTCACTGTTTAAATATTATATTGAATCAAATAGCATAACTTGTAAAGATTATATCTACCCTTCATATATGTTAGTAGATGAGAAAGAAATAACAGATGAAGACAGGGTAAGGCGAGATGAAAATTACAATATCATTAAAGATCTTGTAGATGAC